>NZ_CP030118.1:1784081-2111795 GCF_006968745.1 Brasilonema sennae CENA114 | reverse complement strand
TCGCTGCGAAGTCAAATAGTGGAAGGAAGAATGGTTTATGAGGAACTCCCACTGCCATATTCATGGCAAGCATTTGTAGTCCATCTGTGAGGATACCAACATTGGCTACTGCCTGACGCCATAATCTTAGTTGCACAGCATCTAGGGCTGTCGGTGAGGTCAAAAAAACTGTTTCGTTGATATATTCACCACTGTCAGGCATGGTCAGCGCGATCAGGTTATCCTGAAAATCTCTCACCACTGCCACACCATCCCCGATTTGTGCCACTGCCACAAATTCTGGTGTTGCCAACGCAATAATCAGCGTACTTGCCAAATCGAAGGACTGCTTCTGGGAAGCGACGGCTTCTTCTTCGACAGCTTTCTTGGCAGCAATTATTGCCTCGGTCAAAAGTGAGCGCGCAGCATTATCATCGACTAATGTTCGTCGAGAAAATTCTTTGATAGAGATGTTTTCTATCGCTGTTTCCACAGCAATCATTGCTCCCACCTTACCCATGCTTGCACTACCTGCTCCATCCGCTGCCGCAACCACTAAGATATTATCTGGCAAAATCTGCCAATGGTGAGCATCCTGACACAATTGTTTGTTCTTCAAATGACTTGTTCCACATACCGATGCAGCTACTACCCGCCAATGAGGTCTTTGTTTAGAAGTGTTCATAGATGATCTTTGGTTAGTGCTCTTTTTTGAGCATTTTGTCACATCTTCTACTAAACAGAACCCCAACCAATAGGTGGTAGTGCCACTTGTTCGTCTACTTTGGAATGAGAAACCGCTGACATACTGGCTGATAGCCAAACAAACATTTCAACAAAATTGAGTCCTTGGAGTTTTAAGGGTGTACGTACAGCTATTTGACTTAGCCGCGTCATATTAGCATTGTCTACACCAACAGTAAAGAATGCTACACGTTTCCTTGATTCATCTTCTTTTAGACGCCGCGCTGCTTGCTCTACAACATCTTCAGACTCGCCTTGTGGCTCACCGTCAGTAATCATAAATACCCAAGGACGATAGTAAGCAATACCATTGGCGCGATATTGAGCTTTTCGTTCTTGAATCATGTCCAAGGTTTTATGAATTCCAATACCCATACTCGTCAGTCCCTGTGCTGTTAGTAGCGGCGGACTGAATTGGTCAGCAGTCACAAAATCCTGTACTACATTCACATGACTATCAAAAGTAACTATTGCTACTTCAACCCTCCTTGCCGCTAAAGCATTTTTTGTTAATTCTTCCCTGAAACTCTGTAAACCCTGATTTAATAAATCTAATGCTACACCTTGCATTGAGCCAGATGTATCTAGAAGTAGTACACAAGGACAACGAGGTTCTGGATTTTCAGCAAACTCAACTACTTCATCAAGTTTTAATGTATCATGCATAACTTTTCGTGTTATGTTATAGTCCAAAGCTTAGCTTTCCTTTTCCTCAAAGTATATAGTTTATAGCACTGACAAAACCATATCTAATTTTTTTTGGTTCAGATAGCTTACTATTTCTTTAACAAAAATTCCGCCGCTAAATTCATAACAAATTTTTGGTTGAATTTTCTCTCAGACAGAATTGAAGTAAAGCTGAGCCAACAATTCGTCAGCATAATCTTATGTGCAAGAAAAACGAGTTTTATACGTAATACGTATACGATACAGTATCTCAGTACCTTTGCTGACGTAGAAATTTAAAGATTCGATGTAGAAAGGTAGGATGAATGATGAAAATAACTAATTGAAGTTTATCAAATGACTCAGAGCACGACTCCTCTGTTAGCTTAATTAACTAATTAAAATTAAACAAGGATCATGCAAAATTCAGCAACTACAACTGGGAGTAGAATAAGTGGAAAATTGGACGCATTTTGTCTGGACTGTAAAAAGACCCCTATGTTCAACCAGTGAGAGCGCAACCACTTTTTCCAAATTTTGGTTGGAAATCCAACACCTGACTCCCCAGCCACTCGCATAGAACTCATACTCAGTTGTTTTTTGTTTAAAAAACTTGAAAAATTTACTTTGTTAGTCATGTTACAAAAACATGTAATATACAAGCTATAATATCCCTTTCTAGCTTGTAATATATGTATATAACTCAAATGACGAGAAAATTTCTGTATAAATAAATCTCAAAGTTAGAGAGATACTATTATTTATTACCGATCACTCGAATATTCCAACAATCGGTCTCCTTTTACAGAAAATCTCTAGAGAAATGAATAATTTTGGCACATTTACCAAACTACGTCCTTTAAGCTTATTGAGACATCTATCTAATTGTTCTGAGAGTACTTGTTTACAAGTGTTTAGCAGTTCTATTTCCTGGTCAATATATCTAGAGCAAGGAAAAATAACATATGCTACTCATTCAGTTGAACCGTTTGATCGCTTGGAACGTCATTTGCGTCGCTTAAGCCATCATGTTCCTAGCATTGTCGGTGAGGTTCGTGTTCAATTACGTTTGATGTTTGAACCAGACACCAAAAGTCAATCAATCATCCATGACAGTGATACTCAAGATGAATTGATTCCTGCTCCATTACCTCCAGAATATCAAGCTATTTGCTGGTTAGTGAGCGAACGCTATTTACATTCTACACAAGCAGCAGTCCTGATCCAAGAATTGGTAAAAGAAGTGCTGGAGTCATATCTTTTAACCAAAGAAGCGACTTTTACATTAAAAGATTCTGATTGTCGAGTTCCAACTATTTGCAAGCTTGATGCCGAAAAAATTGCGGAACGTTGCCAACAAAAGTTGCAGAATTGGCATTCCTTGGGACCCCAAATTTCTTCTCCCTATCAACGTCCATATTTGTTAATTAAAACCACAGATAGTCCAAATAAATTATCAGGAATAGACCCTCAGTTAACTGAGTGGATGAAGGGTTTTAGTTTGCGACATTTGTCAGTGATTATGAATCAAGACGAAGTCCAACTAGCCAAAACATTATACCCTCATATTTTAAATGGCACTATACTATTACATGAACCAGATCCACCCTTTGATAAATTACCAAAAACTTTTACAGATGTAATATCAGTTTCTCGTTCTGTTACGCAATCAGATCAAACTAAACTGGTTGATTCGGAAGTAGGATCAACTCGCACCAGATATTCGGATAACTCTGTTATTTCTGCAAGTCATGCCGTTACTCAACAGCGAAAAACTCCAGTTTCTCCGGATAAGGAAAAAATTCAGAAATCAACAATATCTAATAATAACAATCTTAAACATGAAGCAGGAACTTCCGCTACTGTCACCCCACGAAAAGTCTACAAAGTTATTTCTGTAGATGATAGTCCCACCATGCTTAAAGAAATTAGCCGCTTTTTAGAAGATGAAAATTTTTCTGTCGTGACAATCAATGATCCACTCAAAGCCGTTATGTCCGTTATTAGGTACAAACCAGACTTAATATTACTGGATTTGAATATGGACGGAATGGATGGTTATGAATTATGCCGAATCGTCCGAAATAATTCAATGTTCAAAAAAACTCCCATCATTATGGTGACAGGAAATAAAGGACTTGTAGACCGTGTAAAAGCTAGATTGGTAGGAGCTTCTGGATATTTAACTAAGCCTTTTACTCGTGCGGATTTACTCAAAATTGTGTTTACGTATTTGGCTTAGGGATTCAGCTATTAATTACTAAATAAACAATCTAGTAATTAGGATGTAAAAAATGCTAAGAATATTATTTAGTGTGTATATTAGTTAGTGTAGATTTTTTCGTATTTTGCTGGCTGATTTGAGTTTAATCCCTTAAATCTTTTAGTGCTCTAGATATAGATTTTAGTTGCTGTGCGGACAAAGCTTGATTGGCACTTTGAAAAAATACTGATAAATTTGCTAGCTCCAAGTGTTCGTATACACTAGCTTGTAAAGCCATTTCTAATCGGTCAAGTTGATGGACAAACTGTGATTCAGCAGATTCTCCCTTTTCGTATTCCTCCCATAAAGCAATCCACTCTAATCCATGAGGAAGTTTATTCAGTACTTGAAGAATAGACTGCTTTTCTAGTTGATATTTCTGATTTTTTTCAATGGCATCTTTTGGAGTAAAGTCCCCAGCATAGACTTCTCCTAAATCATGGATTAAAGCCATACGAATGACCTTAGTTGTGTCTAATTCAAGGTGATATTCATCAGCCAAAAATAAAGCTAATAATGCCACACAAAATGAGTGTTCTGCAACACTTTCACAAGACTTTGGTTGAATACCGTGGTTTAGCCAACCCTGACGATAGAGATGTTTAAGATGATTAAACTCAAAATAAGCTTCAATAATAGGCAAAGTTTGCTTGCCGTTTAAAAGAGTAATAGGTAAAGCAGCTTTTGTGTGCATAATTCCAAAATGTGTGAGGAACTTCGTGGAATAGTTCTAGAATAGTCTATGCATTAATTTAGCTTAGATTTCAGACAAGGCAACACAAGACCATGCGTATCTCACTGAAATGGTTGCAAGAACTAGTGGAGTTGAAACTTAGCCCAGAAGAATTAGCACAAACGCTGACACTATCTGGGTTTGAGGTAGAAGATATTGAAGATCGCCGCACTTGGGCAGCAGGCGTTGTTGTGGGGAAAGTGCTGGAACGACAACCGCATCCCAACGCCGACAAATTAAGTGTTTGCCAAGTCGATATCGGTACGGATGAAACTTTAAATATCGTTTGTGGTGCTTCCAATGTCCGGGCAAATATTTACGTACCCGTAGCAACTGTAGGCACCTACTTACCAAACATAGATTTAAAAATTAAACCCGCGAAACTACGAGGAGTTCCATCACAGGGGATGATTTGTTCCCTCAAGGAACTGGGTTTGCCCAATGATGTAGACGGAATTCATATTTTTCCTCAAGAGAACTTGGCACTTGGTAGCGATGTACGTCCACTGTTAGGTTTAGATGATGTGATTTTAGATGTCACGGCGACTGCTAACCGTGCAGATGCCTTATGTATGGTTGGTATCGCGCGGGAAGTCACAGCCTTGACAGGGGCAAAGCTAACGCTTCCTCAAGCAGGTGAAGTTTCGATTTCTCAAGGTGGGTTTAATTTAACTTTAAAAATCGCTGATACACAAGCTTGCCCAGCATACATTGGCACGGTGATTGACCAGGTAAAAATTGCACAATCACCTGAGTGGCTGCAACAGCGCTTGCGTGCTGCTGGAGTGCGACCCATCAATAATATTGTAGATATTACTAACTACGTAATGTTGGAATGGGGACAGCCACTACACGCTTTTGACTGTAACCGTTTACAATCGGTTGCTGGAAGTGAGAATCTGGCGATTGGTGTCCGCTTCGCCAACGCTGGGGAAACTCTCAAAACTCTCGATGGACAAACTCGCACTCTATCTACACAAAATTTGCTGATCACCGCTAATGATAAACCTGTTGCGATCGCAGGAGTTATGGGTGGCGAGGAAACCGAAGTGCATGATGGAACTCAAAACCTCGTTTTAGAAGCAGCGCTATTTGATTCAGTCGCAATTCGGCGTTCTTCTCGCAGTGTCGGTTTAAGAAGTGAGTCCTCTGGAAGATACGAACGGGGAGTCAACCGCGCTGAGTTGGAAGTCGCAACTCGTCGTGCGTTATCGCTGATTAGCGAACTGTCTGGAGGAGTTATCATACATCAAGAAATTAATGATTCTCGTCCTGATCGCTCTAGTTGGTCGCGTTCGATTGAATTACGCTTGGATCGAGTCAACCAGGTTCTCGGACCAATTGATTTAGGTGAGGAAACAGGAGAAATCCAAAGCCCAGATGTTGAACGCATCCTCACAGCATTGGGATGTCAACTCACTTCCATACCCGATAACAAGTGGATGGTTTCCGTACCTCCCTATCGTTACCGCGACTTAGAACGGGAAATAGACTTAATTGAAGAAATTGCTCGTCTCTACGGCTATGATCGCTTTTGCGATACCTTGCCAGACAAGGCAGAAGCAGGTTATTTGCCTCTTGAACAAGAACTGATTCGCAAGTTACGAGCACTATTGCGAGCAGAAGGATTGACAGAATTAATCCACTATTCCTTGGTAAAACCTGGGGAAGATAGACAAATCGTGTTGGCAAATCCGTTATTTGTGGAATATTCGGCGTTGCGAACTGACTTGATATCGGGATTAATTGATGCATTTCAATACAACCTGGAACAGGGCAATGGTTCGCTGAACGGCTTTGAAATTGGACGAATTTTCTGGCAAGAAGAAGGTTTGCAAGAAACAGACGTTATTGCTGGGATTATGGGAGGCGATATTTCCTCCAGTAAATGGACAACAAGCGATCGCGAACAACCAATGACTTGGTTTGAAGCCAAAGGTATTTTAGAAAATGTGTTTCAACAGTTTGGCTTGCAGGTAGAATATCAACCGGATTGCAGAGATTCCCGCTTGCACCCAGGACGCACTGCTTCCCTATGGATAGGAGGTAATAGGCTTGGTCTGTTTGGGCAATTGCATCCCCAACTGCGGCAAGAAAAAGGTTTACCAGATTCAGTCTACCTGTTCCAGTTGGATTTAGATGTGCTTTTGGATTCTCTAGATGAAGATGAAATCTTAACACCACAATTCCACCCTTACTCCACTTATCCAGCCGCAGACCGAGATATTGCTTTCTTTGCGCCTGTTAAGGTGAGTGTTGCCGAAATTGAAAAAGTCATCACCAAAGCAGGTAAAGAATTACTGAAATCTGTAGAATTGTTTGATGAATATCGCGGGGAGCATGTGCCCCAAGGACAACGGAGTTTGGCATTTCGCTTGATTTATAGAGTAAGCGATCGCACCCTCACCGATAGCGAAGTTGAACCAGTACATAATAAAGTCCGCGAAGCCCTAGCGGAGAAATTTGGCGTAACTTTGAGGAGTTAAGCCACAAGAAACAAGAGTGAAAACTAAAGAAATTTTTTGCTCTTGTTTGTTCGTGTTTTGTTGAACTTTGATTTTTTGGATTTTGAATTCGTAAAATTATGCCTAAATATGTCATGTGGGGAACTTACTGCCAAGACGTTCTGGAAAAACGCGCCCCTTACCGTCAAGCACATCTAGATGGACTAGCAAAACAGAAAGAATCCGGTGTGTTAGTTACTATTGGTCCTACGACAGATGTCACTAAAGTTTTTGGCATTTATGAAGCGGAAGACGAAGCGATCGTACGCCAATTAGTAGAAGCCGATCCGTATTGGCAAAATGGCATCTGGACTGAATATTCTGTCCAAGAGTGGATTCAGGCTTTTTGAATAAAAGGTACGGTAATCATGAAAGCATTTTCATTGAGAAAAAGTTTCTTATTGTCTAGACTAGAGAAAAGGTAAAAACTGGAACAACTTCAACTTTTCTCTAATCGGTTGATAAGTTGAAAAGGAGATTCTATGAACAAAATTTTGAAACGCGCATTTATGCCCAGCCTATTGGCTGCAAGTTTAGCTGGTGTCAGTTTGGTTCCAATTCAACCTGCGTCTGCTGATGATAAAATCCTTGAGGATACAGCCATTGGAGCCGGTGTTGGCGCTGTCTCAGGCATCATTAGAGGACGTAGCGTGATCAACGGTGCCATTAATGGTGCTGGTACTGGTGCTGCTATCAATGGTGCTAATGGTCTTAGAGGCACTCGTAAAGAAAGGCAGCAACGCAGCATCATTCAAGATGCTGGAGTAGGTGCAGCCGCCGGTGCAGCCACTAATGGTATTACTAACGGTGGTAGAGGTACCTTTGGCAGTGCAGCAACAGGTGCAGCAACAGGTGTAATTATCAATCAAATCAGAAAAAGCAGATAGTAATATCCTCTCGAAATTAGACCGCCTCAGTTCAATTGTGAACTGAGGCGGTCTTGATGTTAGAAGAACTTATTATATAGTTAAAAAATTAAAAATCGGTTACAAAAAAACTATCAGGACAACCATTAAAAGCTATATAATAACGGGAAGTCAAAAAGCAAAACTGATTTTGACAACGCACTTTTTCTTGTATCTCTTGAAAAAAGCGACAAGACCGTTTGACTTTAATTTGAGTGTGAGATTGGGGTTTTCTGATGAAAACCCAGACGAGGGGAAACTGGGCTAAATCCACATATCACAGCGGTTTGCATGCACGAAGGGAACCCCCTGCACGGTGAGACAGCGCTTGATGAGGGTCTCCCGACCTAGGCGACTGCGAACGCGATCGCGTGCGCTTTGCGCTTACCCGAAGGGCACTGTCTCACCGCAACCCACTGCCTCCTCTACATCTTGTCGCAGGAGTGGTAAATTACTGGACAATGAGTTAGGGATAATAGTTCACACCGGTGAGACCAGCGCTCTTGGTAGGGTTTCCCGACAGCCAAGCGACGGGCGTTCCCGGAGGGCGTTCGATACGGGTGCTAGCTATCAGTCCTCTCGAAATTTAAGTATCTAATTCAGACATTAGCTGACTATTACTGCGTGACTCAATGACTGTTAATAATCATTTGTGGCTACCTGCATCGGCAGATTTAACTTTGTTGCAGGATGAAATTCATGTCTGGCGAATCGACCTTGACAGACCAGAAACACAGTTGCAACATTTGACAGCAACCCTTTCCAGCGACGAAGTTTGTCGGGCAAAACGGTTCTATAAAGAACAGCATCGACAACGTTTTATTGCTGGTCGGGGTATACTGCGAACGATATTGGGTCGCTATTTGGGTGTAGAACCGCAAGAGTTGCAGTTCTGTTATGAATCCTCTGGCAAGCCAGTGTTAGCAGATACATTTGCTGATAGTAAAATATGGTTTAACTTAACTCATTCGCAAGGCTTAGCTCTGTGTGCAGTGAGTTGCGATCGCCTGGTCGGAGTAGATCTAGAGTACGTCCGCCCAATTTCCGACGTTCTGGCCCTTGCGAAACGATACTTTTCTCCTGGGGAATATGCAGTGATGTCTGGGCTTCCTCCCCATCAAATGCAACAGGTGTTTTTCCGCTACTGGACTTGCAAAGAAGCATATTTAAAAGCAACTGGAGTAGGAATTGCTCAGCTAGAGCAAATAGAGGTTTCTCTGACTCCAGGAGGACAAGCATTGCTAAAAACAGAGCAACAGTGGAGCTTGCTAGAGCTTGTACCTGATAACAATTCTGTTGCGGTTGTTGCGGTGGAAGGTTATGGCTTGAATTTGAAGTGCTGGCAATATTGATACGCGGTTCATAGACATTGCCATTTAATCAAGATGGCAGTGTTGCCAGCATTGCTAACAGCAAGATTTGACAATTTTAAAATAGTTTTTGTTAAACCAGTTATCAGTTACCAGTTATCAATGAACAATAATTTGATAACTGATAACTGTTCACCCTATGGCTAACGCCACGCCTTACGGCTATCGGGTTCGCCAGTCGCCTACGGCGGAGCCAGTACTTGATGAGGGTCTGCCTCCGTAGGTATCTGGCGTTGGAAACCCGCCTGCAGCGCTGGACTCACTGTTCACTGTAAAAATGCAAAGATGCAAAGGCGCTCAGAAGAACTTTGCGTCTTTGCCTGTTTGTGTAAGCAAAAAAAATTGTTGGGTTTTGCATCTGCCTTAACCCAACTTGTCAATTAAAGAAGCTAGGGGGGTAAGGGTGTAAGGGTGTGAGGGTGTAAGGGTGTAAAGGGATAGGAATATAAATGCATTTTCCCTACACCCCTATACCCCTATCTTGGCTTACACCCCTTTGAATCTTGTCGTTTTATGCAACGTTCAAGAAACCACTCGAAATCAAGTAAGAAGAGTATGTCAGAAACAATCTAGAGTCTATTGGTGGACAGACAATAGAGCTTCCAGCTAGTGCCTTAAGAGTATCTTGGCAGCTAATAATTGGTCTTTTCGCTTGCAGATACAAATCTGGAATGGTGAGTCCTTCTTGAGACCACTTCTGAAGCAAGAATGGTCGCAGTGTGTACAAAGGATTTTGTTGAGAAGTGACATTTTTTACTAACATTGATTGCCACTCATCGTAAGGAACCAATTCAATTGGAAAACCAAAAGAGTGCATCCACTCAACTAACATCTTTAAAGAGATAGGTTCAGGATGTTGCAAGTGGAAAGCTTTGCCTATGGATTCTTTCTGTCTTGATAGATAGGCGATCGCCTGACTCACATAGTCCACAGGAGACATATCCAGCATATAGTCCACGTCTGGAAAACATCCCATCTCAAGACAACCTTTGATCATTAAGTTGGTAAAGTCATGGGTGTTAGATATACCTGTTTGACTGTGCCCTGATATGAGTGGTGGTCTGTGGATGGTAACGGGAAGTCCGCGATCGCCAGCAATTTTGACTAACTTTTCCGCAACCCACTTCGTCTGAGAGTAACCCAGAAAAATACCTTCCCAATGGTCAAACTTATCCTGTTCTTTAACGACTTTGCCAGCATAAGCAGGTGATTCAAAAACAGCAACACTAGAAACGTAATGTAAAGGTTTGGCTTTGATTGAACTTGCCAAGCGTATGACTTCCTGCGTTCCCAAAACATTCGCAGTCTTCAATGCTGAGTAGGGATACACATAGTTCAGCATGGCGGCACTGTGATACACAGCGTCAAGATTAGCTGCCAGCATTTCAAACCCTTCCGTACTCATCCCTAAGAGTGGCTGAGATAAATCTCCGGGAATGGCGATAATTCTGGGGCTGAACTCTTCATTCCAAAGTAAATATTGTTGCAAGTTTTTCTTTACCTTCTGCTTCCCTTCGTCAGAAGTCGTAGCACGTACTAAGCAGTAGATATCTGCATCAGTCGTCCGTAGTAGTTCATCAATTAGGAAAGCACCTAAAAAGCCTGTTCCTCCAGTTAAGAAGACATTATTTAGTTCAGTGGTAAATTGATAACTCAATGAGGGACGAATGTTCGAGTCAAGAACAGCTTCTGCCTGCAAATTTACCGTTGTCGTTTTGGAAACAGAAACATTTGTTCGAGGGGTCACTTTGTCATCAACTTGTGACTCTAAATCTTGCGATTCTTCAGCTAAACGCTCGGAAAGTGCTTCAATATTTGGGTAATGCCATAGCAGCATTGGAGAGACTTCAAATCCCAGCATTTTTTCTGCTTGGGTAATGAGAAGCATAGCTTGGGCTGAGTTCAAACCGTAGTTTTCTAATGAATCTTGAACATTAATTTCATCAGGTGCGATTTTCAGTGCCTCAGCAAGAATAGACACCAAACATGCTTGAATTTCTTCCGCTGTATGAGACTGTTTTGAAGCCATTATTGAGACACCTCTAAGAAAATAGTCTACGATTTTTCAAAATCTTTTATGTACCGCTTACAAGCCAGTAGAACTCACTGGATGATAGTGACAGTAATCATTTGAGATTTGCAGTCCTTGAAGTTTGAAACTTTGAATGCGGTATAAATATGCTGACCCGGTCATGATATGATGAGCAACATCAACCACTCGGCGATTTTTTGGCTCAGCTAAATAAGAACCACGAACCCAGTCATTAAAGCTACCCATTGCTGGACCGCACCAAATTTGATAATCGACTTCTCGACCCTTCTCTCCAGAACTAGACCAGCGAGAAGATAATCCTAAATACCAGCGAAAAATTGCTGCCATTTTTATTTTGGGATTGTTGATTGCTTTCGCAAGTTTTTCTGGATTTCTTTGAGATAAATAAGTTGCAGTTTCTTCCCAAATTTGAGGAATAGTCTTACGAAAAATCTGTTTCTCTAGTTTCTCTCTTTCTTCATTAGGAATATCTTCAAGTGAGTTATAATTTCTGTATATCTCATACAGTTTTTGCGCTCGCATAGGGAACATAGTTCCTCTTTTTAAAACTTGAAGTTTGACTCCCATTTCAAACATATCAGCGGCTGGTGCCATCATCATGTCAGCCATTTCTGCTTGTGCTAACAATTGCTTGGTATGTTCAGAAGTTCCAGCTTCAACACACGATTGATTAACAGAACCAGTGACGACATAAGCAGCACCCATCATAAAGCCGGCTATTGCTGATTCTGGTGTCCCAATTCCTCCGGCGACTCCAACTCTAATAGGTGTTGAGTAGCGATATTTTTCCTGAATTTCATTTTTTAATGCCAAGATAGAAGGCAAAAGACAAACGAGAGGACGATTATCTGTATGTCCTCCAGAATCGGCTTCCACAGTGATATCATCGGCAACAGGAAGTTGAGATGCAAGATTTGCTTGGAACTCAGTAATAAGTCCTTTTTCAACCAGTTCTTTCAGAATTTTTAATGGTGCAGGTAGGAGAAATTTACTGGCGACTTCTCGACGAGAAATTTTGGCAATGACTTTGTTTTTGATTTCAATTTGATTGGCTGCATTCACGCCTAACCCAGCCGCACGGTAATAAACAATATTGGGAGTCAAGTCCAAAAATGCTGAGGCTTCTATGGTTCTAACCCCATATTTGAGGTATAACTCCACAGCACGACGTTCAATAGCAGGTTCATTCGGACTATGAATGAGATTAAAAGCGTAGGGACCTTCAGGTAAAGCTTGTTGAATACAGTTAATAGCTGCTTCAAGACGGTCTGGACTTAAACCACCAGCACCAAAAGAACTCAATATTTTTTCTTTTCCTAGTGCAATGACCATCTCTTGTGATGCAATACCACCAGCCATTGCACCAGTTGTATAAGCATATTTTACACCATGAGAGGCAAGAAAACTGGGGTCTCCTAAATGATGTGTTGGCATGGGTGGAGTTGTCATCAACAATTCTACTTGTCCTGTTTTCCCATTATCAGTAGGACAAGAATAACCCTCGTTGGTGACACCAATTTTTCCTGCTACTCTTACGACGTAACAAGGTTTCTTTATATTCAGTAATTTATCTTTGATGGCTGATTGTTCAAAAGCAACACAATCTAAAGAACCTTTCCAAACTTCATTGTGATTGAAGGAGTTACTAAAAAAGTTAAGACCGTTATTGTATTTACCTAGTACTGGATCTTCGATTTTCACAGTGGCGATTCCCTTAAATGATTAATAGACGAGACAGAGGAGAGAGAATAGGGAACAGAGGATAGGAGGTAGGGGACAGGTTACAGGAAAACCTATAACCTATCACTTATTACTTATTGAGCAAGTTTTCAGCACAAGCTAGTTGTAGTTGAATCATTTCACTGATTTGTTTGCTGAATTCTTGTCGGGATTTTAAGAAGTTAGCGTGAGTTTTATGAACCCGATAATGGTTATTGCTGAACTTTTCGTACTGAGACAGATGTAAGTTATTTAGAGGTGCTGATTTTTTAAGTTGATGAGTTGTGGAAATTGGAGGAAGAATGGATGGAGTAATGATTTTTTGACTTTCAGTCAACTCACCAGATTGTAACTGTTCTCTAGGCTCAAAACTGTTATTCGTGGTGTTTTTCACGTTTTCTTCTTCTTGCATAGGTATTGATGTGGATATGTTGCGGGGATGACTTATAGCATTGTGGATAGTGGTTGAGTCTTGAGGAGAATGTATGACTTCAGAATCTGTAGGGAGAGGAATGTTCTGATACTGCTTACTTACAGTATGAAGAGGTTTTTTGATCGCTAAGTTTTGGAATTTTTTACGGTTTTCGTCGCTCAATATTTTGGTAAGAATTCTGTTTCCAGAACGGACACTTCCTTCGATAGGCGTCTGGCTTTGAGGAACTCCCCTTCCTAAAGTGAGAGTTTTCACAGTTGGTTTAAGTTGAGTGGATGTTTCTGTTTCCTGACTGTACAGTGTTGATAAGTCGAGAGAAACTTGATGACTGAAGAGTTTTGCTAATGCCCTGATTATAGAAGTATGGTCATCTACACCTCTTCTATTAACAGATACGGTTATATGTTCTTTTTTCTCTAGGATTTTATCAATCCATCGAGAGCAGATATTACCAGACCCTGCTTCGATAAAAATTCTTGCCCCATCGTCATAAACTCGGTTCACTAAGCGAGGAAAATCAAGCTGTTGGCACAAGCCTTGTGCAAGATTGCGACCGATGACACTGCTTTCTAATGTGATGGGTTGACATTCCGCTGAAGAATAAAACACAATACCTGGTATGTTGTGAGATGGTAAAGTGTTGACTCTAACGACTTCTTCGTACTCCGATCGCATTGGTTCACAATGGATTGCATGATTGAAGGGAGCACGAAAAGCATTACAACCCAAAGTTTTTATCACTCTCTGACAAGCTGCTGTCTCACCAGCAATTAAAACTTCTTCTGGTGTATTGATTTGAGTTAAATAAACGCGATTTTCATTTTTGAGGCATTCTTTAACTTGGGATGGACTTACCATCAAAAGATAGGTACTCCAGAAATCATCGTCTGATGATTGTTGTGCTGATGGTAATCCCCAACATTCGCGTACAGCGTTTTTCGGTCCAGATATCCTGTCTGCAAACAAAGAGGATGTGTGAAAAGCACTAATTCCTTCGCTAAAGTTACTCCATACCCCCATTGAACACATCATGCTTGTCTCGCCGAGGCTATACCCAAAAACATACTTTGGCTTAATTCGGAAATCATCTCGGATAATTGTAGTAATGAGTCTGGCAAATGCCATGTCAGTTTCAAGGATTGCCAAGGAATCATTAAGCAATTGCTTTTCGAGATTTTCTAACTGTCTAGTTGATAGTTTATTTAAGCTTCTGGGAAAAACAAGCTGAGAAACTTCGGCGAAAAGACTGAAAAGATTTTTGATGACCAAGTCATCGTAAACTCTGGGAAATAAGCGGAAGAGTGTGCGACCGATACCAAGATAAGAATTAATTGCTGCAGGATAAACGTATGCTACACCTCCCTTTTTACCGACTGGCTTTGCTGTAAAATAACTACCAGTTGGTGTTTGCCAGTCTTCCCCATTTTCAAAGGCATTATTTACACCTTTAAAAGCAGCTTCAATTTCTCTTACTAATTCGTTTTTGTTGCGTCCAAGAATTGCAAGCCCATAATTTGCCTCAACATGTTGTTTATAGATAGCAAAAGTTTGGCTCGCAGCAACGTTTAAAGAACTACAATTTTCGATGGTTGTTTTGAGAGTGCTAATCTGGTCTAGTAAATCTGAGTGATTCTGACCTGCAATGGGGAACAAATATAATGGTGTTTGCTCTAAATACTTACTTGGGCGCTGTACTTGCTGTGGTTCTTCTGACAAGATAACATGAGCATAAGTCCCATCCATCCCCATGCTATTAATTGCTGCAACTCGCTTTTTCGCTTCTTTGCCTAAAAACCAAGGTCTTGATTCTGGAACAACATAAAAGGGACTACCTTGCCAAATCTCTTGGTTTTTGACACCAGACCATTTGGGAGTTGCAGGAATGTATCTGTGATGAAGACAAAGAGCAGTTTTAATTAAGCTAGCAATTCCTGAAGCGACATAGGTGTGACCAATATTTGCTTTGACACTACCAATCGCACAGTTAAGACCATTTTTATCTGAAGGATAAGCTTGAACTAAACCTTTGATTTCTGCTTCATCTTCTTGGGGAATACCGCTTCCACAAACTTCCAAATATTCTATGTCTGTGGGTTTGATACCTGCTATCTGAAAAGCTTGTTGACAGACGGAGTTGACGGCTGCTGGTTCAGGTGTTGTTAGCCGATTGTGCAAGTCATTAGATGTAGAATGCTGTTGTGCAAAACTAATAGCATCGACAACTGCATAAATGCGATCGCCCTCTTTTCTTGCTGTATCTTGGCGCTTCAGAACAACTGCTCCCGCACCTTCACCAACCGTCCAACCATTCGCTTTTTGGTCGTAACTTAGGGTATTGACTCCTGTGTTTATTTGTGATGTGGAACTTCGCAGCAAGATATTTTCCAGCCCGCCAGCTAAATCAACACCACCCACAAGCACAGCATCCACTTCCCCTGCACTCAATAGCATTTGTGCGATTTCCAACACCTTGAATGTGGAATTCTCTCCGGCCGTAATAGTAAATGTTGGACCTGTGAAATCCCACAATGAAGAAACTCGACTCGCCATGATGTTGGTGATGTAACTCAGATATTCGCCAGTTTCTACTGGATGGTGAATCGCATCTTTAACAATGGTTTCTAATTCAGCAATCTTTTCTTCTGGTAAAGAAATTTCCCCGGCAACTAAGCCTTGTTTAATTTGCCAAGAGAGATTCCATCTCTGCTGTAACTGGTGAACAGAAAATTCTGTCTCTGCGGCGATGATCACTGCAACGTTTGCACCTTCTTTGATTTGGGCATCTTTTAGGGCGCGATCGGCGACTTTCAGAAGTAAGAGTTGTTGCGGATTCAGTTTGGACAGTTCATTCGGAGGGATTTTGTAAGATAAGGTATCGATTTGTAAATCTTGAATGTAAGCTCCTACTGGTGCTTTACCATCTGGTAAGCCGTATTTCTGGAGTAAGTCTTGTTGGTCTTCTAAGCCGTGCCATCTATCAGCAGGAAGAGGTATAAAATGCTGCCTTGCATCGTAAATGCTGCGGTCAAAGGCATCTAATCCATTGCAGGAACCAAAAAAGGCATCCATACCAACGATGGCGACTCTAGCTGGTTGCACGGGTGTATTCTCTTGTTCGCCATCTTCTACGGTTCCCTGTTCCAAAATCATGTGTGCATTAGTACCACCAAAACCAAATGCACTGATAGCTGCTCGTTTGACTGGTGCTTTTTGGGGCCAATTGGCTGTACTTGTAACAATTCGTTCAGGTGAAATGACGTTGTTTTCAGTTCCTATGGAGTCAGCAACATGAATTGTCGGAGGGATGACACCCTTGGACATACTCAGAAGCACTTTAATTAAGCTGACTGAACTAGCAGCGACTAGTAAATGACCAACATTTGCTTTGACGGAACCGACTAGAGGAGTTGCTTGATGCTGACCAAAGAAGGTTTCTATTGAGTTAAACTCTGTGGTGTCTCCTAGCAATGTGCCAGTTGCGTGACACTCCATGTAATCAATGTCTTTTGGACTGATTTGTGCTTCTTTGTATGCGCGTTCAAAGGCGAGAATTTGTCCTTTGGAACTGGGACTGAGCAAATGTTTTCCTCGCCCATCGTTGGAGAGTCCAGTACCAGAGATGGTGGCATAAATGCGATCGCCATCTCGCACTGCATCGCTATATCGTTTCAGCACAACCATCCCAACTCCATCAGCGGTGATCAGTCCTCTGGAAGATTTATCTAAAGGACGGCTGAGATCGTTGTCTTCTGGATATCCTTGGATACCAGAAAATAACATCCGCAAAAACAGAGGATCAGAACAGCTCATTCCTCCAGCCAACATCACATCTGCTTTGTGTGTCCACAAATAATGAGAAGCAAGCTTCGCTGCATATAATGGTGAAGAACACGCAGCATCAATGCATAAATGAATGTTGGATAAAGACAGAGCTTGGGCAATGATAGCAGCTGGCAAACCGGAAACCATTGCGTTGTAAATTGAGGCTTCTGGTGATGCTTTCAAGTCAGCCAAATCGAAGTCTTCACACTGCAAAAGTTCTCTCAATGCAGGCGTTAGTATCTGCTGATATATAGGAGCAAATAATTGATTGGATAATTTCGTAGGTAAGGAGAGAGTTCCTAATATGACTCCACATTTTGACAAAACAGATTCATTTCCTAAATACCCACTATGTTCCAAAGCTTGTTTGGCAACATCAAGTGACCATTTAAAGGTCTTATCTAAACTTTGCAGAAAGTCTGCTGGTAGTTTATATCCTGTTGTATCAAACTGAAAGTCGCGAATGAATCCTCCCTTTAAAGAATAGATTTTTTCTGGTTTACCTTTGACTGGGTCATAAAAAACTTGCGGATCTACTCCTATTTCCTGAGAAGTGATTGATGATATGGAATCTTTCTCCTGAATAAGATTATTCCAAAAATCATCAGGATTTTTGGCATCAGGAAATAGACATGAAAATCCAATAATTGCTATTTTTTCCATGATTGATTTTCTTTTTTTGAGTGAATGAAAAAATATTCTCTTTAGGACTTACGCAAAAACCCTTTTAAACCCTCTTAACTATGCGCTAAGGCGCACGCTACGCGTTCGGCAAAGCCGTGCCGCAGGCATACGCGCTCTTTGTGTCCTTTGCGGTTCATTATTTCATTGTTTTGCGTAAGTCCTGCTCTTGTTAGATTGGTTGTTGTCAGCTTCTTTGTGCTTCTAAGTAGCTCAACCTAATTAAACGTAAAATGTCATTGCGAGCAAAACGCAGTGGAGCGTAAGCGCAAAGCGCACGCTAAGAGCGAACGCGCAGCGTGTCCCTTTGGGACTCAGCAATCCCAACAATCGTATTTTATGTTGACCTACTTAGCACGTTTAAAAAAGAGACCTTCTGGTAAGCATTCCCTAGCTGAGGTAGGGAATAAGAGCTAAATTGCACTTGTTTTCTCGTTAATTACTTCTCAAGGATTGAGTTGGTATAATAGTCCCTTTACCTCCCAACAGACGCGAGCAAACTTTTCCTTGAACATCATGTACGATAAAATCAGCGACTATACTACTTGCTGTTTTCGTCTTAATTTCACAAGAAACGTAAAAAGGCGTATTGCAGGGAACCCGCGTGTATTGCTCATATTTTTGCTGCCCTGCGGGTAAGCAGATTTCTTGATGAAAATGCTGCATCCAAATCCATAAAGGATGGGTACTCAGGTCAATTGAATAAGGATTAACCCACCCAATAGGAAATTGTCCTTGTTGTTGATCTGTAATTTCAGACCAAATACACTCAGCTGTGATTTTTTCAGGACTAATGTTTAAGACCTTTTTGAGTTCTTGAAAAGAGTCTCCATGAAACAATGGAAACAGAGATGTTGTTTTTGCTTGATAAAAATCTTTACCAGTAATCGTGATGATGTTATCTTCTTCAAGATTTAATGGTTCATAAGTAGGACTAGTAGGTAGTTCTTGCACTAGCCGAACTTGAGCAATACTGAAATGATAATTAGTTCTACCTTCTGGAGTTTTACTCCATATCTTTGCTTGAAAGATGATTTCTTGCGAATCAGTTTTAGAAACTTCTTGCAAGTCTAAAATATACTCACTTGCTAAGGTTTCATTAAAAGTAATTCCCTTCAAAACTTTGAAATCTGTGTTACTGAAAAATCTGTAACCTGGATACAGTTGTTCGCAAGCATCGACAATCCAGGATACCGCACAAGTCGCTGGCAAAACTGGTTTACCAGCAATGGTATGGTCGAGTAAAAATGGATTAGCTGCAAGTGATAGTTTGCGACGAATGCGGTAGGTTTGTAGTTCGGGGTTTAGTGGTGCAGGAGGCGGAATAAGAGGGCTACCAATGACAACTTGTGCTGTTTGGCGGTTAGCAGGATGCAGTTCGTTGACAAGCATTTGCGTTCCAACTTCAACAGGGATAATCTCAATACCACGTCGGGCAAACTCTTTTTTCAATTGTGGTGTCACCATACCACTATCCCAGCCACCCCAATTTATAGCCACAACATGACATTCGGGGTAACGTTGCTTGACGAGATGGGCTGATTTGTTGAGAATTTCGTTGGCGATCGCATAGTCCGTCTGACCAACATTTCCATAAAAACCTGTGACAGAAGAAAACAAAACCAAATACTCCAGTTCACTGGGTTTGATACAAGATAAAAGATTTTCCAAACCTTTAACTTTAGCTGTATAAACCTTCTCAAAATCCTGTTCTGTTTTCTTTTCAATCAATTTATCAGCTAAATTACCAGCACCGTGTATAATGCCATTAATCGATCCAGTACGCTCAGTAACAATCTTCAGTTTCTGTTTTAATTCCTCTCCATTCGTGACATCAACGCTCAAGTATTCAGCATGACCTCCTACTTGTTGAATCGCTTCTAAAGTCTGTTTTATTTCTCGATTAGAGATGACTTTGTTATAGAGCTTTTGTACATTTACAGGTATGGGCTTCTCTCCCAGTGAGAGAAGGTATTCCATAATGCGCTTTTTCAACACTGGTTCGTCAAAACAATCTTTAGCCCAATCTGGTTCTTTGTCTAGGAGTTCGGAACGACCTATGAGAATAAATTTGCAAGGGGAGTGTTGTGCTAATTTGATAGTGCACTTAGCTGTAATTCCTTTTGCGCCGCCACTTACGAGAAAAACTGATGTTGGACGGATCGTAGTGATTAGTGTCATAAATTACCCGTTTACTTTGTCGGATTGTTAGAAAAATGATTTTTAAACCTCTTGAAACCTTGGGATTAAGAGGCTAGTTCATAGCCGGATTTCTGACAATTGATTGAAAGAGAAAAACCTTGAATAACTGCAGGCTGGCTTGAAAAGTAAATGTTTTGTTGAAGATTGATGCGAGTATCTGGCGTTTCTTGAGGCGGTGTTTCTTGAGGCGGAGGCAAAGTTAGTGCTGCTACAATTAAAGCTAACACTATCATGATTCCTGCTATAATTGTGAGTAAATTATCATTTTTTTCCTGTTCCTGATGAGAATGAGGATAGACTAGTCGAATATCACCAAGGTCTCTTTCATCCGGATATAGTCTCATGAAGGAATAGTATGTTTTGTAACCCTTTGCTTCTATGGTTATTTCTCCTTCAAAAACATTGTGGTTATCAAATGGAACTTTAAAATGATAAATTCCTTCTAAGTCACTATAGACAACACAAGAATAACCGGACAAATTTATTAAGACTTTAGCTCCACTTATAGGAGCTTGTTTCTCTCTATCGAGAACGCGACCAAGATAATGAATTTCTTGATTATGGAGCATAGTTTTAGGTGAGAGGGAAAGAGGGAGAGAAGAAAAGAGGGAGAAAAGAAGAGAGGAAAAAAAGGAGAAAGAAAGAGAGGGAGAAAAAAGTTAATGCTCAATAACTTTTGTCCCACACTCCCACACTTGTTAATTCATCCCAACTTCCTCGTCTTTCCTCTCTGGTTAAATTTCGGGAGCACTAATCAAGGTGACTCTTTCATGTGAATTGTAAGCAACTTCGGTAATGTAACGATTGGGATCATGTAGCTCAGCAAAAATGTGCTGTGCTGACTGTTCTGCACCAATCTGAGGACTCAAGTCAATTGCTCGGCAAAACACCTGTTGCCATTCCCAGTTGAGAGTTTTAGTTAATCCAAATAAACCAGCACTGATGGGGCCAAAGCTAACATTTTGTCCTAATCCAAAGGCTCCATCAAGACGAGTCACAGTGCAAAAACAATTACGTCCAGAATGTGTGGTTTCATTTAGGGATTTTTTCAGGTGTTTTGCTATGAGAAAAACGTGCTTAACAATTGCCTTTTCCTGTTCAAGATAAGGAATTTTGCCGTTGTAGATGACTTCAAATAAGGGATTGAGATGGATGAAGGCATCAATTGAACCATATTGAGTGGAAATGATGGCTAATTGTTGTTGCAGATGTTCCTCACTTAAATCAACAAGATTTACGCGATTGACTCCTGAGGGTAAAGGTGAGTGTTGTGGAACCAGCGATTGAGGAAAACTGAGAACAACGATTTTCCAGCCTTGTTCGGTGAGAAGTTGAGCCAATTTGGAAGTGGTGAGGGACCCATCATCGGTGAGTAAAGCGATGTGCCCCTCTGGTAAGGTGAAATCTAGAAAATCTGGTTGAGGCAGGATTTTCAGTTTGACTTGACGACGCAGAGGATTGTTGTTTGAGTTACCCGATGGGTTGGAGGACTTGTTCAGAGACTTTTTTTTTTCCGTACCAACTAACTTTTGCAGATACTCTACAATTTGACCAATGGTACGCA
This sequence comes from Brasilonema sennae CENA114, assembly GCF_006968745.1. Classification (NCBI taxonomy): domain Bacteria; kingdom Bacillati; phylum Cyanobacteriota; class Cyanophyceae; order Nostocales; family Scytonemataceae; genus Brasilonema; species Brasilonema sennae. The sequence goes on along the minus strand of NZ_CP030118.1, from coordinate 2,090,157 downwards.
GTTCTCCCAGTTCTTCTACATTCGGTTTAGGCAAGTTGGGGTACATCTCCTGCATTGTCCCCAAGATTTCCACACGCTTAATGGAGTCAATCCCTAAGTCTGCCTCCATATCCATGTTCAAATCCAACATCTCTACTGGGTAACCTGTTTTTTCACTCGTGATTGCTAACAAGGTTTGACCGAGATCTGTGAAATCTGTGTCTGGTGCTTCTGCTTCTTCAGTAACTGAGACACTTTCGCTCACTAGGGTGGGAGAAGAGATGGGGAACTCAGGTGATAAGGTAATGAAAGAATTCTCAATCTCCACTTGCTCCTGTATTTTTGCATCCTCTTGTATAGAAATCGGAGTTTCTACAGCAATAGATGTCACCGCAACAGATGAAGAAGCAGTCTTTTGCAAACATTCGACAATTTGACCAATCGTGCGTAGTTCTCCCAGTTCTTCCACATTTGGTTTGGGCAAGTCTGGGTACATTTCCTGCATTGTTCCCAGGATTTCCACACGCTTGATGGAGTCAATCCCTAAATCTGCCTCCATATCCATGTTGATATCCAACATCTCTACTGGGTAACCTGTTTTGTCACTGATGATTGCCAACAGGTTTGTGCCCAAATCAGCTACATTTACACTGATATCAGAAGTCGTTGTAGAAGCATCTGTGGGAGCGCTTTCTGTCGCGACTGCTACAGTTTCGGTGATGACAGATGGGGCACCAGATGTAGAAGTATCTGTGGGGGCGGTTTCTGTTGTGACTGCTACAGTTTCGGTGATTACAGGTGAGGAGATGGGGAGGGGGACAACAGATGGGGCATCAGATGTAACGGATAAGTTATTTGTCGGACTTACTGAGAACTCATTCGTACTCACAAAATCCGTTGCTTTGTGTGTCTGCGTTTGAGTACCAATTTCTACAACTGAATGTAGCTGTGCTTCAGTTGCTGGTTTTTGATGAGTAGGAGGAACTGAACTGTCTTGTTTAATAGTTGTTGTATCTAAAGCAATCAGACGTTCACGTTTTTTATTTGCGGCTGTTGTTTCGTCAAGAAACACCACAGGTTGAGTTCTTGGCACCTCAGCATTGACAACCTGTGCATACTCTTGCTGTATGAGTTGCAAAAAGTTTGTGGTGTATTCTACCTGAGTGTTGAGATATTGCTCGTGAACGCGTAGAGTTTCACCTTGTTGAGCGTGAAACTGCATCATACCACGCTCTAAGCTTTCCATAAGAACTGCCTTAAGCTGTGCAGCTTCTTCTGAAGATTTGCTGTTGGCAAACAAAGAATTCTGCTGCTGCATCAGTTGGAAAAAGGTTTTGGCATATTCCATCTGATGGCTGAGGTACTGTCCGTGAACTTGTAAACTGTCGCTTTGATTTTGCTGAAATTGTGTCAGGACGTATTCTAAGCTTGCTAAAACTTGTTGGTAGTTCACGGGTTCATCTGGATTTTTTGGCATTTTCGGCTGTGGAATCGGTTGAGAGGAAGTTGGGGGAGTTGGGGGAGTTGGGGGAGATGAGGAAGATTCCAGGTTCTGAATTTTGAATTGTTCCGTTCCCTTATCCTCAATCTTCTCGCTGACGGGAAGTAGGGATTTATTTGTGTGTCCGTTACTTTCTGCAACCGTTGGGGGAGTGGCGGTGATGGTGGTGAGTGTCGCGGAGAGTGATTTGGAGTCAATATGAGCGTTATTTTCAGATGTGTTTGCAGGTAATTTCACTTTGTGTCCATCCTGCAAAGCTTGCTCAAATGCCATTTTTGTTTTTTCTGACACGTAGTTGATGCCATTTAAACGCACGTTCAACCCTTTGCTTTTCTCGGTTGCGGGTATAGGTTGTGGTAGTTGGTAGGGGTCGAGGTTTTTCAAAGACAAACCAGCTACGCGTAATTGGACAACGGCTTCTCTTAGAGAGCGATCGCTATCTTTTTGGCTGCTGGGGTTTAAAGCGACGGTGAGGTGGGGGCGATCGCCTAAAATATCTTTCACCAAACCCGTGAGAATTTTCTTGGGACCAAATTCAACAAAGCAAGAACCACCACACGCATAAATATTTTCAATTTCCTGCTTAAACAGCACCGCATTAGAGATGTGAGTCTCTAGAATTCTAGAGACTTCTGCTGCTTCCTTGGGGTACTGCTTTCCTGTCACATTGGTGTAAACAGGTATTTTTGGATTTTGAAAACTCGTACTCTTGATAGCTTGGGCAAAGGCTTTCTGAGCAAAAGCAATCAGGGGTGTATGGAAGGCTGCTGATACAGGTAACAAAACGGCTGCATATCCTTGCTCTTGTAGAGTTTGCCGTATTTTTGCTATTTCCACTGCAGGTCCTGCTAACACCACTTGACGGGGAGAATTGAGATTAGCAATTGTCACCCGAGGGAAATGCTTGAGAACTGCTTCTACCTTGCCGACTTCTTCTTTGACAGCTAACATCGCTCCTGCATCATAATCAGGATCTTGGGGAGCCGCCATTGCTTGTCCCCTAGCTTTCACTAAGAAGCAGTAATCTTCCTCACTCAAAACACCCGCAGCCCACAATGCTGTGAGTTCTCCAAAGCTGTGTCCTGCAACGAAATCTGCCTTAAATCCAGCTTGTTGCAGTATTTTATATAGCCCTGCACTCAACATCCCAATTGCTGGTTGAGCATATTCTGTACGCTGTAATGCAACAATTTGGGTATTTTTTTCCACTTCCTCAAACACAGGACGGGGAAAAACGATTTCCGACACCGGCTGTAAATTATCTTTGAGCAAAAGGCTATCCATGTAGCCAAAAAGACGCCGCAGAATTGGGAAATTCATCACCAATTCTCGACCCATACCCAAGGATTGAGAACCTTGTCCAGAAAACAAAGCAACAACTTTTCCTGTCAACTCAAGACCAGAAGAACGGTAGTAAATTCCCTGGGGATGCTCCCAAGAGGAATCTGAGGTTCTGGTTTTCAGTAACTCAATACTGATTTGCAGCAATTTGCAAGCCTCAGCACAAGAAGCTGCAACAAATCCAACTCTGGCTGTATTAAGAGGAATGTCTTTTGATTTAGATTCCTCTACAAGCTCCACGTAATTTCTGTTACCATCTTGCGATTGCAATTTACCCAAAATCTCTTCACAGTTTGCTAATAACTGTGCAGGAGTTTGAGCAAACAGCAGCACCTCACCGGGAGTGTTGTGTATACGGTAAGCACGCTCTTGTTCAGCTTCGTATTCTTCCAAGACAACGTGATAGTTTGTACCACCAAAGCCAAAAGAACTGATACCCGCACGTCTTGGTGCTTCCCCTTCAGCACGAATCCAAGGTCTTGTTTCGGTATTTAGGTAAAACGCCGAATTTTGGATATTGAGTTTGGGGTTAGGTTCAGTAACGTTAATTGTTGGCGGTAGTATCTTGTGATGTAGCGCTAAAGCAGTTTTTATTAAGCTTGCAGCACCTGCAGCAGCTTTTGTGTGTCCGATTTGAGATTTCACACTACCAAGTGCAATGTACTGCTTGTGTGAGTTTTCCCCGAAAAATTCTCTCAGTGACCCAAATTCGGTGGGGTCACCAGCCATCGTACCTGTACCGTGCGCCTCCATTAAGGTGATGGTTTCAGGTGAAAAACCTGCATCATCGTAAGCACGCTGTAAGGCTTTGACTTGTCCTTCTTGTCGGGGAGCATAAATGCTTTTATACCGTCCATCGCTGGAGGTGCCAATTCCTTTAATGACAGCGTAGATTTTATCGTTGTCTCGTACAGCATCTTCTAAGCGCTTAAGGACAACCATACCGATACCTTCACCTAGCATCATCCCATCAGACTTAGCGTCGAAGGGTTTGACATTGTCGCTAGGAGAGACAGCAGGTGTTTTGCTGAAACACATATAAGCCATGATGGTGTTGTCAGTATCAACTCCACCCGTTAGCATCATGTCGCAGCGATGTTCTACGAGTTCACTAATTGCCATTTTTAGGGCAGCTAATGAACTGGCACAAGCAGCATCAACGACACAGTTTATTCCGCCTAAATTTAAACGGTTAGCAATTCTGCCAGCAACAACGTTACCTAACATCCCAGGGAAAGCATTCTCATCCCAGTTGACGTAAGCGCTTTTAATTTTCTTGATAATTTTTTGTGTATCCTCATCGGATAAGCCACTGCTTTTAAGCACCTTTTCCCACACGGGATACTCTAACCTGGCGGCAAGTGGTAATCCCAATTGGTTTCCTGCGACACCTAAAATAACCCCAATCGTCTCGCGATTAAACTCGCGGGATGTATTATAGCCAGCATCTTCCATTGCTTCTTTTGCAATGACTAAACTTAAGAGTTGCGCCACATCCGTCACTTCTAAGATGCTAGGAGGAATTCCAAATTCCATTGGGTTAAAATCAACGTCTGGGATAAATCCACCTCTTTTGCAGTAGGTTTTTTCCTCAGGTGTTCTAGGATTAGGATCATAGTATTCTTCTATATTCCAGTGTGTCGATGGAACGTCAGTAATACCGTCAACTTTATTAATAATATTTTGCCAGTACTCTCGTAAGTTTCGAGATTTTGCGAAAAGAGAAGCCATACCAACGATGGCTATAGGATTATCTTGTAATTTTCTATTAATTTTGTTAACGGACAAGGATTTATCAGACATCGTTTTTTTCTCCTCAATAGACTTATACACAGCCTTTTCAAAGTTATTGACCTGGGCTTCCAATTCCGCAAACGCAGTATCAATTGAATAAGCAGACATAGAACATAGACTAATTGTGAGTAGTGTGTTTTGTGTAACTACAGTGATTTATGTGGCGAGTCAAAAAAGGACTATTTCCTATTTTCAGCAGCTATTCTATCTGCAAACAGTAAAAGATTCAGTTCCAATCAACACCACATAACAATTCAAAATTCAAAATTCAAAGTATGCCTTACGGGCACGCTGCGCGTTCGCCTCTGGCGTGCGCTTTGCGCATACAAAATGAATGAAGAAAATCAGTGTTAGCAATTGGTCTAGCCCCTAGTTATATGAACTTCTTTTAGCGTGACAGCTTAAGAGATACAATCCCGGAGAGTTAATGCTCTTAGGCTTCTCGGAGATTTTGGCAGTATCACAGCAATTTTTCCTAAACATGCTATACAATGCCTGACTCCTGATGTTGTGGTAGTAGATCGATGACATTATTGAAACTTGTAAAATAGTCCTGTAGTGCGTTAGCTGCAGAACCCGTAAATTCGATCCATTCAGAAGGCAAGTGATTCTGAGGATTTTGAGAAATTGTTTCCGACTGAGACAATGTAAACTTGGGAGTAGCTATGAGGACAGAAACGCTTTTTTCTCCAGAGCTAGTTTGATGATTGAGTATAACTGCGGCAACGTAGCTGGTGTTAATAACAACGTTCTCTATCTTGATAAATCCCATGGCCAGTTTAAACGTTCAAGATAATATATTCTATGGAGTTTGACAAATCAAATTTGACAAATCCGTTACCGAAAAAACACCCCTCTCAATCCGAAGAAATGGAAAAGATGAAACATAAGTGCATGAGCACCACGTGATAGCAGGCAGAGCATTTTTTATGTTTCATTTTTCGTTAACTCAATACTTATTACCTGGAAGCATGATAATTAATAAAAAGACTAGCATAAACAAAAAAAAATGAATAGTTCGTTTTTAGCAATTTGAAAAATCCAATTGATTTTTTGCATACATAAAGTTTTTCAAACATCAAAAAGTATAGGTGCTTACTATTGTTTAGCGTTTTTTAAGTTATTTCTTAAGGTTTTTAGATAAAATTTGTTTTCAGGAAGCAATTACAGCGGTTTTCATATGAATAGACCTATGTGATAGACATTTGAGATATTGGTGAGCAGTCCGTTGCGGGGGTTCCCCCCGTTGTTCGCATGATTGCGTCTCCCTTTGGGAGAAGGAACTGCTCACCCTCCGGGTGAGCAATGCCCACCTTATAGAAAACCGTTGTAATGTATTTTTTTTTAATTCATGGGCGATTTAACAAATGCATACACTAACAGAATAGTTTGATAAGAACATGACAGTTTTTGTAATTTTTAGCTGCTCTTTTCAAAACAGGCATTCATGAGAAAATCCCACAAACCTTGGGATGAAAACCGCTGCAAGCGTTAAGCGTTCCCTATTTTCAAGCTAGGTTGGTTTGAAGTGAACCAAACCAACCCAACTTTATAGTTCAGATGATTCGGTTTTTGAAGCTGACTTACCAGTCCACTCTTGCCAGCGCATAATTCCGCGACTGATCAATTCTGGATTCTCACCTCCAATAAAACAGGTACGTGCCATCCTTTCACAACCAATCAGAATTTCACCGTGTCCCATAAATGGGGCAATGACAAAATTATTTGGATTTGTATACATATTTAGTAAGTAAGCAACTATTCCCTCCACTCCTTCTATATGAATTGGTATCTGTGGCTTGGATATTGATTGGCGCGAAAAAAGACCTACATACAAATTGTTAAGGACTAATTCGTATTGAAATGGCATAGATGTGCGACTGCAAAAATTATAAATGTTACCCTCGGAGCGTAGCACAGCGACAATTCTAGCTTCATTTATTAAGTAATCATGATTCCAACTCGGGGAAAGAGTCGCAATGGCTAGAGCCGCATTACCAGGAAGCAGGTTTGTAAATTGTTTACCAGCAGTATCTCCACAATAAACGAGATGCTGTTGATTGAGTATCCATTCGTCACCAACATTAACCCAAGGCTTACCTTGCCCAACTGTTGCTTTTCCTGCTTGATGCTCCTCAACTAAAGATTTCGCTTTCTTTGCAGCCAACTTAGCTTCTCTCTTTGCCATAGCAATTTTAAAGGCTTGCAACTGTAACTCTTGTTGCCTAAGTCGCGATTGTGCCGCTATTTTAGCTTGCTGTTGGGCTTCTTGCTTATCTTTTTTAGCCTGAGCTAACTCCAAACTTTGTTCTGCTTGTTCTGCTAAAGTACGTTCTTTAGTCCCCGCTCTAGCTATCCTGAGCAGTTCCGTTTTTATATCAGCGATGGGCGTACCTTTGATTTTCTCTTTGACTTCTTGGTGAATATCTTTGGCTATCTGCTTATCGTGCTGCAAGCTACGCTCGCTGTATCCAATTTCTTTGGCAAACTCTAAATTCGTTTTGGCAGGTGGTGAAATCATTTCACGACCTTTGAGGGTATGTTGGTTATCCCCTGCTTTGGCGATGAGTCCGAGTCTGTCCAAAATTTTCTGGCGTTCCAATAGCATTTCTGCTCGCTCTAGAGGTTTTAACTCATTGCGGATAAAGTTCTCGTCAATCTCCGCCAAACGCGCTTGATCAGCATCTTCGTAATCAACAATATTACACTCGATTTTTTCTAAACCAAGGAGCCGACAAGCTGTCAGACGGTGTAGCCCAGCAATCAAGTTCAGTTTTCGGTCTACTGTGATCGGGTTCAATAGACCATTAGCCTGAATTGATTCTTTCAACTCCTCAACTTTGTCGCCGTTGATTGGACGGCGGTTATGACCTATTTTAATTTGGTCTATGGGTACTGACTTTATAGGCATAATTACTGCTCTTTAGTGTTGTCAGCGAAAACACTAACAATAAGATATCGCTAGTTTATTTAATCAGTACTATCAAAAACAGAAATTTCATAAGAACTTTGATAAAAATGTTTTATGTCTGTCCACTGTGCTGATAGTCATATAAAGAATAAAGTATAAATTGGATGGTGAATCGTAAATTTCACGGATTGCTCCAAAACACGGAAGAAAGCTGTTGAACCAATTAATATTTTTGAATGAGACCGCCACGCTCCGCTCGCGGCGCTACGCGTTTTGGATTTTTGAGAATGATATCTGTATATTCATTCTTACTTCATTTTTAAACCTTTGTCTTTTATCATGATTGATTGCTCTTAGTAGGCTAGGCTTAAAATTACGGAAGTTAATCGCCATAAGAAAGTTCCCTATTTTAGCATTTGAGTTTTATGCTTGTGCGCGAAAGGCAGAAGCTACAGTAATTTTCAGGTATATAGACTACGTTTTAAACACAGAGGAAGTGAGAGAGTGAGAAAGGGATAGATATAGTGAAATCAATTGAAAAACGTTATCATATTTTTCTTATGTTTGTATTTTGGACAACAATCTTTTCTCTACACTCTGTTCTCTAAAACTTTAACAGAGTAAAAAAAATGCGATGAAATATATGAATTTTCTGTTGACAATATAAAAGTTTTTTGCGAGTATGGAAGACAGGTTTTTGTAAATTAGATATAACGTCGCTTCGTGTTACTTGAGACTGAGGTCTCTCAAATACTATCTTTAGGTCTTTAAAGTCATTTATCCAATAGAAATATTGGATAAAATAGTGGATTTCGATGTAACAATACAATACATTTTACTACCGACATAGTTATTCTGGGTCGTTTTGTTCTAAGCAATTACGTAGAAGAGTTTATAAAAGTTATTAAGACTTTTCCAGTCAAAAATATCAGAGCTATGCAGGAAAAGTTCTCTTGAAAAATTTTCATATCTATTTACGGCAATCAATAGATGTAGGTATTTAGACTAATCTTCAACATGACACAATTGAGATGAAAGATGGCAACAGAAAAAGGAAGTCAGTTATACACCAAACCCACCTATCGGTGGCCAATTTTATTAGCAGCTCTTGTTGCTTCAGCAACGGGACTTGTATTATTTCATAATTTAGCAAGAAGATCCAACCTTCACACTCAGGCAGTAAAAGCGCCAAAGACGGCCCCAGCAAGGATTGTCAGAGTTGCTGTGACTGGGTTAGGACGTTTGCAGCCTCAAGGTGAAGTTACTAGATTGTTTGCTCCTAGCTCACTCTCTGGTGTCCGAGTTGAAAAAATGTTGGTCAAAGAAGGAGATGAGGTTCGCAGTGGACAGGTTGTGGCTTTATTAGAAAGTTATGCTCGCGCTAAAGCCGCTCTACAACAAGCTTCAGACAAAGTTCAAATTGCTCAAGCTCAACTGGCGCAAGTGAAAGCTGGAGCTAAAACAGGAGAGGTAGACGCTCAAAAAGCGGCGATCACTCGCTTGGAATCACAATTAAAAGGAGATACGGCGACTAAGCGAGCGACAATTACTCGTTTGCAGGCTGAATTAGAAAATGCTCAAACCGAAAACAATCGATATCAGCAACTCTACAACCAAGGAGCCATTTCTGCTTCCACAGCAGACAGCAAGCGTTTGCAACAACAGACAGTGCAACAGCAACTGACAGCAGCTCAAGCAGATCTTAATAGCACTGTCAACACAATCAACGATCAGCTTAGGGAGGCAAAAGCCAAACTGGGGAGTATCAAAGAAGTACGTGTTGTCGATGTTAAATTGGCAGATGTTCAAGTCCAAAGCGCTATCACTGCCGTCCAACAAGCAAAAGCAGACTACGATTTAACGTATCTCAAATCTCCCATAGATGGAAGAATTTTGAAAGTTCACGCCAAAACAGGAGAAGTGAGCACTAATGAAGGGATTGTTGACATAGGCAAAACATCTCAAATGTATGTAGAGGCAGAAATTTATCAGACTGATATTAGCAAAGTCCGTATCGGTCAAAAAGCGACCATCACCAGCACTGCGTTCTCCAAAAAAATAAAAGGAACCGTAAGTGAAATTGGTTTGCAAGTTGACAGACAAAATATCCTCAGTGTCAATCCAGCAGCAGATACAGACCGCAGAATCATTCAGGTGAAAATCCGTATTGATGATCCAGCAGATAGTCAAAGAGTCGCAGGTTTAACCAATTTACAAGTGGATGTCGCCATTCACATTCAGTCAACAGTGAACAATCATCAGTGAACAGTGATAGCTGATAACTGGAACTGATTATTGCTAACTGATAACTGATATAGGAATCTGGTTTGATTTGGTGAATTGACTCGTGGAGGTAGGGAACAGGGAACGCTTAACAGGGAACGCTTAACAGAAAGTGTACCTAGCTTCGCAAAAATCAAATATGAGTCCTATAACTGAGAACTGTATTAAAGGCTGGAATCATGGCTGTTAAAATTCCTTTGGCATGGCTGCAACTTGTCCGAAACAAATTTCGTTCTCTTGTGGCTGTCGCCGGTATTGGTTTTATTGTAATTTTGATGTTTATCCAACTTGGTTTCCAAGATGCTCTTTATACCAGCGCAACCCAAGTGCATCGACATCTCCAAGGTGATTTATTTTTAGTCAGTTCTCAATACAAAGCATTAACAGCAAATCAAAGCTTTTTCCGGACTCGCTTGTATCAAGCTTTGGGGTTTAATGGAGTCGAGTCTGTCAGTCCTATGTATATAGGATTTGCGAAATTGAAAAATCCTGTTAACGGTCAAAAATACTCAATATATGTTATTGGCTTTGAACCAGGAAAGCCTGTTATGGATCTTCCAGAAATTGAGGCAAATTTAGATAAAATTCAAATCCCTGATGTTGTGCTTTTTGACCGTAATTCTCGACCAGAATTTGGAAATATTGCTGAAAGATTTGAAAAAGAAAAGACAGAACAATTTATTGAGATTTTTCCGTTTAACTCATTATCTGGTTATAGAGTGAGAGTGGGTGGCTTGTTCAGCTTAGGTTCCTCGTTTGGGGTAGATGGAAATTTAATTGTCAGTGACTCTAGCTTCTTGAGAATATTTCAAAATAGCCGTCCATCAGAAATGATAGATATAGGTGCAATAACCCTTAAGCCTGGTGTTAATCCACAAAATATTCAGCGAGAGTTACAAGGTAACTTAGCTAATGATATCTTGGTTTTTACTCGTCAAGAATTTATTGACTTTGAAAAAGAATATTGGGCTAACAGAACACCAATTGGTTTTATCCTGAATCTCATGTTATCAATGGCTTCAGTCGTTGGTATCGTTATTGTTTATCAAATTCTTTACAGTAATATTGCCAATCAATTAATTGCTTATGCAACTTTAAAAGCTATAGGCTACGCAAACAATTATCTATTTAACGTTGTCTTTCAGCAGGCTATCATATTGGCAGTTTTAGCTTATATACCTGGATTTATATTTTCTTTAGGTTTATATAATTTTGCGATGCAAGTCACTAAATTACCAATAATGATGTCTGTGAACAATGCAATCATCGTCTTCATGTCAACAATATTAATGTGTATCATTTCTGGATCACTAGCTGTTAACAAGCTTCGCTCTACAGATCCAGCAGAGATTTTTTAGCATTAGACTTCTCCAAAAATCGCTATGAAACCTTTACCGCGCTTGCACTAAAAATGATTTTTGAAGAGGTCTATTAGTCATTAGTTATTTTTCGTTTGTCAATATAAATGAATGCCACTTGCACTCCACGAGGGGGAATCCTCCAACAGAACGTAACGCGGTGGCTGCTAATGACGAAAGATTAGTGCTTAAAAAGGACTCCAGTTTTTCATTACAATCCTCTATCTTTTATCCTCTATGAACCTGAACAACAAAACTCTCCTCATCACTGGAATTAGCGGATTTATTGGCTTGCGTGCTACTGAACTAGCTATGGCACAAGGGATGAAGGTTTGTGGATTACAAGATTCTTCAGATAAGAATAAAAAAGCACAAAACTTGGGTGCTAAGGTGATTTATGGCAGTGTCACTGATCCGACTGCTGCTCAAAAGGCATGTCTTGGAGTAGACATAGTTTTACACACAGATGAACTGGCTAAAGAAGGTGGTTCACTCGATAAATTTCGTGAGAGAAATGTTGAGGGAACAGTTAACATAGCTAAAGCTGCTAAAAATGCTGGAGTGAAAACTTTTGTTCATCTCTCAAGCGTTTTAGTTTACGGTTTTAACTATCCTGACCGCATCACAGAAGATGGACCATTACGTGGTGAAGATAATCCTTACTGTCAAACAAAAATAGAAGCTGAAAAAGCACTTCTAGAACTGAACGATCCTGGCAATTTTGGCATCATTATTATTAGACCAGGAGATGTTTACGGACCTGGGAGTATTCCCTGGACAATTCGACCACTTATGATGATGAAGCAAAAATTATTTGCATATGCTAATGATGGTCGAGGAGTCATTAATCATGTGTACGTTGATAACCTGATTGATGCTATCTTTCTTGCTATCGAAAAAGAAGCATACGGGGAAATCTTCAACGTCACTGATGGGCAAGAAACAACTTGGAAAGAATATTTTACACACTTAGCAGAGGTAGCAGGTTTAGCCGCACCCTTTTCTTTACCAAAAGATGAACTGAAATTATTTCTCAAGTTGCGCTATCAAGGACAAAAACTTTTTCGCAAAGAAGCCGATCTTCTACCAGAAGTTGTAGATTTTATGACTCGCCCTTACGCGTATTCAATTGCGAAAGCACAAAACCGGTTAAATTATCAACCAACAATTGATTTGAAAGAGGGTATGCGGCTGACACAGGAATGGCTTAAAAAAACAGACCTTCAAAAATTTGTTCAATAAAGTTGTCGGGCAATACTTTACTTTTTACTCCAGACTCCAAACAACAAGAAGTTTCTCCATAAACTTCTTGTTAAGCAACAACTCTCATATCTCACGGAATCTCTGCATCCTTTTTTTATGACCAATAACCAGCCAAGATTGAGCATTGGACTGCCTGTATACAATGGCGAGAAATTTTTAAAAGAAGCCATAGATTCACTTTTGGCTCAAACATTTGAAGATTTTGAGCTAATTATCTCAGATAATGCATCTACAGATAAGACTGAGGAAATTTGTAGAGCATACGCTGTTAAAGATAAACGCATTCATTACTACCGTAACGAAAAGAATATCGGCGGCGCCTGTAATTTTAATCGTGTGTTTGAATTGTCTTCAGGTGAGTACTTCAAATGGGCTGCCCATGATGATCTGCATGCTCCAGATTTTTTGATGAAGTGCATTGAGGTACTTGACCAAGATCCTACCCTTATCTTGTGTCATTCCAAAATTTATTTCATTGACGAACACGGTAAATTCCTACAAAACTACGATATTCAACTCCAGACAGATTCACCAAAGCCACACAAGCGTTTTCATGAGCTTCTTAGTAATTACCTCTCTTACCAAACTTACGGGGTGATACGCGCAAGCGCCCTCAGAAAGGCACCACCTATAGGTAGTCATGGTGCTGCTGACGCCATTTTCTTGTTAAGACTTGGTCTGCTTGGACGGTTTTATGAAATTCCTGAATACCTATTCTTTGCTAGAAGCCATTCACAACAATCATTGAGTCTGTATTTTCCAGATTATTTGTCGTTTACTAACAATAATCCGCAATACTCATTGAGTATGCTGCCTGATTTCTATGCCTATACAGTGTGGTTTGATTCCTCTAAAAAAGGGAAAATTCTGTTTCCACATTGGAGAATCTTTTGGGAGTATTTGCTCTCCATATGGTATGTTCCACTCAATTACCATGAGCGAATATGTTGCCATGTAAGTTTGCTAAAAAAGCTAAAAGGAACAGAATATCTTTTGATAAAAGACCTGCTTCTAGCGGCTCAAGTGTTCTCTAAACGTTTGCAAAGAAAATCAATACAAGAACAGGCAAGCTTTTTTGGAAATTAACTTAATTCCATTCTAATATCAAGTCTGTAACTGGCGATATACAGGCTTGATATTACAGACAGAAGCTATTTATACCGCAATACAGTTAGTGCTGAAACCAAAACTGTTACCAAGCAATGTAGAGCACATAAATGCTACGTCTCTACACATTACTTCTCAAGACAAAGGTAAAAGAACTTATTGAAAATTATGCTTAGAATATTTAAAGCCAACACTTTCTTTCTCGCTATCGTAGCAAGCATCAGTTTAATTAGAACAGTGAATGCAGAATCCACTGCAACACTCACTGTCGTAGTTAATGGGCTACATCACAAAAACGGTCAAGTTTGCCTAAGAGTATACTCCGGTGAAAAAGGATTTCCTGATAGTAATACCAGTGAAGTACAAAGTGGCTGCACTAAGATAACAGGAAGTTCTGTGAAGAAGCAGTTCTCAGGCTTGAAGCCAGGAACTTATGCTGTCGCCGTTGTTGATGACGAAAATGGAGACCACAAACTAAACAAAGACTTTTTCGGTATTCCAAAAGAAGGATTTGGTATTTCCGAAAATCCTACTGTATCAATAGCAACGGGTACACCAAAGTTTCGCGATGCGAGTTTTCTGCTGAAACAAAATACAACCATCAATATAGTCATGAAATATTCGCTCGACCCATAAAACATCAAATTCCACTGAACAGTTATCAGTGATTTGAAGCTAACGCTGTTAACTGTTTACTGATAACTGTTCACTGAATAAAAAACTACACCGAATTATGAAAGAGTTGGCGATATTCCTGTCTAAGTCTTTACTGGGCTGGTTGGCTATTCAGGTATGTTTTACGGTTGTTTTTTTGTTGTACCTGCGCTTATCCCAGAAAAACTCATTACCAGACGAGCAATTGCCCAAAACTGCGGTTATTCTCTGTTTACGCGGAGCTGATCCGTTTCTGACTCATTGCTTGCGATCGCTACTGAACCAGAACTACCCACAATATGATTTAAAGCTGATCGTTGATAGTCACGAAGATCCGGCTTGGAAAATTGCTACTGATACCATCCGTGAGCAAAAAGCGACCAACGTCCAAATCAGTCCTTTGAGGATAGCGCGCCAAAGTTGCAGTCTCAAATGCAGTTCCCTAATACAAGCTGTCTCGGAGTTGGACGATTCCTACAAAGTCGTTGCCCTAGTAGATGCTGATACAGTCGTCCATCCCAATTGGTTGCGTGAATTAGTCAGCCCTCTAGCCCATCCCAAAGTCGGGGCGACAACGGGTAACCGTTGGTACCTGCCGACAGGTAGATATTGGGGGTCTTTGGTGCGGTACGTAGGCAATGTATCTACAGTGGTGCAAATGTACTTGTTCCGAATTCCTTGGGGTGGTACTTTGGCTGTGAAAACAGAACTACTTCACCAAACAGAACTGCTAGATAAGTGGGGGCAAGCCTTCAACGAAGATACCATGATCCGCAAGGTCTTGGAAAAACATGGGATGCAAGTCAAGTTTGTGCCTTCTCTAATAATGCTCAATCGGGAAGAGTGCGAATTACCGAGCTTAAGATACTCGCTAATGCGCCAACTACTGTCGGCTCGGCTTTATCACCCTTTGTGGTTGGCTGTAGTTAGTGACGTTGTTTCCAGCATACTGATGCCTACTCTCGTCATAGTGTTGTTTCTGGTGGCGTTGTTGAGCGGAGAATGGAATATTGCAGGTTTGTCGTTTGGCTGCTTTAGCATTTATACGGTGGGATTACTCCTAATGATGTTGACATTGGAGCAAGGGGTACAGCAAGTGATTCGCAAACATGGTGAGCCGATGACAAAATTGTCAGCTCTAACAGTAGTGAAAATGCTAATAGCGATTCCTTTGACACAGTGGGTTTATGGGTTAGCGATGGTATCATCCCTAGGGATGCGAAAAGTCAACTGGCGTGGCGTGACTTATCGAATCAAAAGTCCTTGGAACATCCGCCTAGTTGAATATCGCCCTTATCAGGTTTCAAATCGAGCTGATAATAGTAAGGTGTCTATATGACATCAGCTCATATTTCTTACAACTTGTTTCTATACCATCTCTAACAATCCCTCTTGTCGTGAAATCACTGGTGTATAACCCAGTTCCCGTCGTGCTTTGCTATCATCTACTGTGACTTGGGAGCCGATCATAGACAACGCTGTTCGGGTGATTGAAGGTGAACCTTTAAGCTTTAACAACTCCCAAGCCCTCTCTAAACTCCATGCTAATGTCCAGGCTAACCAACGTGGTATGCTGAGTGTACCTGGTTCAACTCCTTGAGTACGTGCATACTCTGTAATAAAGCTTCGAAATTCCACAGGCGAACCATCAGTAATGAAGTAAATTTCACCACCCTTTCCTCGTTCTGCCACACAAATCAGCCCTTCACACAAGTTTTTTACGTGACAGGTAGAAGTCAGATAGCGACCTCCGGAAATCCAGGCAAACTCTCCATTGCGCATAGCTTTAACAAAGCGTGGTAACAATGTGGTGTCTCCTTTTCCCCACACAAAACGCGGACGAACCACCACTGTTGTGAGTTCAGGTGAGTTTGCTTCAATGACCTTTGTTTCTGCGATCGCTTTAGTCAGTGGATAAGGACCTAATGGTTTTACAGGACGAAGTCGAGTTTCATCAGCATTAATGATTGCTTTTCCTCCAATCAATACAGCTTCGCTACTCACATAGACAAGGCGTGATACACCTGTTTCCCTTGCTGCAGCAATGACTTGTTGTGTTCCATCTATATTAACTTTCTGGAACTCTTCTAAAACTCCCCAGTCATCTACCTTTGCCGCTGCATGAAAGACAACTGTACATCCTTCCATCCCAGACTTCAGTACCTCGAAATCATTAATATCTCCAAAGATTGGAACAGCACCACAGGACTTGAGTATGTCAATTTCAGTCTCCCATTTTACCAACGCCTGTACTTCAACTCCCTGTTGCACAAGAGTGGTTATTAGGTTGCGACCAACAAACCCCGACCCACCAGTCACAAACACACGCATTCGTTTGTCTCCTTAGTTTTACTACGTTTACTGTTCAAGCCTTTTTCAAAAAAACTATACAACTTGAACACAAGGAAAAAAGCGTACTTTCTAAGATGTACAAAATACGCAGAAAATATCTAATTTTGCCAGCTTTTCACTTAGCTTTTGATGAGTTTGTAATGGTATTCAAAGTGCTAGTTCACTTTTTGAAATTGGGTAGGTAAGTGAAGCACTATAGTCGCTTCCTTTATCTTCTTTTAGAAGCTCTTCGGTGCTTATAAATTTCTTCACCAACCTACATTAACGCTCGTTGCAGTGAGTATGTGGAGTCGTCACCTTTTGCTTTATCTATCCTCTTAACACTTAGTGTACGAATTTTACCAAACATTCTAAAACATATACACTTGCTAAAAATAAGGAGCAATAAACAGTCATCTTTAGTTGATATGAGCCAGATTCACTCTAACATAGAATTTCTTAATTTCTAGGATATTTTATATATCATTTTAGTATGACTATCACTGAAAAAATACTACATTGACAACAAGCAAATTATTTATTTCTGTAACAGAGGAACATTAGTGAGGTTTTTATACAAACTAGAATTTGATAATTTTGTTGCAGATTCATCAGTTATATTTGCAATAAAATATAAAATAGCAGTCAACAGCATAAATTGAATTGACTCACAATCAGTAAAATAGATAATCAATGAAAATTGGTATTTCTGAAAAGGGCTGGAAAGAAGATATCCAGAGTTAATGATGAGACTTTAACTTTCAAACAATAAAAATAGCAGCTATCATGAACTGCAAACCACCGGACACATAAAAATTTATCTTCTTTTTTCTGTGTTCTGAGTTGGTGGGTTCTGAGTTGATGTAGAGTGCAAGGGCGCAGCCCGTTCTATTTTCAAGTCAGGGTTAGTAAAAACAGAAAATATTTTCTGCTTACTAATAATCTCTCGCAATGCGTAAATCCTAAATTTATCTGGGCTATTGCTGACAAGTGTACTTCTGTTGGACACCAGTTTTTAGCTTTGCAAAAATACAAAAATACATAGAAATTATGAACAAGGAACCTCTTCGCATTGCGGTTTTTACAAGCTTGTATGCTCCTTTTTTAACAGGAGTTTCTGTAGCAGTACACCAGCGGGTTCGTTGGTTGTTACAGCAAGGACATGAAGTCTTTCTTATTCACCCTCAAATCAACGACCAGTATCCCAAATCTGTGAGCAATCGTCCCATGCCAGGGATAGAAGAGTTAAAAGCTTTCCCTAATTTTTCTGATTACGCATTTCCCACACAGCCGCTAATATTTTACAAGTCTCTTCCACAACCATTACACTATCGGCATTGGAGTGATACTAAGTTATTAGAAAAGTTCCAGCCTGATATTATAGTCGTTGAAGAAGCGGCACAAATCAGAGGATTTTACTCACTTTATTTACAAGGTTACGGTCGTCCGATTGGGAGTGAATACGCAAAGCAAACAGGTACCCTAATAATATCTCTGTTTCATACAGATATTGTTGCCTATATCGAATATTACTTAGGAAATCAGTTTTTCAGCTTGATTCGTCCGATCATTCCCTTTTTGATTAAGCAGTTCAGCGAAGTTTATGATGTCAATTTCTTTTCTTCCCGAGAACAGCTTGCTAAGTACCAAGAAATGAAATCTCAACGTAGTGAATATCTCCCTTACCAAGGAGTTGATTGTCAAAAATTTAATCCAGCAAACATCTGTTATAACCCTATCCCCAACGATAACCGACCAACCCTTCTTTTTGTCGGACGCATTACCGCAGAAAAGAATGTTACCCAACTTATAGACGCATATCCACTCATCGCTGCCAAAATTCCTGATGTCCATTTGGTCATTATTGGAAGTGGTCCTTATGATGCAGAAATCCGCAAGCGTGCTGAAGAGTTTAAATCAGGTGTGACTGTATGGGGCGAGTCCCACGGAACAGAACTTTTAGGCTGGTATGCTCGTGCAGATGTTTTTGTCAATCCCTCACTCACTGAAAACTTCTGCACATCAAATAACGAAGCATTGGCTTCTGGTACTCCTGTTGTCGCTGCTATTGCACCCTCAACCTCAGAGCAAATCAAACCCGGTTTTAACGGCTTGTTAGCCCAACCAAATAACTCAACTGATTTTGCTGACAAGGTGATTTCAATTCTTCAAAACCCTGAACTCAAAGAAGAAATGTCTCAACACGCTCGCTTCTCTATACTTGAATTTGATTGGTCTGCCTGTATGGAGAAGTTTGAGAATAAACTTTATGAGCTTGTTGGAGTACGTAAACAGCTATAGGAGTACGAGACGGCAACGGAACCTCACCCTGCCCTATCGGGCATCCCTCTCCGCGAATTCGGAGAGGGAAAGATTTTTGCTACGCAAAAAGCGAGGGTGAGGTTTTGAGCGAGATGTGTGTACACACAAGCCCTCTCTACCGCGAAGTTTGCCCAGATATTTTTTGAATTTGCTGGGTGAAGTATGTTTGGTCAGAGTTTAATTGTTGTGCGATCGCAAGACCTTTTTGAAAAGCTGTTAATGCTTGTGGATAGTCTTTGCGTTGCAAATGAATTTGCCCAATTTGGTCATAAGCACTCATTAAACCGTAAAAGTTGACGGCTTGCTCCTGTGCTTGTACAAGAATTTGGCTGGCTTGCAAAGCCTCTTCTACTTGTCCTTGAGAACGATACAGTGGAATTAACTTTTGCAAAACTTCACTAGCACGAATATATTGCTGTGATTGCCAAGCTATGGTATACGCTTCTTTGTAATTTTTGAAAGCTTCTTGTAGGAAGCTGGGATTTTCTCGTGCCAAAGATTCGTAGTCTAAGCCAATAGATTGCTTTAATGTTGCTAACTCCACAGGGTTGTTTTGGCGTTGGTAGATTTCTGCTAGCTTATTACGTATCTTTATTGATTGCTCTGGTTGTTTTAATTGCTTGTAAATGTAAGCAAGTTGTTGTAAGTATGATATTTCGTTGGCAGAATCGTTTTTAGAGTCACCAAAAGTAAGCAATTTCTCATAAGTCGCTGCTGCTGATACGTAATCAAACCAACTTAAATGTAATTCTCCAATCGTCTTTAGGGTGTCTACTTCTGCTACAGTATCTCCTTGCTGTCGCACGGCTGTCAAAACTTGGTCATAAACTTGCAGCGCCTCTCTAGGCGATCGCACTTGTTGATAAGCTTGACCTATGGCTCGCAACAGTTGTAGATCTATCGTGTTTTCTATTGTGTTTTGGGCGATCGTGTTTTGGGATTTTGTTTTTTGGGATTGCCCCTGTTTTTGAATAGCTTGCAATCGCTGCGTGATGTACTGCACTTCTTGGCGATTGTTTTCTCTCCAAGCAATTTCACCGACTCGCGACAGTGCTTGCACCTCAGCTAATGAACCCAAAAAGCGACGCAAGCGCAACTCTCGATTCCAGATATCGAATGCTGTTATCTTGTCTGCTGCTTGTAGTGCCGCTGTAGCTTGCTGATTGAGCTTATCTAGCGCCGCCTCCAAATTTTGACTTTCTTGCAAAGTCAGCGGCTGCTTATCTTTTGGTGAACGTGGTAGTAGTGGGTCAGGTGTGGTAATCTCTAGCGGATTCGGGGGAAATTTATCTGGCTGTTGAGGCTTTGTGCTCGCTGCTAATGTTAGCGAATTGCAAAACAGACAGAATGTAGCAGTCGCAGTAATGGTAACACTTAAGCGTCGTAGCATGGACATTTTACCTTTTCGTCGGATCACAAAGGGACAAGGGAGTTAACAATTCAAAATTCAAAATTCAAAATTCAAAATTCAAAACTCAAAACCACTTAAGTTCTGATCGCCGTAAGCCAGCGATCAGACTTCTCTCAAAATTTGCAATCTTCCTCTACCTGACGAGAGTCAGCAAAAAAATTCTCCTGAGAAAACAGTCAACTACAAGCTATACAATACTTTCTAATACAATTTATATTTATCCAGCTACACACTGGTAGCTTTCAGTACCAAGTAGCTTGGTTGACCCAATTCAAAATCTGGAATTCAAGATTGGTATAATGACTCATTCTACTGATATTGCCACGTTAGCCCGTTGGATGGCAGCAGATTTTAGCAATCAAGAACAAGCTATAGAAAACCCGCCTTTTTATGCCCACATCCGTGTTTGTATGCGTCCTGTGTTTTTGGGGTTATCATCAGGCCTGAGTTTGTTTCTTGAACAAGCTTATGATTACATGATCAATGACCCCTATCGTTTGCGGGTGTTGAACTTCATAAACGCAGAAAACCATATTATTTTGGAAAACTATACTGTCAAAGAAGAACAACGGTTCTACGGTGCATCCCGTAACCTTGAGCGCTTGAAAACTCTCAGCGCCGACGATGTGGAAATAATGCCAGGCTGCAACATGATTGTAGAGTGGACGGGTCACAGCTTCAAAGGCAAGGTAGAGCCGGGAAAAGGTTGTATCGTGTTTCGCAATAATAAAAAGACTTATCTTGACAATGAATTTGAAGTCAATGAAGAAAAATTGATTAGCCTTGACCGAGGACGCGATATAGAAACCGATGAGCATGCTTGGGGGTCGATCGCTGGACCATTTTACTTTTTCCGTCGGGCTAATTTTGCAGATGAAGTGAAACTCACTCCTGAGTCGGAGAGTGCTAACTCCTGAGTGAGTGCAAAAGCACCTTTGAATAAAGGTTAGTGTTGAGTTTTGAGTTTGGAACGACATCCAATCACTTGGAACTTAGCACTTGGACATTCCTGTGATATGCTAGTTGCTGCCAAATTCACGCTGACTCTAACTTTCACAGCAAAGGTTGTAATTGGTCATGAGTTAAACTATAATGGATTAGCACTGAATGCATATAGCTATTCAAAAGCTCATATAAAAAGTAGTGCAATTTGTCAAGTGCAAGTAACTGCACAAGCGGCGACATAGCCAAGTGGTAAGGCAGAGGTCTGCAAAACCTTTATCCCCCGGTTCAAATCCGGGTGTCGCCTTTAAGTTTTGTACATTAACTGATTTCCTGTGATTGTTAATAAATTAAGTGTCAAAGTTATGTATAGACATGTTAAGTGACCTTTAATTTGTTAACTTTCACCAAATACTGTATTTTTTCGATTTCTGGGATTTGACAGATAAATAGTCAATCTCCTAGTTTAGGACAGATAATTTGTTAAATACTGGTTTTTCGATTAAGCGATCGCCTCCTATCCTTCCTTCTGAAGAACATTATATTAAAGCAAAGCGCCAAGTGCTGCGATACCTTAAATCTGATAAAAAACCTAAGTACTTGTCAAATCGGGAACGGTGGCATTTAGCGCAACTTAGAGTGGGAAAGACACCTGAAGAATGGGGATATCTGGATCACGGTTATGAAGCGTTAACAGAGCCAACATTAACATCGTTTCTCCTGAATGGAGAACCACTAGCACATATTACAAGGAATAGTTACGGTCTGCTTTGCCTCAACTCACCCCAAGTAATGTTTGTTGACATTGACCTTGTTCCTTCAATCTCTCCAATCAGAATTCCTGTAAAACCTGGTTTAAAATTTAACGACTGGTGTGAAGTGCGGATAGTTCCAACTTCTGGATGTTTCGTCATAGAAATTGTATACGAAATTCCTGACAAGGAGGAATTTTTCTGTAGCCTTAATCCAGAATTAGCTGCGTCTATTGATATAGGGTTAGACAATCTTGCAACGATTGTTTTTAATGAGCCGACGATACAACCAATAGCAGTTAAGGTAAACCATTAAAGGCTGCTAACCAGTTATACAACAAGCAACTGGCAAAGTTTAAAGGTTTCTTGCCTTAGGTTGTGAGAACTTCTAGGCGTATCCAAAATATTGTTCTTAACCGCAATAATTTTGTTGATAGCTATTTACACCAGTCAACAAAAATGATAGTTGACAAATGGTAAAAAACGGTTGCACCGTTGTAAATATAGGTAAAAATAAACAGTGGAAAACCTCTGTTAATCTTGGTAAGAGAAACAACCAAAACTTTACCCAAGTACCACACGCTAAGTTTACCCTGATGCTGACTTACAAGTTAGAAAAAGTTGGCATCACCGTTAAGGTTGGTGAGGAATCTTACACCAGTAAGGCTTCACTTCGTCCCGGGACACCAGAAGATTTTGTTCCAGATCTGAAAAATCTACACGAATTGACGTGAGTGACTCCCGAACCTACATGTGTGGCTTCAGTAAGTAGACATCCTGGGGCGGATTCCCCTTGGCTCCTTCTGGGATGAAATCGACCACGTCGAAACCCTGAGCCAGAACGCTACGGACATAGGCTTCCGGGTGATAGGCACTGCAATAGTTCGTGCCAATGAAATCTTGGTCACATACCACCAAGGTCCCTTTTTGGTACTTTAGGCGATCGCCTGCAAGCATCCCCGCCACAGACTTGTCGCCATGGACACTGAGGATTAAACAACCCTCAGGGGTCAGGATGCGATGGAACTCATTCATCCACCTGACTTGTAATGGCTCTGTTAGATGCGTCAAGACTGAGAACGCATAAATGAGGTCGAACATACCATCTGGATAAGGGAGGGGTGGTTCCAGTGAGTTGACGTTGAAGCGAGCAAAGTCTAAGTATTTTTCGCACCAATGGATCGCTGTGGGGTTGCTATCAGCGCCATAGATCTCAGCGCCGGACAGACCTCTGAGGTGACGCAGGACTCGACCGCAGCCGCACCCGAAATCTAAGATCCTCTTGAACTCGTCGAGGGTCTTGCCTTGTGTAGCCAGTATCTCAACGAGAGTCTGGGCACCGAGTTTGCCCGAGTGGAGGAACCACTCGACGTCTTCTGTACCTGCTACCAGATACCTCAGGACACTGCTCGGAACTGGTAGGTCCTCCGCTTCTATCAATCTCCCTCTCTCGGTCTCGACGAGAGGGACTTCGGTTGTGAAAGCGAGCTGATGGATGCAGCTTTTCAGTTGCCGGTTTTCACTCTCAAGGTTCTCAACGAGCTTGACCACTTTCGAGAACCCAGGGATATGGCGCAGTAGATCCCGTTTCCGCATATGTAATCCTTATGATGAAGAATATTACCATAGCATCCACAGAGAAAGTGGAGTAACTAGTTATTATACGGGCAATTTCTGAATATCATGACTAATGTAGCCGCATCAACTCAAAATTAAGCTTTTAGTTGTGAAATTTTTGTATGCTACTGGGTTGCGGTTAACACAAGGACTAAATTTACGTGTCAAAGATGTAGATTTTGCCCAACAGCAGATCATTGTTTGGAATGGTAAAGGCATGGAAAGTCGGGTAACAATGTTGCCTGCAACTTAGAACGAAAATATCTCAACGCCAGTTGAGATTGGGTTTAGCAGGATGATTCATATTTAACAAAATTGACTTTTGGAAGAAGTCTCGTCCTCAAAACTCCTCATCGGCGAAGAATTCGTTTTCATCTTCTGATCTAAAATTCCTTCGCTCAGAACCAGCAACACCCCACAAGGGTTGCAGCAATGCTACACCAACCATCCCTACAACAGCACAAAAAGCTAGCACTAAACCTACTGGAATTTGAATCGACTGGAAGGTTAGAAATTTCAAAGAGACTGGTTGAGCGTTTTGTACTGAGAGGATGGCTACTCCCATCACCCATGAAGCTATAACTATCGATATCAGCAGACTGGTAAAATTTTTCATAGCGCTACAATATTATTCTTTATACGGTCGGGATAATTACTGATAAGTTATTATTACCTCGTTTTTCTGTAGTTTTGCTGGCAATCAGCCGTCTGATCCAAAAATGACTAAAGTCGAGTACAACTTACAGAGTTATTTAGGAGAAAGAAAAGATGTTTAAAGGCGATGTACCTCGGCTTTCGACTATTAGGACGCATCAGAGGGTATCTGAGGTGGGTTGGTTTGCCGATTTATGCGGGGGTGACACTGATCGTTTAGGAAAGCTTGACCCCTCTCGGCGCAGCAACTACGAACATTGCCGTGATATTGTGCTCACAGCTGATTCCTTAGGCTACAAGAATATTTTACTGCCCACAAGCTATATGTTGGGTCAGGAAGTGTTACCTTTTGCGGCGGCGATCGCATCCCAACTCCAGCAAATCAGTTTACTCACCGCAATACGCACAGGCGAGATTCACCCTCCCATGCTCGCACGTCATCTTTCGACGTTAGACCATCTGTTACAAGGACGACTGACTGTAAATATCATTAATTCCGAACTCCCCGGACTTGTTGAAGACGCTGAGTATCGCTATCAACGGTGTAAAGAAGTGATCCAAATTCTGCAACAGGCGTGGACGCAAGAAAAAATAGACCATTCAGGGGAGATTTATCGCTTTAGCCTACCAAGTTACCCAGTCAAACCGTATCAGCAACATGGCGGACCACTGCTTTACTTCGGCGGAATATCACCAGGTTCTCGCGATGTGTGTGCTCAATACTGCGATGTTTTTCTGATGTGGCCCGATACTGAAGAAGGACTGTTTGAAAGTATGCAAGACCTTTCCAACAGGGCTGCTGCTTATGGACGAAGTATCGATTTTGGACTCCGTATTCATGTAATTGTACGCGAAACCGAGGAAGAAGCTCGTTTCTGGGCAAAAACTTTGATATCAGAACTCGATGCAGCTCGCGGTGTACAGTTGAAATCTCGTACACAAGATTCTCGCTCCGTAGGCGTCTTGAAACAAGATGCCCTGCGAACAGTTGCTGACGAAGATGACTATATTGAGGGGAACTTATGGATGGGAATAGGACGAGCGCGTTCTGGGTGTGGAGGAGCACTCGTGGGAAATCCATCTCAAATACTTGAACGACTGCATCGTTACTTGGATATGGGAATTCGAGCATTCATTTTTTCTGGCTATCCCCTGATTGAGGAGTCTCACTATTTTGCCAAGCTTGTGTTACCTCATCTGCCGAATGTTAGGCTTGCAGAACTTCAAGAACGGTTACCTACGGTGCAGCCGGTGACACCTTTGACAACGGGAGAACTCTAATAAGAGCAGATGGACGAGGTAGTGTGTTGGACGGGTTCCCCGGCTTGTTCGCATGATTGCGTCTCCCCTTGGGAGAAGCACCTGCCGTGCAGATACACGCAGATAAATCTGTACTTGATTCCAACGAGAAGCGCTATAGGTGTTGAGCCGAGATCCTTGTAAAATCATGCAAGATGGTCTGAAAACTCTCGTTAAGCATACACTGAAGTTCTCCATGATCCGACCTACAAAACCCGAAGATGCAGCGGCGCTGATTGCCGTAGCCAACACAATCGGTTTCCAGCCGAACGAGCTCGAGGATCTCGCCAAAATGCTGGCTGACTACCTCGGCGGCAACACCGACAGCGATCCCTTCTGGATCACCGACGACGATGACGAAGACGGGCCGGTGGGGGTCGCCTACTGTGAGCCTGAACGGATGACCGATCAGACGTGGAACCTACAATTGATCGCCATTCGCCCCGACCGCCAGGGACAAGGACGCGGTGGGAAACTGCTGTGCTACGTTGAAGAAACTTTGAAGGCGCGGGGTGGGCGAATGCTACTGGTGGAAACGTTAGCGAGCTTCGATCGCACACGGGCGTTCTACGCGAAGTGCGGCTACGAGGAGGAGGCTTGCATCCGGGACTTCTACACGGCGGGCGCTGATAAGATTGTGTTTCGTAAAGTGTTGAATGGGCACTAGACCACAGTAACCCATGAACAAGTTTCGGTTCAGACTAGCTCAGTACTCTTGAGAATAATCAGCTTTAAAAAATGAGTAAAATATCTCACGGGAAAACTTGGATCTTGACACTAACGCGCTTTGCCATCACATTTGGTAGTCTGTCTCGTTATCGCAATGAGTTTGTGCTCGAAAGATTTAATTAGAGTATCCCTCAATAATATTATTAAAAGATTAAGACCAAAGTTCCTATAGCTATTAAGAAAGTTCCTAAAAGAATTTTCCAACTTAACGGTTCATGAAGAAAAAGTACGGAAAACAATAAAACTAATACCAAACTAGATTTATCAATTGGTGCAACAAGCGAGGCTTTTCCTTCTTGTAAAGCCTTGAAATAAAAAATCCAGGATAAGCCAGTAGCAGCCCCAGAACATAATAGAAAAAACATAGTTTTTGGGGGAATTTCTGAAAGATTAACCATACTGCCTTGAGCAAATACAATTCCCCAAGCAACTACTAAAATGACAACAGTTCGGATTGCTGTTGCCAGGTTGGAGTTTACATTTTCAACCCCAACTTTGGCAAATATGGTTGTTAATGCGGCAAAACAAGCTGACAATAATGCATAGATCCACCATGTGTTTGTGTTGCTCATCGTTTTGCTTCCTATTTCACTAGTCATCATAGTGGTTATTGTGTATTGTTACAGCATTAAATTTAGATTTTTCAGAAGTGATATCAAATCCTGTTGATTGCACGCAGTTCCCACAAACCTTCACCCTTAATTTATAATGCTTATGGGTTTTTTATACCATGTGCATTTACCCGGATTTGATATGATATGTATGTCAACATTGAAAAACGTACTACGGCGATGAGCGATAGCTTCTCTACGAGACGCTGCGCGATACGCGCTCTGTAGGGCGATCGCGCTATAGCAGTTTTCAATTGGGTGCAATATAGCAATCTATAGCCGTTGTCAGGTAGATTAGGACATGAACTAATCAGAAAATCTGGACATCACGAGATTTTCAACCCTGTTAAGCGTTAAGCGTTAAGCGTTCCCTGCTATATATTAAAGAATTAAGGTGTAAGGCTGTGCTTATTCTGCACTAACACCCCACACCCCTATGTTGACGAAAATAAAATTTATTTACTGATAAGAAACGGCATATTCAACTAGTTGACCGAGACGTTGGCGTAAGGTTTCTAATCCTAAACGCTCGCTCGCGGAAATAAACACCGCTAAAGGAAACTCTTCCTGCGCTAATGCTAAATTTTTAGTATCGACTTCATCAATCTTGTTAAAAACAACTAGCGCGGGACCCGGAGTGATGGGCATTTGTGCCAGAATTTCTCTGACAGAGCGAATATGACTCAACCAAGCTGGATGAGACAAATCTACCAAATGCAACAAAGCATCAGCTTCTGTGACTTCCTCTAAGGTGGCGCGGAACGCATCCATTAAAGATGCGGGCAATTCGTGAATAAACCCTACTGTATCTGTCACCAGAATTTCTTGAGGTTCATCCGTTTCGCCGTGGGGAACAACCAAGCGGCGTGTGGTGGGGTCAAGAGTGGCAAATAATTGGTCGGCTGTGTAAACCTCTGCATTGGTGAGAGTATTTAGCAGCGTAGATTTGCCAGCGTTGGTGTAACCAACAATAGCCACTGAGGGAACTTCTTGATGTTGTCGCCGCTGGCGCAACCGTTCCCGATGTGCTTGTAGTTGGTTAACTTCTTGTTGTAGTCTGGAAATACGTCGCCCAATGGCACGGCGTTCTGTTTCTAATTTGGTTTCACCAGGACCACGAGTCCCAATACCACCCCCCAGCCTGGACATTGCTTGACCTCGACCAGCCAGTCGTGGTAGCATATATTCTAGCTGTGCGAGTTCAACTTGCAATTTACCAGCACGAGATTGAGCGCGTTGAGCGAAGATATCCAAAATCACTTCGGTGCGGTCAACTACGCGAACTCCAATTTGCAATTCTAAATTACGAACTTGTGTGGGTGAGAGATCGCGGTCGAAGACGATGAGGTTTACTCCTAAGGTTTGAGCAGCTACGGCGATTTCTTGGACTTTACCTTCACCAACGACTGTTTGAGGATGAATGCGCGATCGCTTCTGTCGCATCATCTGCAACACCTCTCCTCCAGCCGTATCCACCAACCGTGCCAATTCTTCCAAGGTGTCTTGGAATTGTTGAGCAGTCGTATCATCAGTCATAACGCCAACAATCAGGACGCGATCATTGTCGGTGTCTACATCTTGGGCGACAAATTCCCGCCGGAACTCTGCTTCGAGTCCTTCCACCAACTCCATCAAGTCCTGATTTGTCAGCATATCCACACTCATGGGTGGCGAAACGCTCCAACTTGTGTATGGAAGGTTGTTGTTTTGTTCTTTACCCTCTTTATTCTCCCCGCCTGCAGGTGGAAGATGAGAAACTTTTTCCATAGTTGGGCTGCTGATCAGGGCGCGAGCGTCTTGGGGTTTCAAATGAGCTAAGTAAGCTTCCTTGACATAGCCCGTCGCGCCGCCACCGCGTCGTTGAAATCCTGTTCCGGTAATATTCAGCATCACTAAGGCATCCAATCGTTGCAATGCCATAGCAGTCAGCGCCGCTTCATTAGGCGGTTCTGGCTTTAGGTGAGTGGCGATGCAACGAATACCGCTCAATCGTTCTGCGCCATAACGGGGTAATTCCAAAGGTGGAATTTGCGTTTGGCGCGGTGTACCTACTCCTACGCGGATCACTTGTCCGCGACGGTTGAGGTAAGCACACACTGGCTGATTGATTTCAGTGCTAATTGCTGCCAGTCGCTGAGAAAATTCAGGCGTTGTGATGCGATCGCCTGATATGCGCTGGTGATACAGTCGCTGTATTTGTTTCAGCTGACTAGACTTTAGACCTTGGAGATTACCAAAGATAGTCTCGATAAGCATTTATGACCAGTAATATGGTCCCCCGAATCCTACTTATTTTATTTTATCTCACTCTTTTTTTGTCAGAAATCTTACTTAGGGAGGATGCTTTTTTCTGAATATTTTAAATTTCGATATGACGTTATGTTGTATGATATAAGCCTATACCCAATAAAGCAATGGTAACAACACGCATCCCCTCAGAATCAAGGGTTGTTTTAAGAAACATCAGCTGGCACACCTTTGAAACCATGCTAGCCCAAATGGGGGAAGACCGAGCCTGCCAACTTGCTTATGACAGAGGCATGCTAGAAATTCTGACGCCACTCTTGCCTCATGATTTAAAATTGCGGTTTAATATACGTATCCCATACCTGTTTCAACTGCTTTGCATCGGACTCGGAAATCTGCCCAATCTTCACAAGCAACAAAGACTTTTCTAGACAGTCCAGTCGAGATAGACGCACAGTTGAAGTAACACGTAGACCACTTGCAGCCCAATCATTAAGAGGTACATCAGTCTGTGTACGTGGTTTGGCTGATGTGACGACTGCTGCTACAACATCATCTCCATCTAACCACAATATGAGTATTGGGCGCTTTTTAGAACCGCCACCGCTTGTGAATAGAATGTCTGCTACCCAAAATTCACCTGGTTGGATAGTCGTCATATAGTCCTTCGTCTTCTGGTGCGTAGCCTTTCAAAAATGCATCATGGCTACGGGTATTTACAGGTTCTTTTGCTTTTTGTTGGATAGTTATGATCCAGTGTCCTGCACCCACACTTTCCAGTAATGATTCTGGGAGATTCAATTTTTCCCCTGGTTTAACTTCAATTTCGTAAGTCAAGTTTTTTTGTTCACTTTTCATAGATTTATTGTTGGTATTTTCATAGTGTTAGTTTAGTTTTGTAACAACTCTAGCACTAACAATTTCGACCTTCTCTCCTCTATTTGTATGGACAACCAAATGCGGTTACTGATTTTCAGAATAGCCTATATTTATAGAAGATAGTTCTTTCTTTTATCAAAATTCCTCAATTTTTAGAGGAAAGTCAAAGAATTGGGGTGATGGGAATGACGCGGAATTTTCGGAATTGGGTGAAGGAAAGGATTTACAACAGCAATTCTTAAGTTACAAGTAAAAAGGGATTTGTATCTGGCTTTGAGCTTTTATTATTTACACTTCACGGACTTGCAGTAGTCCATCGCTTCTCCTATCCCACAAATTTTACCTAGAAGAATTCTGCCTCAATTACTCTCGTTGACATCAGAAGCTGGGGTATCTGTTGTAATTTCTTTAACTTGTCCAACTTCAAATATTAACCGAAATGGTCGTCCCATTTCTTTTGACAAAAATTCTTCTAACAATCTTACTTGTTTAGGTGTCACAGGTTCTTTTGCCCGCACACTTAATCGTACTTCAGGCGGATTAGTTAACCAGTTAGTGTCGCTTTCAATTAAATTTAGGCGCTGAAAGGTAACAGTTCGATTCAATAATGCTTTTTTGACACTGTTTTCTAACCGCGCTTGTTGGACTAATCTACCAAAACTGACTGTTAGAGGAATGAGCAATGCACCTGTAAAAACTAGGGTTAAAATAATAGGTGTTTTAGCTCTTCCTAATGGAGAATAACCGACAACTAAAAAAGTCAACATACAAGCAAGAGTAATGCCCAAAAGATTTGTCAGGTAGAGTAAAGTTGCTCCCTGACTAAGTGCCCAGTTTGCTTGAGATAAACCCAAACCAATCACACAAACAGGTGGCATTAGTGCAACAGCGATCGCCGTTCCTGCTAAAGTACTAGATATCTTCGGTTCCACTTTGGCGTAACCACTAATTGCACCAGCAGCTACTGCAATACCTAAATCTAACAAAGTCGGTTGAGAACGTGCTAAAACTTCGCTACCAAAGTTGGAAATACCAACAATTGAACCCAAAGTGCACGCGATCGCCATGGCCAACAGAGTTCCAACTGTGACTGCAATTAAACCTTTACGAAACAAATCAACATTACCCGCCAATGCGCCAAAAGCTAACCCGCGAATTGGTAACATTAAAGGTGCAACAATCATAGCTCCGATAATCACCGCAGTGCTATTGCTGAGTAACCCAAAAGTAGCAATGGCACATGAACCAACAATCAAAATTAAGTAAGTTGAATTCAGGGTAGATTCATCAAGTAAATCTGTTTGTAGTTCATGGATTATAGTTGGTTCTGGTCGATTTTGTCGAAAGAACCTGAAGCGATCGCGAATAATTACTAGCAAAGTCTAATCCTCACTTTCTCACTTCATTCAATGCTGATTGTCTGATTAAATATTAAGTGATTAAATCCAGTCATCTACTATTGGTGATAATCTCTGAATTTAATTTCTTGCAAAGGTTGAAAAATCAGCTGATTTGCAGTTCATCTTCTGCAATGTATGGATTATCATCACGTTTCATCGTTCGTGATTTGAGAATCAACCTTGCCATTTCGTTGAGCTTGTAATTGTGCTAATTTTCTGATACTGTCACTAATACGTCGAGGTTTTGGGTACTCACCTTTACCAGCAGGCCAGCCTTCACGTTGACGCGATCGGTCGCCATCTGTCTCTTCAGTTTGGTCGTGGAATAAGATTTGTCTGGTTGGGTAAGGTAAATCGATGCCGTTTTCGAGGAGCTTTTTCTTGATGGCAGATAGTACGCGATCGCGTGAACTAAGATCATCTGCCCGACGTGGCGGATTAATCCACCAACGTGCGCGAATATTAACACTACTTTCAGCTAAATCCATCAATAGCACATCGGGAGCAGGGTCTTTCAATACTCCATTTACACTATGCATTGCTTCCAAGATTAACTCTTTTGCTCTGTCGATATCATCGCTGTAACCAATGCCAACATCGTACTGCAATCGGCGGTTCTCAAAAGCAGTATTCACAGTCACAGAATTAATGAATAACTCCGAATTGGGAATAACAATTCGCCGACCATCATAAGTTTTAAGAATTGTCGCCCGTGTTTCAATATTTTCAACAGTTCCTTCAAAGTTTTTAAAAACAATTTGGTCATTGATTCGGAAAGGTTCTGTTAGTAAAATTAAAATACCAGATAAAAAGTTTTGCAGAATATCGCGGAAGGCGAAACCAATAGCTACCCCACTGATTCCTAATAATTGAACCAAATCACCTGCTCTAAATGTAGGAATTAAAATTGATAAAGCAACAAATAAACCTATCAAAATTGTTGTTCCCTGTGCCAACCGTCCTAAAACTAATCCTAAATTTCGAGCATGGCGATACCTACTGGTAAAACGTTTGACTATTTGCTTGATTGTTCGAGCAACAAAAAAGAAGATTGCAAAAACAATCACTGCCAGCACCATATTAGGGAGTAGGATAATAAATCCGTTAATCATTCCCTGGATTTTGTCCCAAAGAGCGGAGATTTGTATGTTCATGTTAATTGCTTTTTTACCAACTTCCAAATGTTAGTAAAAAACAATACTTGTAACATCTGTCTATAGTTAGTTAGTTAAAAAAGAACTTTGATAAATGAAATTGCTACTCTAAGTGCAATTGCTCGTTCTTTTAAAGTTAGCCACTTTCACCAGCTTGCTCAAGCGCAAAAGTGATGACTGTTGCACTCAGTCGAATACCACGAGTTAGCATCCGCTCAATGGCTTGCTGTAATGAAACTGGGTATCCTTCTTTCTTAGCACGTAACAAAATACCAATAGTACCTGTTACTGAAAGACTACTTAATCTTGCTACCCTCCTACCAGCAGTTTCATCAATCAGGCATTTTCTAAATCGCTAAGCAGTTCCTCTTCTGTTAAATCAATCATTGGGACTCCATAACGATGCAAATTGAGCAAGAAAGAAACTCGATCCACGCCTGCTAATTGTGCTGCTACACCTGAGGAAATGCGTTTCATTTCAAACAGCTTCACCGCCATTGCCATTTTGGCTTCTTGTTCAAACTGTTTTCGAGTCTGTTGCAGAGCATCTGGTAGAGTTTCTGGGTAGTCAATTTTCAGTTGTAATGACATATTATTGTGAGATATTCTTGACTTTATACCGATTTTAGAAAAGAATGCGACAGATATGTAGGTTGGGAAGGAATTTTTAGCACGAGTTAATAAGTATTGTTTTGAAATCCCTTCCGATTAGAAATTCAACTGTTGCTTTCAAAAGAAGAATCAATACAGATAATTAAACCTGCGAGCAATTCTTGCATAACCTCTTCGGATACTTTTCCCAAACACCGGACAAATCGTTCTGTCGTTACACTCCGAACTTGTAAGACATTACCTGCTGAATTGGAATCTAAACCATTTTTATCAGTTTGCTGGATTGGAACCATGAAGGGGCGATTTTGGAATTTGGGTTGCCAAGTCGTCACAGGAATAATTATCCGCATGGGGATAGCACTAAACATCTCGGAACTAATCACAACAGCAGGGCGCGTCTTCTGAATTTCTTGTCCTCTGGTTGGATCAAGTTGCACAAGCCAAATCTCACCTCGTCTGGGATTAGTCATTTTCAGTTTCCCAGTCTTCCCCATCCAAAACAGAAAACTCTGTCAATTCTGGGTCGTTTAAAAAATCTTCAGCTGTTGCAGCTATATAAGGTGCTAGTAATTTGTGACGTTCATCCACAGGAAGCTTTGCAATTTCTTGCAGAGATAATTGTTTTTTCTTTTGAGTGGTTGATGAAATACTAGAATCTGAACATTCACTGCTCACCTGCTTTAGCTTTCCTGATTTTTGCACTAGAAATTCTACAAAATCCAGTACTTCCTGTTGTTGTGTATTTGGAAGTATCCGCAGATTATCTAAGACTGCTTGCTCAATGTTGATTGTTTCTGACATCTAAATAGAACTCCCTAACAATAGTTTTATTTTGTAGCCTTATTCTTTATGGTGAGCAACATAGTACTTCTAAAATAACTTTAACTAATTACCCGTTTGCTGTGCTTGAATCAACACCAAAAAGCGCTCATCTTCACGAAGACTATCAAAATCTGAATCGGTTTTAGCCATTTCCTGATATTTATCAGGATTCAGATGAATTGCTTTTTCGAGGTTTTCAATTGCTTGCTCAATGTTACCTTGAAGAGCATAGGAGCAAGCTTTGTTGTACCAAGCCGAATCATAGTCAGGTTTAAATTTCAGTGCTTGGTCGTAAGATGCGATCGCTTCCTCGTAGCGTCCCAAATTCTGCAGCGCAATCCCCCGGTTGTTCCAAGCCGAATCGTAGTCAGGTTTAATTTTCAGTGCTTGGTCGTAAGATGCGATCGCTTCTTCGTAGCGTCCCAAATTCTGCAGCGCAATCCCCCGGTTGTACCAAGCCGAATCGTAGTCAGGTTTAATTTTCAGTGCTTGGTCGTAAGATGCGATCGCTTGTTCGTATTCCTTAGCCGCAACTAATAAATTTCCCAATTCAAATAGTAAGCCTAGCTTACGACTCTCTGTCTGATGTTGTTGTGTCAGTAATTCTTGAAATTCCAGGACTTTCTCAATCTTTTGTTCTGCATTCAGTTGCAGATATTTCTTATAGTCACCTTCCAGTACCAAACGATTGGATTCTTCTTCTACCACTTCTGGTGTTGTTGGTAATTTAAATACCCCTGAACGCCAGTCAAAAAAATCTGGGGCGCGGTGAATCAAATAGTTAATCGAAAATGACCGCAACAGAAAAACAAAACAAAATGGAAAATCATCTCTAAACCGTTCTCGCTGTTGGTTTAAGTGATTTAAAATTGGAGGAACACGAGTTATATTACTAAATTGTCCTTCTGTTATTTCGCCAAAACTTCTTTGCTCATACTTATATAAAGAATATTCCAACCCTTTAATCAATAAAATATCAGTTGGCTTGTCTTGCACAAACTCAGTCACCCGCGCATATAAATTATCAATCGCCTCAACCAAACGAAGCGTTGCAACCTTTTTCTGGGGAATCTCCTGCGGAAGTTGAGTAATGAAACGTTCGGCTTCCACAGGAGTACATTGGACAAAAAACAAGCCAAATCCTGACTTGCGTTTTAATGCGCGAACCAAATCTTGATAAACTTCCTCCGGTTCCGGAGGTAAATCATCATCCCAATCACTTTCCCAATCAGTTAAATTTGGGTTCATTGAAGTTTCGCCACAGCTTCTTTAAATTCGGAAATTCCTTGAATCAATGGGTGAATGTCATACCAACGCTGCATTTCTTGATCTTCATCCAAATAGCGATATTCTAAAAGACAGCGGTTATACATCAAACTGCGATACTGGTCATCATTAACGATGCGTTTAGAACGGGAGACTTCCGCCAGCAGACACCATTGATGATTTTCCACTGCCCGATGATAGTCATCTCTGGCTTGAGTGATTGCTCGTCGCACTGCTTTTTCAGAAATTGGTAACTCTTCAGTCCGTCCAATAGCGTTTTGAGTTAACAATAGCAAATTTCTGACATGACCTCCACTCATCAAACACAATCTTTCTAAAGTTTGCTGACTATCAAAAATTCCGTTTTCCAAAGGAAGTTCTTGTTCAATTTGCCGGATTCGCTTACGAATCACTTCTTTGACTTTCTTGACTCCTGGTTCGTAAACTTCTCCTGTGCGAGTTTTGACCATAATCATCGGCAAAATCAAGCATTCACCATAGATATCTCTGATGTCTGTTGCCCGTTTAGAATACAGCATTGAGATGGGGGCAGTATAAATCAAATGGCAATCCAAAGCTTTGAGTTGTTCACTACGGTCTAAAAAAACTTCTTCATGATTTGTGTTTTCCCCATCTTTAACTAATACCATCCGGTCTAAGTTATCGACAATCACCGCTAGTTGAGTATAGCCGTTTGGTAGTTTGCTTTTTGCATCTGCAAGGAATTCATTCAACACCTTAATTAAGGTGACAGTATGGGGATCGACTTTTCGGCGAATCTGATGGCGTAATTCGGGAACACCTCTTAAATTTGCTGTCAGCTTGGCAAATTGAGCGATTTGTGCTTCTAATTTCATGTTGTCAAACTCTATCGGAGTTTGCACCAAATCTTTCAAATCTTGCCAGCGTTCTTTAAGCCAGTTTAGCACCGGACTAGCATCACCAAATTGCTGTAAATCTTTGAGCAATCGGCGGGTACAAGCGAGGAGAATATCTGTATATTGAGCATCTTCTGAGTCGATATCTTCTTCATCAGCGGCAAAATAAACAACATAGAATTTGCGATTTTCCAGATATTGCTTCAACCTCAGCAGTTCTGTAGACTTCCCCGCCCCCCGATGTCCAGAGTACAATTGGCAAGTATTTCTATTTGCTCGTTGTATGCGATTTCCAAACTCTTGTAAAATATCCACATCACCGCGTACATCCTGACAATCAACGTACTTAGGATCACCTGCGGGTAAGGGTTCAAATGGGTTAAAGGCGTTGTAGAGCTTGGTGAGTAATTCCTGACTATCAATCATAGGTAAAAAATATTGCAATCTTTATCAGAGGACGATCAATTGTAAAATAAAGTTCGCCATAGCTTGATATTAGTCTGCAATTCTGACTATAGCCTATAGTTATAGAATATAGTTCTTTTGCACAACAGCCTTTGAGATAATTTTGAGATAATAAATTTCGAAAATAGCACAGTTATTCAGCTTAAGACAGCAAATTATGAAAACATTTACAGCATATATCGAATGGGATTCTGAAACAAAATTATACGTTGGCATTGTTCCTGGAATTCCTGGCGCTCATACTCAGGGAGCTACTTTAGATGAACTCAAAACAAACCTTCAAGAAGTTTTGGAATTGTGTTTAGAAGAGTATAGAGATTCCTTAGAAGACTTGCCTCAATTTGTAGGTTTACAACAGATTGAGGTAGCAGTATGAGTCGCCTTCCTATTGTCAATTTTAAGACGATGGAGAAGGTTCTTCTACATTTAGGGTTTCACCAAGTCCGACAAAAATGAAGCCATGTTTTTTACAGACACCCTGATGGTAGAACGACTACAGTACCGAACCATCCTGGCAGAGATATTGCTCGTCCACTAATTAGAGAAATTCTGCGAGAAATTGAGCTAACACCTGAGGAGTTTCAAGCAATTGTGGAAAATTTATAAAAGAATTTGTGTGAGGTAATTTGAGGCGATACGCAAAGCGTATCGCCTCAAATTGTTCTGTAATTCACTGAGAACCAATGATCATACTGAGGATAAACGGGCAATCTTGGCACTAACTCCCAGCCTGCAGGCTGTAAAATTTCCCTCAATTCCTGCTCCTGAAGATGCGGATAATCAGGATTCACTTCATCTTTTGGTCCAATTCCGCCTAAATCTCTCGCACCAGCTTCTAAACACGCGAGTAACCATTGATCATCTTTGATTAAATTCGGCGGAATTTGAATTGTAATATCTGCTGGTAAAATTTTACGTGCCTGAAAAATAACTTTTGGCAATTGATGAGGATTAAAAGATGGTGCGTCAAAAGTTTGCTGATTTCCCGGACTATGAGGTTGCAAAATAACTTCTTGAATATGATGGTAACGTTGATGAATTTGGGCTATAGCTTCTAATGTTTCCCACCAATCTTGTTCTGTTTCCCCAATTCCTAACAGTAACCCAGTGGTAAAGGGTATCTTTAATTCTCCCGCCCACTGTAATTGTTGTAGACGCACTTCTGGTGTCTTACTCGGCGCATGTTTATGCACTGTCTTCAACAACTCTGGCGTTAACTGTTCCAACATTAACCCCATTGAAACATTAACTTTCTTTAATTGTTGCATTTCCTCAAAGCTCAATGGTCCAGCATTTGTGTGTGGTAAAAATCCCATCGCCAAAGCTAACTCACACAAATCATAAATCCGCTGAAACCACCCCTGACGCCGTGGGGAAAGAGGATGCACCTCGCCACTCAGTATCAAAATTTCACAAACGTCTTGGTTGTGAAGTTGTTTGAAAAGTTTTTCAGCTTGTGAAATTGTTAGCCATTCGCTCTTACCCGGTTCTGTGCGAAAGTTACAGTAAGCACAGCGATTGAAGCACTCGTAAGTTGGGACGATTGTGTAAGCAGGGCTGTAGGTAATTTTTTGGGAATGGGAAGTTGACATATGGGGGCGATCGCTCTTTTGGATATATATAACGCCATGTACGACTTTTTCTTGAGCAAGCTTTTTAACTCAGTTAGGGGATCTAAAGTCTAGGTTACATCACGTGAAGATCCCCCCTAACCCCCCTTTTGCGTTATTTACATGTATATAACTGTAAATTTCAGAATTAAATGGCACCAATTCTTCAGAATTATTTAGCACTGTTAGGGTGCATCTGACCTTCTGATTCTATGCGTTTCAAGTACGCTTTAACGGTGTGGAAGTCCAATAGAAAGTTTGCGCATAATAAATAGTTAGCCTGCTGCGCTACATTGTTTCAGTAGAGACTACAAAATCCTCAACATGACTGAACACAGCGTATGGCGAATTTCGTTGGCTCACAAAATCGCTCCTGCTTTCACGGCTAACCCCGAAGTTGAAGCGTGTTTTGTGTTTGGCTCGGCGGCAGTAGGGATCTCAGACCAGTACTCTGACCTTGAGCTAGCTTTCATTTGGTCACAATTACCGTCTGCTGAAGAATTACAAGCTACAGCCCAAAATGTTGGTGTTAAAGGATGGGAAATTCAGGCGCATGAGGAAGCAAAAGAAGCATGGTTGGAGCAGTTCTATCTATACGGGATGAAAGTCGAAGCAGGTCATTGGGCACGAGATGCGATGGACAAGATTGTGACTGATGTTGTTGAGCGCTACGATGTGTCGCAAAATGGGCTTGTGTTTGAGAAGCAAGCGTCAGCGTCTAATCTTCAGCACGCAGTTATTCTTTACGGCGAAGACATCATCAAACAGTGGCAAAATCGGCTTTCTCCTTATCCTGAAGACCTGGGAGTTGCAATGGTTCAGAAGCACCTGAAATTCCGCCCGTTTGATGGTCAATATATCATGACCGAACGCCTTGAGATTCCGATGCTATATGAAAACAGGTGTATGATTGTGCGATGGCTCCTCAACTTGCTGTTTGGGCTAAATCACATTTATCATCCCGGCTTTAAGTGGACACGCTACTGGGTTGAAAAAATGAAAATTAAACCACCTGAGTTTTTTGCACGGTTGGAGTATGTTTTTCAAACTGATGCTGTAAGCGGAACCCATGAACTACGCCAACTTGTTGAGGAAGTTTTCGATCTCGTAGAGAAGACATTACCACAAGTTGATCTCAATCGACAGCGCAAGATATTTGAGCGGATTAACCCCAGGTGGGAGTTACCCGTCCATGAGTGAACTTAAATGCTCTCAACAAAGTTGCAGTGCCAAATAATTCTGAAGAATTAGTGCCATTTAATTCTGAAGTTTACAAAGGGGGGCCAAGTCAGCAAAAAAAGTCAAAGAAATAGCAAAATCTCAGTCATCTGGTTTTTCGCTTTGTGATCAGAAAATGCTATACGTAGAATACGGCGCTTGAAGATACTTCCTCAATATTATGGGCAACACTTTTGGGCATCTGTTTCGCATCACCACTTTCGGCGAGTCCCACGGCGGCGGTGTGGGAGTTGTGATTGATGGTTGTCCTCCGCAATTAGAAATTTCTGCCGAGGAAATTCAAGTAGAACTAGATAGAAGACGTCCCGGACAAAGTAAGATTACAACGCCTCGCAAGGAAACGGACACTTGCGAAATTCTCTCTGGGGTATTTGAAGGGAAAACCCTGGGAACGCCAATTTCAATTTTGGTACGCAATAAAGACACTCGCTCTCAGGATTATGATGAGATGGCGGTTAAGTATCGCCCCTCTCATGCGGATGCAACATATGACGCGAAATATGGTATCCGCAATTGGCAAGGTGGCGGTAGATCATCGGCGCGGGAGACTATAGGACGAGTTGCGGCAGGTGCGATCGCCAAAAAAATCCTCCGTCAAGTCGCCAATGTCGAAGTTATTGGTTACGTCAAACGTATCAAAGATTTGGAAGGCAGTGTTGACCCCAACACTGTCACTTTAGAACAAGTTGAAAGCAATATCGTCCGCTGTCCCGATGCGGAATGTGCAGAGCGGATGATTGAATTAATTGAGCAAACTGGCAGACAAGGTAATTCTGTCGGTGGCGTAGTGGAATGCGTCGCGCGAAATGTGCCCAAAGGTTTGGGTGATCCAGTTTTTGATAAGTTGGAAGCGGATATCGCTAAAGGTGTGATGTCTCTGCCAGCCAGCAAAGGCTTTGAAATTGGTTCCGGTTTTGCGGGGACATTACTCACTGGTATTGAGCATAACGACGAGTTTTATATAGATGAAAATGGAGAAACTCGCACTGTAACCAACCGTTCTGGTGGAATTCAAGGGGGTATTTCCAACGGTGAAAACATTATTTTGCGTGTTGCATTTAAGCCAACGGCAACGATTAGAAAAGAACAGAAGACAGTTACAAATGAGGGTGAAGAAACTATTCTAGCAGGAAAAGGACGCCATGACCCTTGCGTGTTACCGCGTGCAGTCCCAATGGTTGAAGCGATGGTAGCGTTGGTGCTATGCGATCATCTATTACGGTATCACGGGCAGTGTAAGGTGTTGTAGGATGATTGATTTATAGGACTGTAGGGTGAGTCATAAATCATTTTTGAAAAATTAGAAACCCGGTTTCTGCTAGAAACCGGGTTTCTGAACTCCAGTAATTTTCACCATTCATATAGGATTGCTATAGCACCTAAATCCAAATTGCTAGAAATTATGGTCACAAATAATTCTTTAGCTCAAGCGATCGCCTCAGAATTTAGTCAACTACCTCAAGTCATAGCTGTTGCTTTAGCAGGTTCTCAAGCAACTGAAGTTTCCGATGAATTCTCTGATTTCGATTTTTATGTTTACATACAACAAGAAATTCCCATAGACATTCGTTCCGAAATCAGTCACAAATTTGCTAATCGTAGCGAAATCAATAATCAATTTTGGGAACCAGGGGATGAGTGGATAGAAACCAATTCTGGAAAAGGGATTGATATTATGTACCGTTCACCCCAATGGATTGAAGCACAGTTAGATTCTGTACTTGTGAAGCATCAAGCCTCAGTTGGCTATTCCACTTGTTTTTGGTGGAATGTTTTGCATTCAACATGCTTCTATGACCGAAATGATTGGTTTAAACAACTGCAACACAAAGCTAATCAACCCTATCCCGAACCTTTAAGACGAGCTATCATTGCCAAAAATTATCCCATTTTAAGGAATAATATTTCTTCCTACCTACATCAGATAGAAGTGGCAATCAATCGCAATGATTTTGTGAGTGTCAACCATCGAATAGCTGCATTAATAGCAAGTTACTTTGATATTATTTTTGCTATCAACTATCTACCATCACCAGGTGAGAAACGCTTGATACAATTTGCCAAACAGCTATGTCAAAAGTTACCTGTAAATATGGAGCAAAATATAAACAGCCTTATTTGCTGTCTTGCATATCCATTTAGTGATCAAGGCATTCTTTGTAAAGCTAATAACTTGATTAATCGTCTGGAAGAATTGTTGCGTGCTGAGAATTTAATCGGCAATTTCAATTAACAGTTGGAAGAATCAATTTTGACGCTTACCAACCTCTAATTACTGGTTCGCGGAGAATTTCACGAATACCTTTAGCAACGGTCAAGTTTTTGCCTTTGGTCGATTCTGCCAGAATATAAGTATAATCGTTATTAACAGCTTCAAAGTATTTTCTCTGGGAATCTCGCCCATTTACACTTAGAGGTAAGCGTACAGTTTGACCAGTCTTTTTATTTACACCTACATAAGTCAGTGGTGAATCACTACCACAGATACTTACCCAATAATTCTTAGTCTCCGCAGCAACAAATACACTATCCTGCTTGCGACAGAAGTTACGCACTTCTTGTGCTGGAGTTGCTTGAACACTTTGCGCAAAAGGAAGTGACAGCGAACATACACCTACTGCATATAAAATTAACTGGTGCCAAGAAGGAGGACGAAATTGCATTATTGATGACTATTAATATCTATTGAATTTGTTAGTACTAAGTTCTACAGCACGCGTGAAGGTGATTACGGAAAACTTGATATATTATTCGCTTACCTGCTTTTAGAGCACAGATTGTAAGTTATGCAAAGATAATTGGAGTGTGGGAGCATGATCCCCAGCAGAAGTCAAATATGCGCTTCCACTCGTATCTCCTGCACGCCGACGCTGATATCATCTTAAACAAATATTATAAGGGTTGCATCTCCATGAATTGGATTAACATATTAGGATTAGTTGCGGCAACGTTAACTACATTTTCCTTCTTGCCGCAAATGCTGAAAACATGGCAATCCAAATCAGCAAAAGATGTTTCATTTGCCATGCTTATCTTCTTCAATTTGGGGATATTTCTATGGTTAATCTATGGGATTTATCTAAATGCTTTACCGATTATTCTTGCTAACGCCGTAACATTATTTTTTAACCTCATAATTCTATGGTTTAAAATTAAATATAGATAATCTGTTTATTGTAAACACCTGTGACATCTTCTTTCTTTACTGCTGAACGCCTCTTATTTACCCCTGCTATTCCTGACACTGACGCTGTTCCCACCATTTTTGCTTTTCCCAACGAGTACACTGTCGGTATTACTAGCCTTGGCTATCAGGTAGTATGGGCAACTTTAGCAATGCGTTCTGATGTGCAGGTGAGTCGTTTATTCACCGACACTCATGAACAACTCCCAAGAACGCCGGAATTATTGGGCTTTTCCTTGTCGTGGGAACTCGATTATGTTAATGTTTTGAATCTGCTGGAATCTTTGGAAATCCCTATTAGAGCAAATGCCCGAGATAATCATCATCCCATAGTTTTTGGTGGCGGTCCAGTACTCACAGCTAACCCCGAACCTTTCGCTGATTTCTTTGATGTAATTTTGCTGGGAGATGGGGAAACTTTGCTGGGGAATTTTATTGAAGCTTACAAAGAAGTTAGAAACGCTGATAGACAAACTCAACTCAAAGCATTAGGACAAGTTTCTGGTGTTTATGTTCCTAGTTTGTATGAGGTAGAATATCACGCATTAGATGGCGCTGTAAAATCAATTCAACCAATTTCACCAGAAATTCCTGCTGTGGTGCAAAAGCAAACTTACCGAGGAAATGTCCTCTCAGCATCAACAGTGGTGACAGAAAAAGCGGCTTGGGAAAATATCTTCATGGTGGAAGTGGTGAGAAGTTGTCCAGAAATGTGTCGCTTTTGTTTGGCAAGTTATCTCACATTACCTTTTAGAACAGCGAGTGTTGAAAGTTCACTCATTCCAGCAATTGAGAAAGGCTTATCAGTCACAAATCGGTTAGGATTATTGGGAGCTTCGGTAACTCAACATCCTGAATTTGAAGCTTTGCTAGATTACATCAATCAGCCAAAGTACGATGATATACGTCTGAGCATTTCCTCAGTACGAACAAATACAGTCACTGTACAATTGGCGCAGACTTTGGCAAA
Organism: Brasilonema sennae CENA114; assembly: GCF_006968745.1. Taxonomy (NCBI): domain Bacteria; kingdom Bacillati; phylum Cyanobacteriota; class Cyanophyceae; order Nostocales; family Scytonemataceae; genus Brasilonema; species Brasilonema sennae. The sequence goes on along the minus strand of NZ_CP030118.1, from coordinate 2,046,572 downwards.
ACGAGATACAAGATCCCTCACCATTGCAGTAGAAAGTGGTTCCGAAAAATTACGACGGATTATCAATAAAAAGTTGCACAATGATGAAATCATCCAAGCAGCATTGAATGCGAAAGCTGGGGGATTATCTAGTTTGAAACTCTACGGAATGGTGGGAATTCCTGGTGAAGAACCAGAGGATTTGGATGCAACTGTAACGATGATGCGCGATATCAAAAAAGCTGCTCCTGGACTACGGTTAACACTGGGATGCAGTACTTTTGTTCCTAAAGGACATACACCATTTCAGTGGTTTGGGGTGAATCCGCAAGCAGAAAAAAGGTTGCAGTTTTTACAGAAAAAACTCAAGCCTCAAGGAATAGACTTTCGCCCGGAAAGTTATAATTGGTCTATTATTCAGGCTTTGTTGTCGAGAGGCGATCGCCGACTCTCCCACTTCCTAGAACTAACCCGCAACTTCGGTGATTCTCTAGGTAGTTACAAACGTGCTTTCAAACAACTCAAAGGACAAATCCCCGACTTAGATTTTTACGTTCATACCAATTGGTCAACAGACCAAATCTTACCTTGGAACCACTTGCAAGGTCCGTTACCACAGTCTACACTACTAAAGCACTTGGCTGATGCCACCAGTCATTTCAACTCATCCCAAAGGGAACTACAACCGTTAAATAACTAAATACAAACAACTAAATGCAAACAACAGCCGAATACTACTGCGCCTATTGCGGTGAACCCAATACCACCTTTATTGATTTGAGTGCAGGTGGACAGCAATCTTACGTAGAAGATTGTCAAGTTTGTTGTCGTCCCAATCTTCTCTATGTGCGGATTGATGAAGAGACTCTTGATGTAGAGATAGATACTGAATACGAAGAATAAACTTTTCTACTGATTTTAAATTGGAAATTTTTTGGTAAGAAATCGTAAAGGATGCTTAGTCGTTATTAAAAATGTAAGTAACAACTAACAACTACCAATTATTACTTACAGAACTGAAAACCGTTGAAATGCTGCACTTTAAATATTCATCAGTCATTAATGCACCAGTAGAGGTTGTTTGGAAATTCCACGAAAGATCAGATGTTATGCAACTGCTGACTCCACCTTGGCAACCCGTTCAAGTCCTCCGCCGCGAAGGAGGACTTGGAAGGGGTGCTATCACTGAGTTTCGCCTTTTTTTGGGACCATTGCCTTTGCGTTGGTTAGCAAGTCACACAGAATACGAAGAATATCACCTGTTTACCGACGAACAAATTTCCGGACCTTTTGATTATTGGAAGCATCGACATTTGTTTGAACCAGAAAATGGTTCAACGAGATTGACTGATGACATTTCCTTTTCTATGCCTGGTGGAGAACCTGTGGAATTTGTCAGTGGTTGGCTGGTGCAAGCCCAGTTAGAAGTAATGTTTCGTTACCGACATTTTGTGACGAAACGTGAATGCGAGTCACTATTAGCACCTTGAGTAAATTCTGTACATTCTCAGCTTTTATAAAGGGTAGGCTGAAAACCCTGCGGCTATGGCTGACGCCACGCTTCGCTATCAGCCCAGGGATGAAAGCCACGACGCAGGGTTTACCCTGCCCTGATATTTTCTTTTTTTGGTTCAGGAAGTGAATCAATCCATTCATCAACCATACTACTAATAGTTCTGTCTAGTTCTACAGACAACAAAAGTAGCTTGCGATGCCTGCGGTCAGTCAAAAGACAGTTTAACCTTTTTTTCTTCATATTGTACATACAAACGTTTCATATTCATAATAATATGTATCAAATAGAGTAAAACAAGGAGGTGATAACGCAGTGCTGGTTTTAGAGTACAAAGTGAAAGGTAAGCAACAGCAGTATCGAGCTATCGATGAAGCTATTCGTACGACCCAGTTCATCAGAAATAAAGCTATTAGATATTGGATAGATGCACCTCGTGAAGCAAAAATTAATCGAATTGCCTTAAACAATTACTCAACAGCACTGCGGAAAGAGTTCAAGTTTGTCAAAGAACTAAATTCAATGGCTTGTCAGGCTGCGACAGAAAGAGCTTGGAGTGCTATTGATAGATTTTACGGTAACTGCAAGTCTAAGAAAATAGGAAAGAAGGGTTTTCCACGTTTCCAGAAAGATAACCGTTCAGTTGAATACAAGACTAGCGGGTGGTCATTGCATCCCACAAAACGACGCATCAGTTTTACCGATGACAAAGGTATTTCAGAGGTAAGATTATTAGGAAAGTGGGATATTCACACCTACCCTGTTAAATCCATAAAACGGGTTAGATTGGTTCTGAAAGCTGACGGATATTACTGTCAATTTGCAGTTGACATTGAGGTAAAACCTGAATCCAGAACGGCTGATGGTGAATTAGGTCTTGATGTTGGGTTAGAGTTTTTCTACTCTGATTCCAACGGTCACCATGAAGAAAATCCAAGGTTTCTTCGTAAAGCCGACAAAGCCATCAAGCACGCTCAACGTCAGATATACAAGAAAGGTGCGATTCGTTGTTAGTTGAATCCCGGTAACCAGTCCGCAAATAAACTAACCAACCAAATACGGTTGAACTCCAAATAAGATACAGGTGAAAATCCTGTCCTCCAAACTCAGGAGTGACTCCTTATCTGCCCACAGCGACCGAACTCGGAATTTCGAAGACTGAAGCTGGGAACAGGGCACAATCAGACGGCTGTTATGGGCTGACACTGGTGCTAAAAGGGAGTACCCACGGTGAAAATAGAACCTGAAAAAGCAACCTAGTAGAAAGCAGGGCATAACACAAACTCCCTGACTTCGTTAGAGTAAAAATCCCGCCGATGGTGTTTTCTACAAGCGGCAAGAGTAAGGGGTTCTAACGGTTGAATTGGTTCCACCTAACGGTACAAACAATCTATTTTGGGGAACGAATAAAAACGAGTCAAAGGTCATGAGAAGGTCGAAACTCATGTAGGTAAGACGAGATACAGAACTCCTTTGATTCGGGTAGGACAGCGAGTAATTTCGCTGAGGTGTTCAGAAAACATACGTTGAAGTAAGAGCATGATTAGGCACAGTTCCACAACTAGTGAATCTTGGAAAGACCTACCCTGGAAGAAATTCCGGATAAACTTATTCCGCCTACAACGACGCGTGTATAAAGCAGTTCAAGTTGGCGACATGCGTAAAGCGCGGTCACTTCAAAAGCTGATTCTGAAGTCCAAAGCTGCAAGAATGCTGGCTATTCGTCAAGTAACTCAATTAAACGCTGGTAAAAAGACTGCGGGAATTGATGGGAAAGCGTCCCTCAACTTTGAAGAACGCTTTTCACTTGAGAAACTTCTCAAGCTCAATTACTCTAATTGGCATCATAACAAACTACGCGAGATTCCGATACCGAAGAAGGACGGAAAAACGCGAATCCTCAAAGTCCCTACTATCGCAGATAGAGCATGGCAATGCCTTGTGAAATATGCACTAGAACCAGCCCATGAAGCAACTTTCCATGCTAAGAGTTATGGGTTTAGACCAGGACGTTCAGCGCATGATGCGCAAAAGATGTTGTTCTTAAACCTAAACTCAAAAATGAATGGAATAGAAAAACGAGTGATCGAACTCGATATCGAAAAATGCTTTGACAGAATAAACCACACAACTATCATGAATAATTTGATAGCACCAAAAGGGCTGAAAATTGGCATCCTCCGATGCTTAAAAGCAGGAATACACCCCAACTTTCCCGAACAAGGAACCCCCCAAGGTGGTGTGGTTAGCCCACTTCTGGCAAACATTGCGCTCAACGGTATTGAAAGTGTTTTCAGATACCATGAACATGGATATCAAATAACTGACAAAACACCATCAAGTAGCATTATAGAACCATCAATCCGATACGCGGATGACATGGTTATAATACTAAGACCTAGAGACAATGCACAAGAAATACTTGAGAAAATAAGCCAGTTTCTAGCAGAAAGAGGAATGAATGTCAGTGAGAAGAAAACCAAGACCACAGCATCGACAGATGGGTTTGATTTCCTAGGCTGGCACTTCAAAGTGCAAAGCAACGGAAAGTTTAGATGTGTCCCTTCAGTGGATAACTTCAAAGCATTCCGGCAGAAAGTAAAACACATAGTTAACAACTCGAACTATGGCTCCAAGGGAAAAGCTGAAAAGCTGGCACCTTTGGTTAGAGGATGGAGGAATTACCATAGGTTCTGCAAGATGGATGGAACGCGTAACTCGCTATATTTCATCCAAAAGAGAACTTACAAGGTATTCAATAAGGAAGCCAAGAATAACCGACATTCAAGTAAAACTTTACTTAATGAAGCATTCCCAGCAGTTCCTTACTCCGAGAATAAACACGTTAACGTCCAAGGTACAAAAACACCTTTCGACGGAGACATCACCTATTGGAGTGAACGTAATAGCAAACTCTACGATGGTGCAACCTCTAAAGCTCTTAAAAAGCAAAACCATGCATGTGGATACTGTGGCATGAAGATGTTACCAGGTGAAACAGCCCACCTACATCACGTAGACGGCAACCACCAAAATTGGAAAGCAAAGAACCTTCTAGCCATACATGAAAGTTGTCACGACTACATACACATGAGCAAGGGGAAACCCTAGAACATCGGGAGCCGGATGCACGGAAACGGGCACGTCCGGATCTAACAGAGAGGGACGGAGGATAATACCTCCTCTCGACTCTACCAAAAAGGTAAAAATCAACGACGAATAGCTAGACGGAGATATGCCAAGAAGCATTTAAGAGTAAGTAGGCAACGGAATGAACACGCAAAGAGAATTGCGCGTAACGTGTGCAAGCTTAACAGCTTAGTCGCCTATGAAGCCTTGAATGTGAAAGGCATGGTAAAGAATCACTGTTTAGCCAAGTCTATTAATGATGTAGCTTGGACTCTGTTTCGTCGTTGGCTAGAATATTTTGCTGTTAAGTTTGGAACCACAATTGTTGCTGTCAATCCTCGAATGACATCTCAAAAGTGTTCGGATTGTGGCGCAATTGTGAAAAAGTCCCTTTCAACTCGCACTCATAAATGTAATTGCGGATGTGAACTCCAAAGGGATGTGAATGCAGCAATAAATATTCTGAATCTTGGAAAACAAGCTAGGTTGGGACACAACCGAAGTAACGCGACAGGAGTTGGAACCTCTACTCTTCTTGGCGCAAGCCTGGTTGAGCAAGTGCTGACGTAGAATGTAGAATCCCCTGGCTTTACGAACAAATGAGCGACAGCGAAATTTGTTCGTAAAGCCAGGGGAGTGTCAATTATCTTTATTTTTCAAAGCAAGGTTTGAAACCCACTGAAGTAAACCTGGAAACAATCGATAAAACGCTTGCGACAAATTCGCCGAACCAACAAATACTTCAGACTTATGGTTTTTAACAGCGTCCCAGATGGCATTTGCCACGTCATCAGGCTTCTCCACACCTGGAATTTCTAGGACGCTGTTCATCTGATCACGACGGGATTTCACATCTTGCTCATCCTTACCACGAAAAACAGCCGCTTCCACAAAACGACTCTTGATCACATTGGGGTAAATTCCACAAACGTGAATACCTTTTGGCTTCAATTCTGCGTGCAACGCCTCTGTCAAACCTGTGACGCCAAACTTACTAGTGGAGTACGGCACTGAGTAAGGAATAGGCACTTTACCCCCAATGGAACTTATGTTCACAATTGTTCCAGTTCTGCTTTGAAGGAAATGAGGCAAAAGAGCATGAATTGTGTGAATATATCCCCATAAATTAGTATCTATGATGTGGTGCCAATCGCTAAGAGAAAACTGCTCCACTGGTCCTTCTGCGAAAATGCCTGCATTGTTTATCAGTAGGTCAATGTAGCCGTAATGAGCTAAAGCCTTTTCTACGAGTGTTTCCACCTGCAATGGATCTTTAACATCGCAAGGAACTATAAGTGGTACTGGACGACCAAGGCTTTGCACCTCCTGTGCTACACTTTCCAATTCGTCAAGTTGACGTGCAGTGAGTACCAGGTCATATCCTTTGCGAGCAAATAGAAGTGCTGTTGCTTTCCCAATACCTTGGGAAGCACCTGTAATGAGTACTGTAGGAGCCATCTTTTCAGTTAAAAACTTTATTTCCTATCTATTAGTTTGAGCAACAAAATTTAATAAACCTTCTGACTAGCGTTAGATTTTCAATTTTTAAATTCTCTTGGTATACCTGACTACTACCTGATGACAAAAAAAATCCTCTATTTGGCAGGCGCATCATACTCTTATTAACCTTCCGTACTACAAACCTTTACATTAACCACTCACAATCTCATCCTTTGGACTAGCGAACGCGTTGACACTATAGAGAGATAGCGCACACTAGAGGGATCACTACTATGAAAAGTGTTATTTAAAGACTTGAGGAAACTTAACAATGGGAAATTATCCTACTGATGCGACTGAAAAGGCATATAACGGAAGCGACCGCAATGCAGTTAAATTTGGGTTTACTCCACAGTCTGAACTTTGGCAAGGTCGCCTAGCCATGATTGGTTTTATCGCCTACCTACTTTGGGATCTTAGCGGTTACAGCGTTGTGCGCGACGTACTCAACCTCATTCACTAGATTTGAAAGAACCCAGAACTGCGCTGGAGATATAAGCTGACACTACAGACACAACAGCCAACCTCTTGTGCACTCTGGGTTCTGGGTTGTGAATCTTTCTCTAGAATTTTGCTGTATGACACCCATACAGTCAACCTACAGACGGAAAAAGTTTTCGCTCTGGCAATTGTATGTAATTATTAAAGTAAATTAACATTTCTACATAATGTGAAATGTAAGGCGAATGTTGTTCTTTGGGCAACATCTATTTACGACTGGATAAAATACAGTCCGGGAATTATGGAAACAGTTCCCCACCTTATCTCACCTAGTTGACAAGTAACTGCCTAGGCTTGTGTGAACTGTTAATGTATCTCGTCATGAGCTTATTTTTATGAATTTTCCTCCAAAACGAAGTACAACCGTGATTCAACAATTAGAAAAACCAACCACTCATCAACAAAAACTTTCCAGTCCATCTACCGGAGGACTTGTCATTGCTATTGTGATCATTGCAACTTGGGTTACCAGCTTGATTTTATTACTTTCTGTTGATATCTCTAACTTTAATATTTTGACTTTATCGCTTGCTATGCTTTGGCAGGCATTTTTATACACAGGATTATTTATTACCACTCATGATGCTATGCATGGAGCAGTCTTTCCTGCAAACAATAAAATTAATCACTTTATTGGTTCACTATGTTTAACACTCTATGGTTTTTTACCTTATCAAAAACTATTAAGAAAACATTGGATGCATCATCATCATCCGGCTAGTGATAAAGACCCCGATTTTCACGATGGCGAACATAAAAATTTATTTGCTTGGTATTTTTATTTCATGAAAAATTACTCAAGCTGGGGGCAAATGCTTATCATAACAATTATCTATAACTTAGCCTATTTTATACTCCATATACCCCGAGTAAATCTCACTTTGTTTTGGGCAATACCTGCACTTATCAGTTCAATACAGCTATTTTATTTCGGCACATTTTTGCCCCATCGTGAGCCAAAAGACGGGTATAGTGAACCTCACCGTGCGCAAACTATCTCATATCCTGTTTGGTGGTCATTTCTTACCTGCTATCATTTTGGCTATCACGAAGAACATCACGAGTCTCCTCATCTTCCTTGGTGGCAATTGCCAGATGCTCATATGTTGAAGCGATCGACAATTAATGCACCAAATATGTAAATGATCCTGGGTTACAAACTTTGCATTTTAATACACAATAGACCTTCATCGAACTCCACTTCATCAGCCAAATTTGTCGCACGTTAGCAGTGAGGTTAAAAATCTACTGCGGGTGCGGGAGCGAAATATGCAAAATTTCGCCAATTGTCGAGAATCCAGCGCGGGTGTAGATCCGCCGTTCTTCCTCATGGGCCGCCATCAGAAAAGCCATTGTAACGCCTGCGTCAAAAGCCTCTCGCACTAGCCGAGTCGTCAAGGCTCCTGCTACACCTCGTCGGCGGAAAGGGACACGCACACCAATGCCAGCGATCTCTGTCGTCTGGTTTGCGGGCACAGAACATACTCCAGCCCCCACAGCTACTCTACGAGAAGCCGCCCTCCCGGCGTCTACGCCTGTTGCTGCTACACGAGCGAGTACCGCGATTCCACCTGCAGCTATGCTAGTTTGTAGACTTTTAACGTCTTCGGAACTTGGTGTAGAATCTCCATAGACCTCGTTTTGCACCGTCACAGTAGCGAGCATATCAGCATCCGAAACCGCCACGATTAGTTCTATGCCTAAAGGGACCGGAAGCAATTGCTCTAAACCAGGAGTGCAGATCATAAGCGGCAGGCGTCCTTCAACGGTGAAACCACCGGATGTCAGCGCTTCCTCGACAGCAGGTGCTAGTTTCGCAACATACTCCAAACGTGGCTTTCGTTCACGCTCAAGGTAGGCAGTGATAAGTGCGTTCACGTCGCTGAGGGACGGCGTGGCATCGTTGTCGGGGATGGCATAGTTAAGAAAGGGGTTGGCGTTGTAGCGGTTGAAGGTTGCGAGGAACGGACCTATCTGCTCCGTGTCACGTTGCTGGCTCGCCGCGACGCGCAGGTACGATTGAATGCGAGAGTCCATGAATGGATAGCTTGAGCTTGCTCAAGAGTGATAGAAATACGCAAGGAACAACAGCCATTTGGCTGTCCAACAAGAGATCACTCCTATGCTACATGATCAATAGAGCGATCGCGTAAGCGCAAGGGCACACCAAGGGCTAACGCGTAGCGTGCGCTTTGCGCTTAGGCAGCAGTGCTTTATTAAGGTATTACAAGGACTTGTCAGACAATAGCTTATTTTACCGCAGCAATATCGCCTAGGAAGTCGTAGAGTCCCATGTGTTCGCCATATGCTTTGTTCATTGCAGGTGTTGTGGATCGGTCTTCGTCGTGCTTCAGTTCAGCTGCAACCGCAACCCAGTTCGTCATAATTGCACCGGCTTGCGTGAGCCTCAGTATAGTCGCCATCTCTGCTTGTGGACTCCAGGTTCCAGATGCATCAACGACAGCGTAAACATCATATCCTGCTTTAAGTGCTGACAGTGCCGGAAACGCCAGACAGACATCGGTTGTGATCGCAGCCATAATCAGCTTTTTGCGTCCGGTTGCTTCTACAGCCGCACGAGATTTAGGATCATTCCAAAGGTTAATTGGTGAGCGATTAAAAATTTCATGATCGGGAAATAGTTCAATGAGATCTGGAATCGTAGGACCATTAGGACCTTTAGCAGAACTGGTGAATAACACTGTCGGCAAATTGAAAACTTTTGCTGTTTTTGCCAAACCAATCACGTTATTCTTTAGAATTTGCTGATCAATACTATGAACACCTAGAAAAAGTCCAGCCTGATGGTCAATCAGCAACATAGCGGCATTATCAGGTGTCAGTGAGTCGTAAAATGCGTCGCTGTTACCTGTTATGTTAGTCATTGACAGTTCCTTAAGCGGTTCAAGGCTTAATTATTCAATGAAGTCAACGGTTCCGCAAGTAGGTACACAAAAGTGCCATAGTTACACGCTTGTACGTAACGTTCATATTGAAAGTGGATCAATATCCTAGCCTTCTCAATTCGCATCCCTACTTACGACAAACGCTCGACTTAGTAGGTGACAAATGGGTGACAGTGGTGATCTATGTGCTATCTCACGGTACTAAACGCCACAGTGAGCTTCAAAGAGAAATTGGAGACGTTTCGCAGAGGATGCTAACACGTACACTGCGCGATTTGGAGCGAAATGGTCTTGTGCAGCGCAATGTATATCCTGCTGTACCACCAATGGTGGAGTATTCCTTAACGCCTTTGGGAGAAACGCTTATTGAACCACTCAGATCTTTGTGTCAATGGTCGATGGAGCATTACCATGAAGTAGAAGCAGCTAGAGAAAGTGGAAATAGTGAAATGAGTCAATGAGGGCGATCTGCCGTTCGCGTAGCGTGCGCTTTGCGCTTAGGCAGCAGCGTTTGCGCAGCGCCCCCTTAGGGGCTAGCTATCGCCCTTTTGATCACACGACTGAATGAGGAGCGATCGCCCTGAATCAGATAAGCTTACAGGCTATCAGGCTGCACACGGGAGGATGAAAACCCCTACCTTTTAGTTCTATTGTGTAAGTCACTCGTTTCTCAACGAGTGTTTCTTGCCAACTATGCGTCATGATTATCGCACTCTACTACTGCCAAAAGATGCTGGTCTTTGTTGCGCAACATTTTCTGGTATCGGCGGACGCAAGCAAAGATACACAAGTGGACCAAAGAGTGGAACAAGTGATACTGCCCAAAACACTTGAGGATTATTCCAACGCCGTCTCGCCATATCATCGCCTAAGACGGTTGGGAAGAGTAGGCAAAACAAGCAAAATGCCAAACTCATACCATTGATAAAGCGATCGCCCAAAAACTGCTGCCAAAACCCTACCCAATCACCGAGAACAAAAGCGTAGGCAAACAAACCAAGAGTACTTAAACTCAGAGCAATACCAAAAAAGCGAGAATCCAACAACTGCAAAAAAGCATCCTTCCGTCCAGAAAATTGTTGGTTGTCTTCCCTCAAAGCCAAATAAGGTATAAGACCAAGCGTACCTGAAGCAATGGACGCTATTGCAAAAGGATAGAAAGGAATCCACTGCATCCTACCATCAAAGAACAGAACAGCACTGTAAATGAACAACCAGATCCCAACAAGGGAGAACAAAGAGAGGAGAACTGGATTTACATCTGCCCAATTGAGAGTAAAGATATTTTTGAGTAGCGTCAGAGTTTCCTCTAAATGCAGTGGAGGAGCGAACAACAAAAGGTAGGCGATAAATCCAACCCACAGTAACCAAAGAGCAATTTTTCGACTCATAATCTTAATTTATGGCGCTTTGTTGCTGACTCTGTATTATTTTGTCAGCTGCTTCTTTTAAAGGTGGACGTATACATAAATAAATCAAGGGACCAAAGAGTGGAATTAATCCAATCAACCAAAACAACTGAGAATTCTTGATATCTCGCCGCGCCATATCATCTCCCAACAAGGCTGGAAACAATAAGCAAAGCAGGCAAAAATCTAAACTCATTACATGAATAAAGCGGCTTGTTTGCCACTGCTGAACAAAATTTCCCCAATTTCCCTGTCCTACACCATAAGCAATTAAGATAACTGTGGCGACAGTCAGAGCAATACCTGTTAGGCGAGAATCTAATATCTTGAGAAAAGCATTTTTGCTGCCAGGAAACTTTTGATTTGGTTCCCGCAGGGCTAAGTAAGGTAGTAACGCGAAAGCCCCAACTCCAAATGAAATACTAGCAAAAGGCCAAGCAGGCATTTTTTGTGCTCTACCATCAATAAATACCAAGCAGCTGTAAATCATAGGCCAGATGCCCATAATGTTAAAAAGTGCTATAATCAGGGGGTTTATTCCTTGCCATTGACCAGTAGAAAGATCTTTAATTAAATCGAATGTATCAGGTTGATCGGGAGGAGCAAAGAAAAAGGCATAGATAATAAATCCCAGCCATAGCGCTCCAAAAGTAATTTTTCTGATCATTATTTAAGCTAGTTTTGATTAATTCAGCGATTGTCCTGCTACAAGCCCTACTGGGGATTGAAATAACTGAAAGCTTCTGAGAGGTAATCAGAAGCAGCTGTTACTACTGCGATCGCACTTTCATAATTTAGACGCGTTGGTCCGAGAACTCCCACACTACCTAATGATACAGAACCCCGGCGATAGGTCGAAGAAATCAACGAACAAGTGCGTATAGGTTCTAGAGGGTTTTCTGCACCAATACGAATCATGACTCGTGGCTTACCAACCTCCTCCGCTTCCGGCTGTTCTTCAAATATTAACCGCCACAGTTGGTCTTGTTCTTCTTCCAACAGGTGGATGAGCATTTGCACTTGCTGTAATTCCGAAAACTCTGGCTGACGCAAAACTTCAGCAACACCGCGAACCATAATTTGTGTTGCAGATGGTGTCAGAGTGCGACGAGCAAGTTCAGCAACTGAATTTTTCAGGAATTCTCCATATCTTTGGAACTCCTGATCCAATTCACTCCATTTCAGGTTTGCTAATTCAGTTATGCTGCGTCCCCGCAAGTGAGTATTCAAAAAATTAGAGACAATCTGTAACTCGCGGTCGATGACTTCTGCATCTGGTTGTGAATCTTCCGAGGCTTGCGCTAAATCCATCAATGCTGAATGTGTCTCATATCCATCCGTCACCACAATCAACATCACCCGTCCCGTTTCTACTTGCACTAGTTGTAAATGTCTCAACACTGCTGTCGCAGTTTGCGGCATCGTGATTAAGGTGATGCAACCACTCAAAGTTGCTAAAATGTGAGCTGCTCCTTGCAAAAGAGCTTCCAAGCTCCAATCTTCCCACTTGAGGCGTTTTTGCAGTGATAGTTCTACATCTCGTGCTAGAGTTTCAGAAGGTGTTATCAACTGGTCAACATAAATACGGTAGCCAGAGTCAGAAGGGACGCGTCCTGCAGAAGTGTGAGGTTGGTACAGTAAGCCAACTTTTTCCAACACGCCCATCACATTGCGAATTGTTGCTGAGCTAACACCAAGGTTGTACTCTTCAACAAGAGCTTTAGAACCAACAGGTTCTGCTGTGGCTATATAATGACGTATTGTTGCCCCAAGTATCTGCTGTTGACGATTTGTAAGCTGGACTTGCATAAGGAGTTTTTTACCGAAGCCGAATTGTAAGCGAAGCTTTGAAAAAATTTTTAGAGATAACTCTAAATTAAATAAGGATTAATAATAGTAAAGCAAGATCACAAGCACTTTGCTTCTACAACAATAAGCAAAAAGAAGTAAAGAAAAGTAAAGACACTGTACTGCCTTGAGTAAAGTTACTATTAATACAGGTAAATTGCTGGAAAAAAGCTTTTGGATTGAAGTAAATTAGCCCCTACTTATGCATACTTGCATAAGTTTATTCAAATCTCTGTATTTCAAGTTACGAATTTCCTGAACAGCCAAAAAAGGCACATAGGTAGAATACAAATATTTACCACTCAACACTTAAAGCTATCCTAGCTTGTACAGAGGATAGCATAGGCAAATTAAAATCGTCAGTCTTAGCAGACTACATATCCGCTTAATGCAAAACAGCAGCTAGTATTGGGGAATGGAAGAGTCAACCAGAGTTGAGTAAGCATCAATTCCACCCATAACATTTTTGACATTTGTAAAGCCTTGAACAGTTAACCACTGACACATCTGAGCAGAACGAATGCCATGATGGCACAGCACAAGAGTTTCAGCGTGGGGATCTAAGCGGGTGTTGACTTGATCTGCCCAGTCAGGAAACTGACTCAAAGGTAAATTGACAAAGCCATCGATGTGGGCGATCGCCACCTCTTGTGGTTCACGCACGTCCACAAGCTGAATTGGCTCTCCTGAAGATAAGCGTTGTGCCAGTTCTTCAACGTTAATTTGGGTAATGGATGGTTCGGAAGGTTTGCCCATCATGAAGTTTTAATAAAAATCCTATACTATATTATATTGACAAAAAATCTTCGTTCTTTGGGTTTGGTAGGTACGTGAGTGCCGTTTCATTAAAGGACTGAAAAATCCGGTTTTAATGCAGAATTTCTCTGAAGTTCGGCTTAATGCTGTAAAGTGAGCATCTAACAATTAAGAGATAACCTGATTTCTGATAGACTTGTGCGTAAGTTTCAGTACTAAACTAATTTCTAGTAACAGAACTACCTTTGATAATTTAATTTGGTAGTTGATTATTTGTATTTGCACCCCTAGCGGTCTGTATAAAAATTATGACACAACGCTCATTTTTCAGAGTTGTAGCAGTGGGTATTATGATGCTGCTATTGATTGGTATGACTGGTTGTAACGGGTTATCCGCCAAAAATTCCCTAACCGGTATCGCTCCTACAGGACAGTCAGATGCCGCAATTTTCGTGTCTAAACAAGCACCAGTTCTGGTGTCGATGCTGGTGAATCCAGAACGCTTGCAGGCGTTTGAGCGTGATGGAGAACTGTCAAAATTGAAAACAAGATTACTCGCGAATACGGGTATAGATTACCAACAGGAAATTAAACCTTGGTTAGGAAACGAAATAACATTGGCTGTCACAAGCTTAGACATTGATCACGATTCTGAAAACGGACAGCAGCCAGGGTATCTAATGGCACTTGCAACCACTCAACCCGAGAAAAGCCGTGAATTTGTTCAGCTATTGTTTTCTAAGCGCGCTTTGGCTGGGGCAAATTTAGCAACTGAAGAATACAAGGGCGTGAAGCTAATTTCTGACAATCAGATTCCTTCAACGTCTTCTGAAAAGGAACAAGTCAAAAATCAAAATAGTCTTGCTGGTGCAGTTGTAGGTAATAGCTTTGTCTTGTTTGCCAATCATCCAAAAGTGCTGCGAGAGGCAATTAATAATGTACAGGTGTCCGATTTGAATTTAACCAGTTCCAACAAATACCAAAAAGCAACCAAACAACTGTCCAAAGAAGCACAGGCTGTTGCTTTTCTGAATCTCCCCGTAGTAGCAAAATGGCAGAACCTCAAATCTGATGCTCAAACTTATGACAACCAAATTATTTCCCTAGTATCAAATCCCAAAGGATTGCTCGCTGAAACTGCTTTTTTGGCAAAAAAAGAAACTTCACCCCCAGCTGCACAACTTTCTGAACCTGTGGGTGCGTTGGAGTATATCCCAGCTTCAGCAAGTTTAGCAGTAGCAGGATCAAATTTAAGCGGTTTGGGTGAGAGTGATTTAGCACAACTTTGGCAACAAGTGACAGCTAGCCTATCTGCTTCCACAGAAGATGTGATTTCTAAGTTCCTCCCGGTGGCAGATGTTCAAAAACGTTCGCTTATCAACTGGAGAGAAGATATTTTTAACTCGGTGGAAGGAGAATTCGCGATCGCATTGTTACCCCGCGCAGAGCAAACAAATCCCGATTGGATTTTTGTCGCCCAAAAATCCGAAAAGACACCCACAGCAATTTCCCGTTTGGATCAACTCGCCTCATCAGAAGGGCTTTCGCTGAATTCCTTCACCTTAAATGACCAAAAAATCTCTGCTTGGACACAGCTAAAAACTGCTATCAATAAATCTAGTGAAGCAAAAGAGCGAGAATTGTTCACAATTCAAGCAAACGTTGTAGCTGCACGTGCTGACATCGGAAATTACCAGATTTTTGCATCCTCTGTTGAGACAATCAATGCAGCTTTGACGGCTAAGGAGAACCCGTTAGTTAAGAATCGTGATTTCCAAGACAGTATCGCTGCGATTGGTGAACCGAACCAAGGCTACGTTTATATCGACTGGACAAAGAGTCAGGATATTTTAGAGCGTCAACTACCAATTCTGAAGTTTGTGGAAGTCCTGGGCAAGCCATTTTTCCAAAATTTGCGATCGCTCACCCTTAGTAGTTATGGTAGTGACACAGAATTGCTCAAAGGTGGCGTATTTTTTCAATTTTTACGTTAGCTAAATCCCGAAATCTGTATAAACCAAGCTGTAGCTATTCTTGGTTCATGGAGTACAGAGGGTGCAGGGAAAGACTTAGTACTATTTCTAGTCTTTCCCTGCTTTTTTATAGCAATAGCCATAGCAGGGAACACCCGAACGCTTAATAGGGAACGCTTAACAGTGAAACCCAACAAAATCAAAATTTTGGAGTTGGGTTTCGTTCCTCAAACGCCAGACTTGCCGTGAGAGCGGAAACCCTCCTGCTGCACTGTCCTCCCCAACCTAGATGTATAGCTATATGTGTTACCAACGGTTTAATGGCAGTCACCAGATTTCATGTCGTCTAACTCAAGAATCCCTATGAATTTAAAATAAGTGGTTGGAAACTGAAAAGCAAAACTAAAATAAAAAGCACTGGATGATTAGCCGTCGTTCCAGTGCCTCTGCAATTTTTACGGTTGACTACCCTGTCTAATGTTTGGTCAAGTAACCTCGAAGTTTTTTCTTAAATACTACTTATGGATCGCTGAGAAATGTCTTGATTGCAGGTCTGAGCGATTAGCATTGCAGGTGCCTACACGTAGTAATATTCGCGTCCAAAATGCTTTACATATAGCCCGGAACGTACCCTGCCTCTTCTCTACTCAAAAAGTTACAAGCTCTTGGTGAATTAACTTTTTCATTCTCTTTCTTTGCTTTCTATGATTTTCTGATTTGACAACGCTTACAGTTCGGGATTTATCACTCTTAAAGCGCATATTACCTTCTGCTAATAACGAGCCTTGCTTTATCATCAATCCATTATATGGACACCAATCATTTCCACAATTATGTTTTGAATACTCTCCGAAATTTCTATGTTTTATCTTTTTCTTTTTCAAAATTTTTTCTTGATTAAATCGGATACCTTTCCATATTTTATCTTCGTCTGCTACTGTTATATTTTCTCCAAGTGTTTTTAAATAAAAATATGTAGAAGGGTCTTTCAACTGTAAAAAGTCAAAAGCCCTCTGAAATTGTTTATTAGCATAATCTCTGATTTCGATTTTCTGATTGAAATCTAATTTTTTTGTTTCAACAAGAGAGCGAAATAATCCAAGTGTGTTCCAATCTGAAAACTTTTTATGGTTGTCTATTATATATATATATTCACTGTAAGTAAGAGAATTGAATTTTTGCCCTATTTTCATAAGAGTTTGTGGATTGATTTCAAGATAAACATTATCTCAGCTAACCTGGTAACTAGCTACAAGTTAAGAAATTGGCATTCCAGAAATTTGTCCCTCCAATATTAATACAGTCTAAAACTGCTGTAACTACATCTTCCTGTTGTAGGCGTCACTGCACCAGAAAAGGAAAATTGTACGCGCTTGATCGAAACTCGCTCTCTATCTACGTTTCAGTTACTTGTAATCACCCTTGGTGCAGAGTATTTATTATACTCTGCACCAAGGAAACGAGGTTTTTTCAACGTATTTTCAAAGTTTTGAGGTAAATCGTTCAGCCAAGCGCGTACAATTTTCCCGTTTTGGCACGGTGAACCCCAGTAGTACCATTTTGCAAATTCTCAGCCTCCAGTACCGCATCTGGGGGCTTTTAATTGTAAGCTGTAGACACAGTAGTTTTTTATCTGACGATGAACGTCAATCGGTACGGACGCGCCAAAATTCTCACACAGCAAGAGATACAGCTAGTTTTTGCCCAAGGGTTTGACTCAGAGCGTGATAAAACCCTATTCGGTGTATGCCTGTTTACGGCTGCAAGAATTAGTGAAGCGTGTACCAATCATTTTTAAAATTGGTATTACAACCAACGATTTTGTTTATGGCACCTGGAACGCTAAAATAGAGTTTGAGTTGATTGGCGAAACTAGGGTACAAGAAGCGTGTTATCTACATTTGTTGCTGACTTCCGCATCATCTTTGAACGCGACCCAGCTGCTCGTAACTGGTTGGAAGTGTTATTTTGCTACCCCGGTTTGCAAGCCCTAATGTTACATCGGCTGGCTCATTGGCTGCATATCATTCACATTCCCCTTATCCCTCGCTTGATTTCATACATAGCTCGATTTTTAACCGGAGTTGAAATCCACCCAGGTGCAACGATTGGTCAAGGTGTTTTTATTGATCACGGTATGGGTGTGGTGATTGGGGAAACGGCAATTGTAGGAAACTATAGCTTAATTTATCAAGGTGTGACCCTTGGTGGTACAGGTAAGGAATGCGGTAAGCGCCATCCGACTGTAGGAGAAAATGTTGTGGTAGGAGCCGGAGCCAAGGTGCTCGGTAATATCGAAATTGGCAACAATGTCCGCATTGGTGCTGGGTCAGTTGTCTTACGCAATGTGCCAGCAGATTGTACCGTAGTTGGTGTTCCAGGCAGAATACTATATCGTTCTGGCGTTCGAGTCAACCCCCTAGAACACGGAAGTTTACCAGATGCTGAAGCCCAAGTCATACGTGCTTTAGTGGATCGCATCGAGCAACTGGAACAAAAAATTGAACAGTTGCAACAACCACAGCAAAAAGTTTTAGTTCCTTTCGTTAACTCATCATTGTCAACACCTCACACCTCAAATTCCCACATATTAAAAGATGAGCCATCTTCACAAACTCACACTTATTGCCTTTTGCAAAATAAGGTGATAGAAGAGTTCCTGGATGGTTCTGGGATTTAACGACCAAGCAAGTCAACCTTTGATAAATAATATCCTTTAGAGCCAAGTGAAAAGGCGTTAAGCGTAGCTCTGCCGTAGGCGATCGCTTCTCATAGAACGCTCACGAGGATGACTATAGAGTGATAAAAGAGGTTAATCCATCTTATATTCGCAGCACTTTGCTGCTAAATTGGTCGAGATTAGGAAATTCTTGCTTGCTGGAAGATTTGTTGAGGCGTAATTTGTAGTCCAGGCAATAAGGAATCTTCTAAACTATCAGTACCGCGCTTGGTTTCAGGGAGACCTCAATCTCATTACTATCCTTGGTGGAAAGTACAAATCTGTAGGGTGAGTGGGAGTTTCCAGATGTGTCAATCCACCCAGTGAGTTCAGGTTGCGATGCATAGGCGGCTTTAACGGTCTCAAAGGCTGAGCCAATGGAAAGTCGCGCTTCTTGGGTGGGAATGACTTGCCCAAATTGTTGTCTGATTAGGAGCTGGTCAATTTCGGGTCCAAACACCGACAGGCTACCCGTCAAACCAACAATAATAAGAATTAGTCCAACTGTAAAACCAAGATAGCAGTGTAGGGTAA
This sequence comes from Brasilonema sennae CENA114, assembly GCF_006968745.1. Taxonomy (NCBI): domain Bacteria; kingdom Bacillati; phylum Cyanobacteriota; class Cyanophyceae; order Nostocales; family Scytonemataceae; genus Brasilonema; species Brasilonema sennae. The sequence goes on along the minus strand of NZ_CP030118.1, from coordinate 2,027,805 downwards.
AGACGATTTGGCGAAGTTTGAGAGATTTCATGGCAGATGCCTCTAATATCGTGTCCGGTTAAAGACTTATCATGAAGGCTGCAAGGGGGCAGGGGGAAGGGAGCAGGGGGAAAGGATTTTCACTCTTTGTGCACAGATTTCGGAATAATAACTAATCAACCGAACTTGATATAAAAACTTTGATTGCAGTCTTAAAAACTGATTGAAACTGTTCCCAGTACTGTAAACGGTGCCGCCGGACGAATATCACCAAACGTCGTTGACTCGTAATACTTGGTATCTAAGAGATTCTTGAAATTAATCCCCACGCGCCAGTTATCGCGGCGATAAAACACAGCAGCATCGAATCTTCCGTAGGAGGGAATTTTAAAGGTGTTGGGTAGAACGACATCGCGGCTACCCGCAAAAAAGACTCCTGCACCAAATCCGAATCCTTGTAAATTGCCGGATTGAATTTCATAAGTTGTCCATAAGCTGCCGCCCTGCCTGGGAGCACCTGTTAATCTGTCTCCTTTAGGAATGCTCTCATCTTTACTGACAAAGGCATCGTTGTGGAACAAGGACGCAATGATATTCCAACCAGGCAGAATTTTTCCAGCTAGATCAAATTCAATGCCTCGACTGGTGACTTCACCTGTTGCGATCTGGAAATTCTGATCTTGTGCATCGCTAGTCAGCACATTGGTTTTGGTAATCTCGTAAGCAGCTAAGTTGGCAATCAAGCGGCGATCGAGCAATTCGGCTCTGATCCCAGCTTCGTACTGAGTTCCCCGTGAGGGTTCAAAAACTCCTCCGTTTCGATTACGACCAGTATTAGGAACAAAAGACTGACTGTAGCTGGCATATAAAGAAAGCGGTTCTATCGGTTGGTAGACAATACCAATCCGGGGCGAAAAAGCTTCACTGTAAGATTCATCCCGTGTGCTTGCACCCAACGTATTGAAATTCTGATCGATTGGCTGTCTGGTGCTAGCATTATTCACAAAGTCATATCTGCCACCCAGTAAAAGCTTCAGATTGGGCAGCAGGGTTACTTGGTCTTGCAGATAAATAGCAGAGGTTTCGACAAAAGTACCAGATATTGCGTTATCAACACCGCTAAAACCATCAAACACTGTTGGTGCAGGTGCCCCATAGATTGGATTAAACAAGTCGATGGGAGCTACAACAGCTCCAGGAGACAGGGGTGTCTCGGCTTGACCTGCACGCAAACCTGGTTGAAGTGCGTTCAGCTTTGTCCAATCAACGCCAAACAGTAACTTATGTTGAATAGAACCTGTGTTGAAATCAGCAATGAAATTGTTTTGCAGTGAATAAATTTCAATATCGGAGATATCTACGGCGAAGTCTCTGTTGACAGTACGACCATCATCCTGAAGGCCTCGAACCCGAAAAATTCCTGGATTGTTAGAATTAGTAAGTTGGGTAGTGAAGCTGCTACGAAACTCCAGATGCTTGTTAAAGCGATGGGTGAAGTTTAAGTTGATTAAGTGGTTTTCAGAATGTACTTTACTATCACTGTTCGGTTCTCCCAGGAATCGATTGATCGGAGCATTAAAACTTTTTGGATCGGCTGGTAGTCCTGAATAAGTGAGATAATCGGTATTGCTGTAGTTGTACCTCAAGTTTAAGGTCGTTGCATCCCCAATTTTGTAGGTCAAAGTGGGTGAAATAGAAAATGACTCCCCGTTGACAAAATCGACAAAGCTACCAGTACTCTGGTATGCCGCATTCAAGCGATAGAGCAGTCGTTTATCTTCAGTTAAAGGACCGGAAATATCAATCGACGGGTTATAGAAGTCATAATTTCCGATCACAAATTCACCAGAATAGTAGGGTTCGCTCAAAGGCTTCTTGGTGACATAGTTAACGATGCCACCTGGCTCAAGCTGACCATACAGCACAGAACCAGGTCCCTTGAGCACTTCAACCCGTTCAATGCTGTACGGCGAAAGATCGAGTGATCCATATGCTGGAAAATAAAACCCGTCTATAAGGAAGTTCTGCGTTGTAAACCCGCGAATGTTATAGCTGTCTACACTCTGATCAAGATCTCTTTGAACCGTTACACCTGACACATTACTGACTGCATCGGTAATGCGTGTGATTTGTTGGTCTTTAATAACTGTTTGCGGGATAACTTGAATTGACTGGGGAATATCACGCAGTGGAGTGTCTGTCTTTGTGGCAGTTGTTGCATCTGAGGCACTATATCCGTCCTGCTCACCCGTCACCACTAGTTCAATCGGTTCATCACCCTGGGCTGATGGTTGAGTTGGCTGTGTCTGAGTTTGTGGCTGTTGTGATCCCTGCCCTTGCCTTTGGTTTGGGGTGGAGTTTTGCGCAATGGAAGCAGCCGTTGACACGCTGAAGATCAGACCTTCTTTTGGACTGTCATACAATTCAACTGTTGGTGCACTCGCTTCACCTATCACCGTCACTCGGATAGTATTGGCATCAAAGTTAGTCACCGTTATCTCAGTAACACCCGCAATTGGTTTTTGTGAGCGGAATGTGAAGGGTCTGTCACCTGGTGCACGCAGTTGAGCATTTGGAATGTCAACGATGAAGGTATTACTATTTACCTGAGTGCGATTCTGCAGTTGCAACGTAGCAGCTTTGGAAGTTTGTAAAACTAGTTCCAAACCTCTGTTCGTGGGATTTGCCTTCACGAAGCTGACTTGCACGACTGGTGAGCTTGGTGTCGCTTGTGGGGTTGGCGATTGCACCAGCATTTTGGCACTCCTAGCTGGACGTTCTATCTCACTGACTCGCCGAATGTCTGTTATCGGTTTAACCAAGCCGGAATTGGTTGCTAGACGTGATTGTTGATTCTTTGCATCGCCAAGAGCGGGTTCAGTAGGAGCATTGCTACGCTGAGTCGATGTCGTAGTTTTGTCAACCTCACTGACTCGCTGAATCTGTCCGATTGGTTTAACTCGCTCCTTCCCCCACGCAGGTTGAGCAAAAACCACTACACCAGCAAGCCACAAACCAATTAGTGATTGGGGTTGTTTGCGCATAATCTCCTCACACCATAATATTTTTAATATTTTTGTTCCCGGTTTAGAAGGTTTTCACCCACACCAGTTAAGAACATATTTCAAGAAGATTATCTGGATTGGCTGTTTTCCGGAAGACTTATTTAGCTGGTATACGGATTTTTTTTAACGCTCTACGGATTTTTTTATAAATGCCAATCATTTTGCTATGATGAACCCGCATTTTTTAGGTATAGTTAAAAGATTCCCTTTTTTTAAAGTCTGTTTTAACCAGTAAACAAGTGTATGGTGGAAGTTCGGTTCTCTTGGCAATAAACACTAATCAATCAGACTCTTAATGAAATGTGGTTTCTTGACAGTATTCACGGAGCGATCTGCCGCTATGCTCCAGGGAAGCTATCGCCACGTACAAAACTTGATATCACCCACCAATTTTTGACTCATCGTTAAAGCGATAAGATTTAGGATTAACCCCGAATCTTTTCCGAAAAGCGACACTAAAATAACTCTGGTTTTGATAACCAGTCGCACGCGCTATTTCTTTAACGCTCATCTTCCCTTCTAAAACCAGTAAGCGTGCTTTTTCCATTCGCTGCTGGTACAGATAGCCGAATGCAGTTGTACCGAAAACTTGATGAAATCCTATCTTGAGTTTGTAATCGTTTAATCCAACAAGTCGCGCCAGTTGTATTAGTGTTGGGGGGTTGTCTAATTTTTGAATTAAAATGTTTTTTGCTTGATATATGCGTTCTATGTCATCTGGTTTGAGAAGAGTCGATTTTGTTGACTCATGGTTACTCTGGGCTAATTGTTCCAATTTCAAAGCAACTAACTCTAAACATTTACCTTCTAGATAAATTTGTTTGGTTAATCCATGAAAAGGACAGTTCAAAATTTGCTCTAGCGGCAACCGCATCGCCGCAGTGGTAGTATCGACTTGATGATTACGATTACCTTGTTTGTTAGGCTCAAGTAATCTTTTTAATTCTGGAGGAATTTGCTCTGTCCTATTTGTAATAAAACTACTCAATATATGAGGTTTGAAATGAATATCAACCTTGAGAAGCCGCTTCTGTCCTAAAGCTACAACTTTGGTATCAGTACCATAGAAACCATCGCTATAAATGAAATTTTTGCCAGCATCGAGACAGTTGTAATTTCCAGCCAGGTGAAAACCAATTTCCGTTTCATCAACATACATTTCCTCAGATTTGCTTTCAAAAATCAAATCATCGTGGAATTGCTCATCAATAATCATCAAGCTGATATCACGTAGTTCAATGCAGCGCTCGTACCCTCTGCCAAACTGTGGTGGACAAATATAACTGACATCAGAACTGTCGCTTGGATCGCTTTGCTGAATATTTTTGTTGTTATCATACCAAAGTTGGTAGTAGTCATCTACAGAAATGGTTGACGCCATTATATATATTTTTTTAAATGAAATTAATATGCATTAAGCATATCACCGCTTCTACACCTAAGGAATATCTGCTTTGTACTTAGTTAGCTTGACTGTGCTAGAAGTAGAAGCGATTCGACAGCAATTAAACTTCAAGGAAAGCAAAAATTATTTACGGATTAATCGCAGTTGTAGACCAATTCTGAGAATTATCTCTCAGATAACACCAACGATTTTGGGGATCGCCACGCAATTCTAAATGATCCACTTGCACGGGATCGAGCAATAACAAGCAAAAGTTTTGTGGAGGATGAGCGGGATCAGCAACAGAAGATGAGAAAGCTTCTTGATCATCTCTAGGTTTTCCAGGATGGGGCCAAGCAAATTGTACACGACCATTGTCTGAAAGGTCTTGCCACGTTTGCTGACGAGCTTTTTGCAGTTCTGAGTCAGGATGATTGGCGTCGATGAGAGACAATTGTCCAGCAATGCGGAACTGTTCGCGAGTAATAGTAAAGTACCAGCAAATTTCTGCCCAAGGTTGATGGAGTATTTGGTCGAATTTTTGGCTGCGTGTGTCAACGATAATTTTTAGCAAATTAGTATCGCCTAGAAAGCCGCGAAACACAACAGTGCGATTAGCTGGGCGTCCGTCAGTTTGGACTGTTGCAAGTTGAAAGTAGCGGGAGTATGGCTGGCTACGGTTACGATGAAGGGCACGGCCAAGAGGAGAACGCCAAGGAGCAATAGGTAATTCAAAATTCAAAATTTAAAATTTAAAATTCAAAAAGAACAGAGTCGGGTGCTGGCAAACATTTTGCCTGTGAACTGTGTGCAAATCAAAGGTGTGACAGCTTAGATATAGGAAAATTATACTGCAATCAGTCTAGCCAGGCACACAGCGCAAATCTTACAATTTTTCAATCTTTATCTTCTCATTGCACTTGGCGTATAGTCATAATCTATGTCGGTGAGCAACAAGGCTTGATTATCTATGGTTCGTGAACTTGAAAAGAAACGCCAAGGTGCAAAATTTCCAGAAACTGCCCCAGCTGCTAATCCAGTGTTTTTTAGAACCTATAGCCGTCGTCAAGAGGCTGGAGTGAGAGAGACTTGGGATCAGGTGTGCGATCGCACTATCGATAGCTTCATCACTCTTGGTAAATTACTTCCACACGAAGCTGATATCATACAACGGATGCAGCGAAACTTGAAAGCATTACCCAGCGGACGTTGGTTATGGGTTGGCGGCACAAATTGGATCGAAGAGGAACAAAACTTTTCTGGGGCTTATAACTGTACGTCTACCAACCTGCAAGACTGGAGTGCTTTCGGGTTGATGATGGATTTAGCAATGATGGGCTGCGGGACTGGAGCAGTTTTAGAACCACAATATATCAACAAGTTGCCCCCTATCCGTAATCACCTTCATGTACAAGTGCAAGGTGAAATTGGTACGACTCCTCCTAGTCAGCGTCGTGAGCAGACAGAAGTCAAAATAGAGAGTCATCTTGTCACTATCTATGTTGGAGATAGCCGTCAAGGTTGGGTGCAATCTTATCAAAGTTTGTTGGAACTTTCAACCGATGAACGATTTTCACAAGATGTTCAAGTTATTGTTGATATTAGCGACGTACGTCAAGCAGGAGAGCCACTCAAGGGTTTTGGAGGAGTTGCGAATCCTGTAAAATTACCAGAACTGTATGAGCATTGTGCATCCATTTTGAATAAAGCTGTTGGACGACAGTTAAATTCTGTTGAGTGCTGTTTATTGATTGATGAAGCAGCTGTCACAATTGTTGCCGGTAATATTAGGCGCTCAGCTGGAATGCGTCAAGGCTCAAGTGAGGATAATTTGTTTGCAGATGCTAAGGATAATCTTTGGCAGCAGGATGAAAATGGTAATTGGCGCATCGATCCAGAGCGTGATGCTTTAAGGATGGCAAACCATACAAGAGTTTTTCACCAAAAGCCCACATTAGAAGAATGTATTGATGCTGTCCGCAAACAGTATTACAGTGGTGAAGGTGCAATTCAATGGGCTGGTGAAGCTATCGCTAGAGCTAATTGTGACCTTTTGAAAAATCACGAACACAAAGTAGATTTTCTTAAGGCTTACACTTTGGGGAAAGCCAAAGATTGGTTGCAAGAGAATTACCCTCAAATTCCGGAAAGTGAACTAGAGCATCGCTTGGCTCGTTACGCTTTAAATCCGTGTGGTAGATAATTTTGCCTCACGTTAAAAACCGGGGAAATTCAAGGAAGGCTAAGCAGAAAAAGTGAGTTTTTAATTGTTATTTAAATTTTGAAAAACTATTATTAACTAACTATGAAATGACTCATTCATTACTGTATGCTAATCTTGAGCTAACCTTATTATTTAAAAGTCTAAGGTAGTGCAACGCATAGGAGTTGAACCTTTTCACCACATAGTTAAGCAGTGATACAGCAATCCTAGATAAGTCGTGAACAAAAAAATGAACCGCAAAGGCGCATAGACACGTAAGCGCAAGCGCACGCCCAGAGGGCGAACGCGCAGCGTGTCCCCTTGGGACTCAGTGGCTTCCCGCTGTCTTTGGACGCAAAGAAAAGAAAGAGAACAAGAGGATGATGTTCATATCCTATTTAGGAAGGCTGTAACTGATAACTGATAAGTGAAGAGAATATAATACCCCCACGAGTCCCCGGCTACAAAATGGTAGAAAAGTTATGCTGAACTGAACTGGAATTGACCAGTTGTATCCCAGCAATGGCTATGAGGGAAACCTCCAGAACTAAGGGATAAAAAGCCTTTAGGATAACAAAATTGGAAATTATTGGCTCAAATTTTCATTGCAATCTCTCAGAAATTCACCTCAACCAAATTGATCCAAATAACTACAAAGAACAGGAAGAAGCTTTCACCGCTGGTGCACTTTCTGCAGCAGCACTTCTACATCACAATTTTATTGAAGCCCGTTACCAGTACAGCCGCAAATTAGACCCAATTGTCGGTGTTTCTTTTACTGGGTTATTTGATTTCTTTGTTCATGCTTTTGGGGTTGATTGGTTACGTTGGTGGGAAAAAGGAAGACCTGCAACTGCTGAAGGATTGGTGTTTAAGCGTCAAGAGGAGGAATACTTAAGTTTTTGGAAACAGACTGTACATCGTGTTGTTTGGGATTACTGCGATCGCCACGGTTTAAAACGTCCAAACCGCTGCACCACAGTTCAACCAAGCGGTACCAAGTCTCTGTTAACAGGTGCTAGCCCGGGATGGCATCCCCCCAAAGCACAAAGATTTATACGTCGTATTACCTGTCGCAAAAATGATCCCGTAGCGTTGGCTTGTCTTGAGTATGGGTACAGTATTATACCCTCCCAATCAGATAAAGATGACGACGGTACATTGTTGAATGACCCCTTCGATCCGCGAGTTAGCGAATGGTTGGTCGAAATCCCAGTTGCTGTATCTTGGGCTGATTTACCAGGTGCTGATAAAATAGATATCAGTCAATTTAGTGCGATCGCCCAAATAGATTTCTACATGCAGGTACAGAGATTTTATGTCACACATAACACCTCTGCCACCATTGAGTTACGAGAAAATGAGGTTGAAACTTTAGGAACTCGGATATACGAAGCCATCAAAAATGATGAAGGCTACATCAGTGCTGCACTTCTGGCACGGTTTGACGATCTTCAAACTTTTCCTCGCTTACCTTTTGAGCCGATAACAAAAGAACGGTACGAACAGTTGATGAAAGAAGTGGAAATGCACCGCAAAACAGAAGACTTTCATGCTGTTTTAAGCCGCTATGATTTCGGCGACTTAATCGAAGCAGGACCAGCAGGTTGCGACTCTGATAAGTGTATGATGCCTGAACAAACCTTGATGTAAATAATCAGGCAATTTGCTCTTAGAAGTTCCCCCTTGTTTAACCGCTTTATATCCCGTCACCAAGCCTTAGGCTATGGTGCGGGGCTTAGGGCGAAGAAGCTAACGATCAACTAGAAGTTAAAAGAGATCTTGAGTTACGATCGCCTTAACAAAGGTCATTTTTAAAGGAGAACCTTCATGTTCGTTGATGAATTGAAACCAATATTTCAACAATTCACCCACCATCCACTTTCTTTTCTAGGCGGTTTCGTTTCCGGTTTGCTACGACTCAACCTTGCTGACGATCCTGTTAAAAGCTGGCTCAGTGAGCAACTCAACTCAAGTAGCTATACGACTTTTACCACTCAATCTGCTCAAGCACAGAACGGCAAAGCTGGTGGCCCTCAGTCGATTAGCATTGAATAAAGTTCAAATATACCAAGATTTTTGGAGATATCACCGAAATCAGTAAAGATACTAAGCAAAGCTTAGTATCTTTGCAATAAACGGGTAAAAAAATAAAACAAAACTTGATTGACTATAGATTGTACTATAACCTATAAGTTAAGCTAATTGCAATTGCTCTGCGATTGTAAAATCTCATACTGAGAAAATTGACAAAATCAGTTATCATATGTAGCGTATGCGAAAATTCACTCCAACCGCTGGCGAAGTCGTAATAATGTTCAACTTCGTTGAATTTTTTACCTGCAATCTTTGCTATTGGTGAGTCAGGCGAAAGGCAACCAGTTTCGGCTGTTTGTTTGCTTGCTTGCTTGAAAGCTGAATTATTCGCTATTCGTTGCGACTTACGTGATTCACATGACTATTTACGTTGGAAATCTCTCCTACCGCGCCACAGAAGCAGATTTAAGAGTAGTATTTGCAGAATATGGCGAGGTCAAAAGAGTTGTCTTACCTACTGACCGCGAAACTGGCCGCTTACGCGGTTTTGCGTTTGTAGACATGAGCGAAGACTCCCAAGAGGATGCAGCTATTACAGCACTAGATGGCGCTGAATGGATGGGTCGTCAACTCAGGGTTAATAAGTCTAAACCGCGCGAGGAGGAGCGACGAGGTAGTTGGGTTAAAAGATAATAGTCTCAAGAGCGATGAATAATCATAATAACAGATTGTTTTCTAGTTATGCAAGCTATTTATTGCTGAAATATCTAGAAACAACAAATTAAACAATTCGCTAAAGTCAAAAGTGATGCCCGACTTTGTTGTGACTCCAAAATCATAGTCATGATGAGTCGGCTTTTCCAACCTTAAACAGGGAACGCTTAACAGGGAACACCCGAACGCTTAACTCTTAATAGGGAAGAAGGGAGATGGTGTTTCTTTCATTCCAGGCGTGTCAGCGCATACCTCGATCAATCACAAAAACTAATATTGTATCTAAATTTTCCGCAAAACTGAGTAGAGTTACTCAAATATATCATTCGAGACACATGACTCAGCGTTGTATAGACTCATATTTCATTCATTTCTTTAGTTTATCTAAAATCACATTCAAGTTGTCAAATTACCTTTCTAAGATAGAGGCAGCAACCACAAGTTGCAACGGATGGGATCAACCCAATAAACACCTAGTCTCTAGGGAGGTTAAAAAATGGCCAGAGCGCCGGAATCTTTGGAGTTAAATACGAACGTTGTGGCAGACAAGGCGTTAGATCGGGATTGTACAACATTATCCCGTCATGTTCTGCAGCAACTTCAGAGCTTCTCACCTCAAGCACAGGATCTGAGTGCGCTCATGAATCGGATCGCCCTAGCTGGCAAACTGATTGCTCGTCGCCTCAGCCATGCAGGTTTAATGGAAGGGGTTCTCGGATTTACAGGGGATGTCAATGTGCAGGGAGAATCCGTCAAAAAGATGGATGTCTATGCCAATGATGTGTTTATCTCAGTTTTCAAGCAAAGCGGTTTAGTTTGTCGCCTCGCTTCTGAGGAAATGGAAAAACCCTATTACATTCCAGAAAACTGCCCCATAGGTCGTTACACTCTTTTGTATGACCCCATAGATGGCTCATCCAACACCGATACAAATCTCAGTTTGGGTTCGATTTTCTCAATTCGGCAACAGGAAGGAAGTGATCTCAATGGTGAAGCGGCTGATCTGCTAGCTTCTGGACGCCACCAACTTGCAGCAGGGTACATATTATATGGCCCTAGCACAATGCTAGTCTATACTATTGGTAGGGGAGTTCATTCGTTTACCCTTGACCCTAGTTTAGGGGAATTTATCCTGACTGAAGAAAACATCCGGATTCCTGAACACGGTCCTGTATACAGCGTAAACGAGGGCAATTTCTGGCAGTGGGATGAGTCGATTCGGGAATATGTCCGCTATGTCCACAGAACAGAAGGCTATACCGCTCGCTATAGTGGGGCAATGGTAAGTGATATCCACAGAATTTTGCTTCAAGGCGGTGTATTTCTCTACCCAGGGACACTTCCGAAACCAGAAGGTAAACTGCGCTTACTCTATGAATCTGCTCCCTTGGCTTTTGTTATTGAGCAAGCAGGTGGTCGCGCAACTACTGGACACATGGATATCTTAGAGGTAGTAGCGAAAAAACTACACCAGCGCACACCTTTAATTATTGGAAGCCCAAAAAATGTTGCAAAGGTAGAGTCTTTCATTCAAAACGGTCACTAGAAGAGCGTAGAAAGCGCAGTTGAAGGTGTAGTAGGCACCTCAGGCATAACCAAGTGATTAGTCGTTAGTCGTCATCAGTGAGTAAAACGACTAACAACTAACAACTTGACAAACGTCACTTAGATACATTAGAAGCAGGAGTCAAACAAATACAGCTATGGCAACTAATCAATTACTGGAAATCAAAAACTACGGTCAAAGTATCTGGATGGATAATTTGAGCCGTGATATTATTCAATCTGGCGAACTCAAAGACCAGGTTGAAAACAAAGGCATCTGTGGGATTACCTCCAATCCAGCCATCTTTGAAAAAGCGATCGCCGGAAACGCGATTTATGACGCTGATATAGAAGCAGGAATCAAGGCTGGATTACCAACAGAGAAAATTTACGAATCGCTAGTTTTTGCAGATATCCGCAACGCCTGTGATATCCTACGCCCGGTTTATGATGCAACCGATGGATTGGATGGTTACGTCAGCATCGAAGTTCCACCAAGCATTTCTGATGATACACAGGCAACAATCAAAGAAGCCCGTCGCTATTACCAAGAAATTGGTCGGGAAAATGTCATGATTAAAATTCCTGGTACAAAAGCGGGTTTACCTGCAGTTGAACAAGTCATCGCTGATGGCATTAATGTCAACATTACGCTGTTGTTCTCTGTTGACAGCTACATCAAAACAGCTTGGGCTTACATTACTGGTTTAGAAAAACGGGCAGCCGAAGGTAAGGATATTAGCAAAATTGCCTCTGTGGCAAGCTTCTTCCTCAGCCGGATTGACTCGAATATTGATGGTAAAATTGACGCAAAATTAAAAAAAGGCGTTGATGATATTGCCCTGGAAGCTAAGCTTAGAGATGTCAAAGGAAAAGTAGCGATCGCCAACGCGAAAATTGCTTACCAAGAATACAAAAAGATTATTCAGACAGACAGCTGGAAAGCATTAGCAGCCAAGGGAGCAAAAGTACAGCGCCTCCTGTGGGCAAGCACCAGCACCAAAGACCCCAGCTACAGTGACGTGATGTATGTTGATGAACTCGTAGGTCCGGACACTGTCAACACCTTGCCACCTGCCACAATTGAAGCTTGTGCTGACCACTGCGACGTCGCCAGCCGCATTGAAACAGGCACAGAAGAAGCTTATAACCTGATAGAAAGCCTCAAAGACCCAGACATCAACATTGATATCAACAAAGTCATGGACGAACTGCTCGTTGAAGGTATCGATAAGTTTGTCAAGCCCTTTGAATCACTGATGAACTCCCTGGAAAGCAAGGTTAAACAGTTGTCTCCTGTGTAAGAACTTAACAGTTATCAGTTATCAGTGAACAGTGAGACCAGTGCAGCAGGAGGGTTTCCCTCCGTAGGCAACTGGTGAGACAGCGCTGCAGGAGGGTCTCCCTCCGTAGGCGACTGCGAACCCGAAGGGCGAACCCGAAGGGTTATCAATTATTTGATAACTGATAACTAGTTGACAACTAACGACTAACAATTCCTATTGTCCCTAATCCCCAAAAGGGACAATTTCCCCAATTTCTAATCGCAAATCTTACATCCAAACCCCAAAATTGTTATGGTCAGTCTGCTAGAAAATCCCCTGCGGGTTGGTCTGCAACAGCAACGGATGCCGGAACCTCAGATTATAACTATCTTTGGTGCTTCCGGTGACCTGACTTGGCGCAAACTCGTACCAGCACTGTACAAACTGCGACAAGAACGACGCATTCCACCAGAAATCACCATTGTTGGCGTAGCACGTCGCGACTGGAGCCATGAATACTTCCGCGAACAAATGCGCAAGGGCATGGAAGAAGCTCATGGCGGTGTCGGTGCGGAGGAACTCTGGCAAGACTTCTCCCAAGGTCTGTTCTACAGTTCTGGTGATATGGATAAGCCAGAAACTTATCAGAAACTCAATAAATTATTGAGTGAGTTAGACGAGAAAAGGGGAACACGGGGAAACCGGATGTTCTACCTGTCTGTGGCACCAAATTTCTTTCCAGAAGCAATCAAGCAACTTGGCTCACAGGGGATGCTGGAAGACCCCGACAAACATCGTCTAGTCATTGAAAAACCTTTTGGTCGCGACTTGGCATCAGCCCAAAGTCTGAACCGAGTGGTGCAGAAATATTGCAAAGAACAGCAAGTCTACCGGATTGACCACTACCTCGGGAAAGAAACAGTTCAGAATCTATTGGTGTTTCGCTTTGCCAATGCGATTTTTGAACCCTTATGGAATCGCCAATTTGTTGATCACGTTCAGATCACTGTGGCAGAAACTGTGGGAGTTGAAGACAGAGCTGGATACTATGAAAGCTCCGGCGCACTGCGGGATATGTTGCAAAACCACCTGATGCAACTTTTTTGCATGAGTGCGATCGAACCTCCCAATTCCCTAGATGCTGAGAGCATCCGTACGGAAAAAGTGAAGGTGCTCCAAGCCACGCGATTAGCTGATGTCCAAAATCTCCACCGTTCTGCAGTACGGGGTCAGTATAATGCTGGGTGGATGAAGGGTAAACCTGTGCCTGGTTATCATGAAGAACCCGGAGTTGCTGCAAACTCCACAACACCCACGTACGTGGCGGTGAAGTTTCTGGTTGATAACTGGCGCTGGCAAGGAGTTCCGTTCTACTTGCGTACTGGTAAGCGGATGCCAAAAAAAGTCAGTGAGATTTCCATACACTTCCGTGAAGTTCCTTCGCGGATGTTTCCATCTGCAGCTCAACAAATGGCTGGTAACATTTTGGCAATGCGGATTCAGCCTAACGAAGGAATTTCTCTACGCTTTGAGGTCAAGATGCCAGGAGCGGCATTCCGTACCCGTTCCGTTGACATGGACTTTACTTATGGTTCTTTTGGTATCCAAGCAACTTCCGATGCCTATGATCGCCTGTTTTTAGATTGTATGATGGGCGACCAGACATTATTCACACGGGCAGACGAAGTGGAAGCTGCTTGGCGGGTGGTGACACCAATCCTTTCCGTTTGGGATACGCCAAGTGACCCCGCGTCCGTTCCCCGATATGAAGCTGGCACTTGGGAACCAGCCGAAGCGGAGTTGTTAATTAACCAAGATGGTCGCCGTTGGCGCAGATTATAGAAGAATGAAGGGTAAAGGATAGAAATAAAATTTTTTCTCCTTTATCCTTCTGCAACTCATACTTCATAACTTCATACTTCATACTTCAATTGTTATGACTTCCCAAGCTTCTACAATTTTTTCACTTCAAGCTCCCAAGGATGTTTCGCTGACAGATATTGAAGCGGAACTAAGTCAGATTTGGCAAAGTTACGGTATTGCAGGTGAAGATGGCGCACTTCCTGCTGCCACTCGCGCCACAACATTTACTTTGGTTGTTTACGAACCCGAGGAAACCCAGTATCTATTGGCTGGTTTGGGACTTTACAAAGGTCCTATTGATGGTATTCTCGGTCCCCAAACACAAGCAGCGTTGCGAGAAGTACAAAAAACTCATGGTTTGACAGAGACAGGAATAGCAACAGAAGAAACGCTTGCTGTCTTGCGGCAAGAACTCTCCAAACGTCAAAGTAATGGGGCAACTGTCCAAAACGGTTCTAATGGTGGATCTTATGCTCCAGATGCCAGTAGCCCTCGAATTGCTGATGAAATTGCCATCCGTAACCCCTGTCGGATTATTGCCCTGTCTCCAATAGGTGGCGAAGATGTAGGGGTAACGGCTCAAGTCTCTGCCTACTGCCCAATTCAAAAGCAGTCCGCAAGTGCACTCGTTTGCTGTGAATACATTACTTTCACAGGAACGGCTGCTGCTTTAGAACGGGTTGGTGGGATGATTCAAGCATTGTTAATTGGTGGCTTGCCCAAGTTTCTCTGGTGGAAAGCAACACCAGACCTTAACAACGGTTTGTTCAAGAGACTATCGGCAGTTTGTAACAATGTGATTGTGGACTCCTGCTACTTTAACAAGTCAGAAACTGATTTGCTCAACTTGCAACAGTTGGTAGAATCTGATATTCCACTCGCTGATTTGAACTGGCGTCGTCTTTCTGGATGGCAGGAATTAACAGCCGAAGCTTACGATCCACCCCAACGTCGTGCTGCCTTAGTAGAAATCGACAGAGTTAACATTGATTATGAAAAAGGCAACTCCGTACAAGCACTGATGTTTTTGGGTTGGCTAGCAAGTCGCCTAGAATGGCATCCTGTTTCTTATCAAAAAGAAAGCGGAGATTACGACATCACGAAAATTCAGTTTCTTGCACAGAATCAACGGCAAATAGAAGCAGAGTTAGCAGGAGTCCCAGTTGGTGATGCGGGTGACATTCCTGGTGATTTGATTGCATTGCGGCTTAGTTCCACAAATCCAGAGGCAAACTGCGGAACTCTGATCTGTTCAGAAACTGGTGGTTGTATGCGGATGGAAACACAAGGTGGTGCCCAAGCTAGTGGTGTGTTTCGACAAGTGACTTCACTTTCCGAGCAAAAAGCAGAAGTTTTACTCAGCCAACAGGTGCAACGCTGGGGTCATGAGGCACTTTTTGAAGAAGGTCTCGCACTTACAGCTCAAATGCTCAAGTTGGGAGCAAAACGTTAGTCGTTAAGACCTCACCCCGCCCTTACGGCACCTCTCTTCTTCGTTAAGACCTCACCCCGCCCTCACGGGCACCCCTCTTCTTCGTTAAGACCTCACCCCGCCCTCACGGGCACCCCTCTCCTTATAAAGGAGAGGGGATAATTATGAGAATATTTCACAAAGTTGTATAAAAGTCAATAGCTTTAAGAAGAACGCAAAACACAGAATATCCCCACGGATAAAGTCCTCTTGATTTAACTGTTCAAAAACCCTTCGGCTGCGCTCAAGGCAAGTCGCTTAGGGTCAGCCTGTGCTTATAATTAATTCTGAGTTCTGACAACTGTGTTCTGAGTTCTTTTTTGGTAACTTTTAACTTCTTTATGGCTTTAGTTATTGCAGGAGAACGCAGTGGGGTGGGCAAGACGACAGTCACGCTCACCCTTTTGGCGTCTTTGTGTCAACGAAGTAGACAAGTACAATCTTTCAAAGTTGGTCCGGATTACATCGACCCGATGTTTCATCAGCACGTCACAGGTCGCGCTTGTCGCAATTTAGACCCTGTGCTGACATCAGAAGAGTACATTAAGCAATGTTTTACTCATAACTCTCAGCTAAGTGAATATACTTTAATCGAAGGAGTGATGGGGCTGTTTGATGGAGTTACTCCACCTCAACCCCTCCCCAAGCTCTGGGGTGGGGCAAATGACTTTGCTAGTACGGCTCATATAGCGCGGTTACTGAATTTACCTGTAGTATTGGTGATAGATTGCAGTCGGTTGTCTGGTTCTGTGGCTGCGATCGCACACGGTTATTGCTCATTTGACCAAAAAGTCAAAATTGCTGGGCTTGTACTTAATCGAGTGGGAAGCGATCGCCATCTATCCCTTCTCAAAGATGCCCTAGAACCTCTCCAATTACCGATTCTTGGGGTGTTGCGGCGTGAGGAAAATATTACAATTCCAGACCGACACCTGGGTTTAGTACCGACAGCAGAACTTCCTCAACTACAAGCTTTAATTGACCGACTCGCCCATTTGGGAAATACTTGCTTTGACTGGGAACGGTTGTTACCACTTTTAACGACAGAGGAGACGAGAACGAGACAGGGAGAGAGTCAAAGAAACAGGGAAGTTATTCCCTCACTCCCTCACTCCCTCACTCCTTCAGTCCCTCACTCCCCACTTTCCATAAGGATTGCTGTGGCGCGCGATCGCGCTTTCAATTTCTATTACCAAGACAATCTTGACTTGCTACAGCAGTTGGGTGCAGAACTGGTTTTTTGGAGTCCTTTAGAAGACGCTGGATTACCAAAAGACGTGCAAGGAATGTATTTTGGCGGTGGTTTTCCAGAAGTCTTTGCCCAACAGCTAGCCCAAAACAGCACCACCCGTGATGCAGTGAAAACAGCAATTCTCTCTGGAATGCCTACCATTGCTGAATGTGGCGGATTAATGTATCTATGCGAGCAAATCGTCGATTTTGAGGATAAATCTTGGTCAATGGTAGGAGTATTGCCTACAACAGCCGTGATGGGTAAGCGTCTTACCTTAGGGTATCGTCGAGCAGTTGCTTTACAGGATAGTCTGTTGGTAAGTGCAGGTGCAACCGTTTACGGACATGAGTTTCATCGTTCCCGCTTAATTTCAACTCCCAATTCGCCATTGTTTCAAACTTATCGCTACGACTCCGAAGAATCCACAGGCGATGAAGGGTGGAATTTGCTTCCATCTCTACATGCTTCCTACATTCATCAACATTGGGGAGATAGTCTAGATATTCCAAAGCGATTTTTAGAGGAGTGTTGTGTATTTCAATTGACTAAAATCTCGTGTACGCATTAACTTACTCCCTTCCCGCCAGAAGAATAGCTAATTTAACGATTAGCAACAAGACGAGCCAGCGCTGCAGGAGGGTTTCCAACGCCAGATACCTGCGGAGGGAAACCCTCCCGCAGTACTGGCTCCTCCGTAGGTGACTGGCGTCGCCAAGGACGCCAAGAAAATCAAAAAGAAGATAGGTAATCTTGCACCGGGAAGGGAGTAGTAGGAATATTGCAAAAAGCTTGAATTTGATGAATTTGCAGACATTGAAATTGAAGAAGCCCTCTGCGCGGAGCGATCGCACCACATACGTAAAGACTTCTGTAGCATAGAGATAGCGGTTTATTCGGCGCATCTATTGATAGCTGAAGCCGCGTTCTAGGGAATACTAGCCACTATTTAGACCATACTAATTTACAAACTCCCAATACCTGCAAGCACTCATGGCTAATAAAAGCAACAGTAAAGAAACATTCACTTTGGTGCTATCTCTGCTCGTCACTTTAGGGCTTTTAGGGTTTGGTGTGTGGTTCTTCCGAAATAGCTTGCCTTTTGCATCCAACCAACAGACTCAACCTTCTGCCAATTCTTCTGAACAGCAAACTGCGACACCCAGTACAGTTCAAGGTTTTAACACATCAAACTTGGATACCAGTCTGCCCAACCCAAGCGTGCTCACAATTGATGGTAGCGTCACAATAGTCGCTTTGATCAAGCAGCTGCAAATTGCGTTTAATCCGGTAAATCCTTCCTTGCCCACAACTTATGGTTTACCAAATGGTAGTCCCAATGGTACCAATAAAGGGATTCAAAACTTGAAAGACGGCAAAGTGTTGATGGCTGCTAGTTCACGTCCCCTAAAAGCTGATGAAGCACAATCTGGACTCGTACAAGTTCCAATTGCCCGCGATGCTTTGGCTGTCGCAGTAGGCGTCAACAACCCGTATAAAGGGGAATTGACTATGGAACAGTTGAAGGGAATTTTTCAAGGAAAAATCACTAACTGGTCACAACTAGGAGGTTCTGACCTACCAATCAAAGTTATTAATCGCTCTCCAGATAGTGGTACATATACATTCTTTCAGGAAGTTGTGCTGTT
The DNA here is from genome assembly GCF_006968745.1 of Brasilonema sennae CENA114. NCBI lineage: Bacteria > Bacillati > Cyanobacteriota > Cyanophyceae > Nostocales > Scytonemataceae > Brasilonema > Brasilonema sennae. The sequence continues at coordinate 2,009,399 of NZ_CP030118.1, read as the reverse complement.
AGAGGAATCTTTTGCACCTGATAGTGCAAACTTCACCACAATCAAGAAAGATGAAACGACTGCGCTATTACGTGAGTTAGGTAATAATGGCATCACTTACAGCACAGTTTCCCAGTTAGAAAATCAAAAAACGGTTCGTATTGTTTCTGTAAATGGAATTTCTCCTACTGATCAAGCTGCAATTAAAAATAGTACTTATCCTATTAGTCGAGTCGTTTATTTAGTCGTACCGCGTAAAACCAGTCCCGGTGCAAAACAATTTATTGACTTTGCTATCTGCTCCATAAAACTTATACATTGCTGAACAATGCGGTTTATTTCTCGCTTCAGCCAAGGTAGTCGGCTACTTCTTGTCTACGAGCGTCACTTCCGGTTGAGCCAACCGTACAAAATCCAATGGTGCGTTCAACAAGTTATAAGCCGCATTCAAATCCCTATCCATCGTTATTGTGTGAGCCAAGCACGATCTATCTTGACACTGATAAACTCGGTCAGAAAGTTTCAGATTATCGTGCTTGTTCCCGCAGATTGAGCATAGTTTTGACGATGGATACCACCTGTCAACTAACTCTACCTTGGTTCCGAAAAATTCAGACTTGTAGATTAGTTGACGACGGAATTCGTAAAATCCTAAATCAGAAATTGCTGACGAAAGTTTTCTATTAGCCAGCATTCCTGAAACGTTTAGGTCTTCTATCCGAATCCGGTAAAACTTACAGCTTATATCTGTTGTCGTCTTATGCAGAAAATCTTGGCGTTGATTGGCGATTCGAGCGTGTTTCTTGGCAATAGAGTTATAAAACTTCTTTGCTCTATTCGACTGTTTTATTCCTTGGCGACGGTTGCCAGATTGCTTATTTCGATTTCGCCACTGTGCCTTGGCTAGCTTGGTTTTCGCTCTTTTATAAGGCTTGGGGGCTTCAATTTGGAAACCATCACTGAGGGTGCAAAAACATTTCACGCCTAAATCAATTCCTACCGCTTCTTGTGGGTGATAAGTTGGCGGTATTCTATCAGCATCTACTGCAAAAGATACGTACCATTTATCAGCTTGGCGACTGATAGTAAAAGTTTGCGTGCAGTACGAACACGGGTTCGCTTCTTTGAGACGAAAAGTCCCTAAAGTCGGAATCTTTATCTTTTTGCCAAACAAGATTAAAACCTTGCCATTGCTGTCGTAAACAGTAAACGAATCTCCATTCTTCTTCGATTTCAAGACAGGTTTACCAGATAACCCTTTAGCCCATCTTTGGTAAGCCTGTCCTAAATCCATAAAAGCTCGTTGATAAACCTTGGACGATAGCTCGTTCATCCATTGATTTTCTGGTTGCTTTTTGGTGTAGTTGGTGAATACTTTCTTTATTTCGTTTATCTGTTTAGTGATACTTCCTTTTACTCCAGCAGAGTGCAAACCCTGTGTCAGTGCCAAGCCGTAGTTATAAACAAAACGTGCATAACCAGAATGTTTACGCATCAAAGTTTGCTCTTTATTATTTAGTTTTAGCTCTACTTTGATGGCGTACATTGCAGATTATATTTTTGTTTTATACGATTATTGTACGTATAATTGCACGGCATGTCAATGGCTAAACAAACGGAAAGGTTAGAGATTCGGATTACAGCAGACGAATTAAAAACACTAGAGCTATATTGTCAGCTAGTTGATTTGAATAAAAGTGATGTGTTGCGAGAATACATTCAGTCCTTGAAAAAGAAAATAAAGAAAATGAACAGCAATGTTTAGATATGTTCAGAGCTTTACAGTGATTCAACGTTTAGGACGATCTCCCCTGGTGGACAACAGATTGTTCAGCGAGTAGGTTTTATTCCATTGAAGTAGATTGACTGATATCTTACACCATTACAAATAAACCACTAATGCTGAAATAAAATACTGTTGAAATATACTCAAAAACAAGTTGTACTTTTAGTCCATTTTAATGGACTTTGGCTATGAGCCTGGGACTTACAGTCCTAGGCGGACGAGAACTCAGTATTCAACAGTTTTTACGCCGACAATGGCGGTGGAAATAGGATATCAGAATTGAATTGCTCAATATTTACTGATTGATAAATCGGCAAAACATATTCTAAATTTTCATGGGGACGGGGAATTATGTGATGAGAAAGCACCTCACCACCATTTACTCGCGGTATCGCCTCAAGTCCTGCTGCGATCGCAACATTAACCTCCCCTACAGCCCCCCGGATAAGCACAGTAATTCGCCCTAAATCAGTATTTTCATACCCAACAAGAGTGATACGGGCAGCTTTACACATGGCGTCCCCCGCTTCTATTGCTGCAGGAACGCCATAAACTTCAATCATGCCAAGTGCTAAAGTCATGCTTACTTACTCTAAACACTTGCTACAGCTTTTGGAGACTCTTGAAACTTCCGTTCTCCTGTTATCATCATCTTGACTTTACCGCTAGGAGCAAGGGTTACTCCTCGTCGTTGAGCTTGTTCTGGTTGATTGGTAGTAAGTGCAAGGTGATAGCGTGACACGATAGTTGCCAAAACAAGCTTCATTTCAAACACAGCCAAAGCTTCACCAATACAGCGACGGGCACCACCCCCAAAAGGCATAAATTCATAGGGTGAATATTGGCGTTGCAAAAAGCGCTCTGGCTTAAACTGCTTGGGCTGCGGGTATAAATCTTCACGATGATGCAAAAGATAAATGCAACCAAAGACTACCTTACCAGACTCTAAGTGATGTCCCAGAATCTCAACGGGTTCTTGCGCGACTCTACCAAATGTCAAGAATCCAACAGGGTAAATACGCAAGGTTTCATTGCAAACAGCACTCAGATAAGGTAATCGTGCAATGTCTATGGGATTTGGGGAGTCGCCGAGAGTCCCCAGTTCTTGGAGGAGTTTTTCACCAACTTGTGGCAAATGGTGAATCCAATACAATGCCCAAGCCATTGCTGTTGCTGTAGTTTCATGTCCAGCAAATAACAAAGTCATTAACTCATCGCGTAACTCTTTATCCGTCAGCGGTTTACCCTTTTCATCCCGTGCTGACATTAGCAATGAGAGGATATCGATGCGATTTGGATCATCTTGTGCACGGCGTTCAGCAATTTCAGCGTAAAGCAATTTATCAATTTGCTGACGTTTGTGCAAAAACCTTCCCCAAGGACTCCAAGCCCCTAAATCTTTTTGCAGAAACCGAAAAAATAAGAAGCTAAAACTGAGTGGTGACTGAAAAACCTCCAACATTTCACTGAATAAGTGCTTGAGTTGTTGGCAACGTTCTCCCTCATATAAGCCAAAGACAGCTTGTAAAATGACTTGCAAGGAAATTTCCTGCATTGCTGTCCGAATCGACAAAGGTTTATTGTGTGGTAGCTGACTAAAAACTTTTTCAGTTATATTGCGAATTATTTCACTGTAGGCTCGCATCCGTTCCCCATGAAAGGGGGGCATTAGGAGTTGGCGTTGTCGTCTGTGGCGATCGCCGTCCAACATAATCACTGAACTATCCCCTATTAAGGGTTGCAAAATTTTGTTCTCCCGACTCAGGGCTGCAAACTTCTTTCTATCGCTGGTTAAAATTTCTTGAATTGCTTGGGGATGGTTCACAAATACTAAAGCATCCTCAACAGGAGCTACCGCAGTACTAAAAATGTCAGGATACCGCTGAGCTGCACTTTCCATATATCCTACAGGATCAGTAATCCATTGGATTTGTTGTAAAAAAGATGGGGTTTTGACAGGATTGGGTAAATTCATCTGCTTATCTTGACAATTTATATTTTTTATGCATCAATTTGATTGAAAAGGCTTAATCCAGCCGAGTTGGATGGCAGTATCAAGAAAAAATGCTGCCAACACAAACCACAAAATACTTTCGACTCCCAAAACCACAAAAGGCAATATATCTCTAGAATATGACAGCCCAACATCGACTTGGGTTAAACCGCGTACTAAGCCAAACGCTAACACTCCCCCAGCTTTCAATTGAGGATTTTTATCTGAGCGGATGATATAGCGGTAAGTGACGCCAAACAGCAAACCACAAAAAACTGCAATTCCAAGCTTGAGCAACAATTGTAAATCTAGCGAATTGATCGCCAGACTGGCGAGCCGCTCAAAATATTTTGCTAGCACCAGATTATTCAGCAAGGTGGTGAGAAAAAAAGCTATCATCAGGCTCAAACCTGCGAGTATCCCAGCTTTGAGGGATTCAATGCGTTCTGTCATCAGTTGAGGATCTAAAATCTTGTTCACAAATGTTAGAATAGATACGTCAGTACAAGACTTAAAAACCTACCCCAGGACTTGGGGAAAGTAAACGCCCTACGCTCGAATTGACGAGGTTCAAGGAAATAACACTCTGCCCGAAAGGGCGAACGGGGTGTGCCGGGGAACTTGTTTAAACGCAAGATAACAACATTCCGCAAGGAATACGTTGTGAATCCCTTAACTTTTAGTTAGGGGAGTGTCAATGAGGAATCCAAACTTTAGTTCTGAACGGGCTTCTAGTATTATTAAACTTAGAGACGTTTCTATTGAGTTTAAAAGTAGCACTATGGAAATTTTGACACTCGGCTGGGTTGCTTTACTTGTTGTTTTCACTTGGTCAATTTCAATGGTAGTTTGGGGTCGCAACGGACTCTAAGAGAATCGTGGAAATTCCATTCTTGACTATTTTGGCTTCAGTTGCTGCGGTGCTGCTTGTAGCAGTTACGGGAGGCGTTGGTTATTTGACGCTGGCAGGTTGGCGCGATCGCCGTTTGCGAGAAGATGAAAAACGCGAAATGCGACGCGCTAGTTCTAGCACCACTTCTAAGAACACTGCTCCCAAGCTTAAGAAGAAAAAATAATTCTGCTTGAAATCTTGGGCAGAGGCGCTAGGAGGTAGAGTATTTCCTAGCGTCTTTGTCTGTTTGCGCTTCGTTTTTGTGCTAAAGGGGAAAAGTGCAGAGACTTTTTGTAGTATGATTATTTAGTAAGACAAAAAGGTAATACTAAATGATCAAAGTCACAATTACCTTAGAAGAAGACGTTCTCCAGTTTATAGATCAGCAGGCACAGGGCAACCGCAGTGGTTATATTAATGCGTTGCTGACAGAACACCGCCGCCGAATTTTGGAAGCAGAAATGATTGCAGCCCTCAAGCAGGATGCTGAAGATTCAGAGTATCAAGCTGAGATTGCTGTTTGGGATAATGTTGTCGGGGATGGCATTAATGCCAGAGAGTAACTTAACTTATCGGCGGGGAGAAATTCGTTGGGTGAACCTTGATCCAACTGTAGGGGCTGAGGCGCAAAAAATCCGGGCTTGCTTGGTTGTGCAAAATGACATTATGAATCAGTATGGATTGCTAACAATTGTGATGCCATTTCGACCTGGAAGTAAACAAGCTCCATATGTTGTCAACGTGAAAGCAACGCCAACAAATGGATTAGATCGAGATCGTTTTATTGATGTTGGGCAAATTCGTTCTGTTGATCATCGTCGCGTGTTGGGTTTGGTGGGTGTGTTGGAAGAAGAATATTGGGAACTCATTCGTATAGCTTTAAATATCATTTTAGGATTTGTGGTTTAAGGCTATCAAGTAGCTATTGGAAAAATTAGAATTAGGCGATCGCATTGTGCAGATTTTTTAGGCAATCTCTGTTTTCTCTACGTGTTATTTCGGTGACTTAGCTAATAAATATACTATATTTAAAATACGTTACGAGCTTGTGCAAGCTTGTACTAAGTCCTCTTGCTACTTGGTGCAAGAGTAACGCCTGCGCTGGCATTTTCTTAACTCACATCTTGCACCTAACCGAACAAACCCGTAAAAGGCAAATAAGGAGTACAAAAATATAACAGAAGATGAATCAATAATTTAAGTACATAAGAGTGATAAAGAAACTTAAAGTAGCCGTAATTTTACATAAAAAGCTTCCAAAAATACAAGATGTAGGGATGACTATTTGCGTCATCCTGTAGTGCGATCGCCTACGGCGAGCGCGGAGCGCCAGCGCTAACTTTAATTTCAAAAACGGAATTTGCTTTGATAGCAGAAAATATGAGAGAAAGGGCGTGAAATATCGAATTTTTTATAGCAAGAACAATGCTTACCTACGCCCAAAAGCTAGTATACAATCTCAAAGAGTTAATGCCGACGCAATACCAAAAAGATAATCTTGATGCAATGCTGGGATGATTTTTGGAAGCGCAAGGGCATCCCTTACCTGAACACTCTCAAACCAAATCTCCGAGTGCATTGAGTCGGTTTTTAAATATCAATCCTTGGTCAACAAGGGATATGATTCGTATTGTTCGTAACCATGTATTAGAGACGAGCTTAAAGGTTTTTTCAGCAGAAGGGAAAGGACGTAAACCATTTTTACAGGTTATCATTGACCTAACGACTCTTGAAAAACGGGGTAAATTTAAAAACTTTGAGGATTTAATAAGAGTTTATAACGGTAAACGTGGTCTGCATATAGTAGTAGTTTATTTAGTTGTCGGAAAGTGGCGCATACCTTGGAACTTCCGTGTTTGGAGAGGTAAGGGTACACCTTCACCCGCTCAACTAGGACTCAGGTTAGTTAAGCGTTTACCTAAATCTTTAACTGAACGCTTTCGGGTGAATATTTTGGTTGATACGGCTTTTGGGAGCGTGGAATTTCTTCATGGTGTACGCAAGTTGAAATATCATGCGGTTACAGGTGTGGCTATTAACCGTAAATTAGTTGATGGAAGAGTTTTAAGACATTTACACAAACAGGGACAACAAGTCCGTTTGGTTGGTTTAAAGTTTCCCGTTACCGTATCTTGGTATTACTTAAAGCGCGATAAGGGCAAGCTTGAAAAACGTTTTGTCTTGTCTACTCGTCCCATTAAAGCTTCTACTCTCAAGTGGTGGGGTAAGCGTCGTTGGCAAATTGAGGGATGGTTTAAAACCGCAAAGCAATGACCCAAAGGGTCACGCTTCGCGAACGTTTTGGTTTGCACCGTTTTGGACAGGGTTCTCTCCTTGGCATGTATCGCTGGCTGATTCTTTCTCTGACTGCCTACCTCATTGCTCATTGGACTTATCTTCATATTCAGTCTGGATCACCACCTGATTGGGGTCAGGCTGCACAAACTGCCTTAGAATCAATTTTTACCCAAATAGTCGTGTCTCTTCTTTTACTTGATATTGAACGCTTAGCTCCCCTCGCACGTAGTTGTGGTTTTGACATTCATATTTCCAGGTGCAAGATGTGAGTTTACCATACCTAAATGATGAACTCAGTCGCCAGATTGAACCTCAAGCTCCTCCTCCTTCGGAACGTTATAAAGCAATGGTGGCAGGTCATAAAGCTGGGTGTAGGATGTATGTTGCAGTTGCTCCTACTCATCCCAATATGACTTTAGATGATTTCAAAAGACATCTGGAAAAAATAATGTGTATAAATCCAGAGGTTATATTTTGGGAGCCTATTAATGCTCGCGGAACAAATGGAAAACGGATGATAGCGGCGGGCTTGGATTTTACCGATTCCATAAGGCATAAAAACTCATGGGCAGAATGTTTTACAAGGCAATGGAATGATATTGAAACAGCGGCACGAGAGGTAGGGTGTGAGGATCGGCTTCACATTTGGCCCGATCCTGAACTTAGAGGGTTTGTTGATGACATCAAGCTGGATCATTGGTTGTATAAGCCAACAGTGGAAAAGTGGGATAGCTTGACATCCTCAAAAATTTAGAGACGCGATATCTCGCGTCTCTACAGTTCACTCTCTGCGCTCTTGGCAACGCCAGTCCCAGAGAGTCGGGGTACCCGCCCACGGCGCTGGCTCGTCTTGGCGGTTCATAAAAAAAGTGAATCCAGTTTTACTTGTGCTTTTTAGCAGGTTTATTCTGGTTCCAAAAACATGGATTCTAAATCTCTATATCCGCTAATGACACGCGCAATATCAATTCCATCCTCTCTTGGATAGTACAAAACAATATAATCTTCAATACTAAATCCCCGTAAATTAGGGGACAATCGCTCATAACTCTTCCCCATATTGGGAAATCCGGAAACTAGTTTACACTTCTGACGAATTGCGTCAAAAAGCTTACTGGCAGCTTTAGGATTATTCTGAGCAATATATTCACAAATAGAATTTAAATCTTTGACTGCTTCATCAGAAAAAGAGTAGTTACTCATCTTTGAGACTCAGCAATTTTATTAATTTTATCTTGGAGTTGAGCAAATACTATTTCCCCATCCGTAACCTCTCCTCTGGCAATTTGTTCCTTACCAACCGCTATTTTTTGCCGGAGTTCTTCCAAACGTTGCTCCCTTGCTTGCATCAGTTTCAATGCTTCGTTCATCACATCCTCTGCATTAGCATATCTCCCTGCTTGAATTTGGGATTGAATAAACTGCTCATGCTCAGGTTTGAGGGAAATATTCATTTCACGTAACCCTAATTGCTTGACTTATTCAAATTTTATCGCTGATTTATTTTATCAACGTCATCTTTAACTACAATGTAGTATAAACCATACGATTTCCTAAAAATGCAGTAGAGACGAACCCGAAGGGTAAGGTTTTTACATCAATCGTGTATTTACTCCCCTCCCACCAGAAGATTACCTAAATTAAGCGGTAAATGTGTTCAATAGTATTTTGAATTTGCTCAGGGGTTTGAACATGTTTAATCATCAGGAAATTTTCTAGTTTTTGTTGAACAAGTTGTATTGTTGTATCTACAGGTTGATGATGTAAGACTTCAAGCCTTAAAAGATGAATAATATATTCGGCTAGATTAAAATCCGGAGAATAAGGAGGAGTATAAATAAACTCAATCTCAATTTGTTCTTGAATTCCCAATTCAGATAAGTTAGTAACTAATTGAGAGCGCATTTTTTGTTTGTGTGTCGAGTTATTATCTAAAATAATCGTTAAATATTTCACTCCACTTTTCAGACAATCATTAACGAACTCAGTAAAATAGCTTGATACATCTATGGCGTTCCGCCACGCTTCGCTATCAGTTTTAGAACGTTCTTTTAATTTCAGATATTCTTCTCCAGTTATGGCATCTACGCAAAGCATCCCATTTAATTTGTGACGGCGATTACGCTCATTACTTGGAACTTGTGGACGAGTATTTTTCTCTGCCCAGGCATAAAATGTACTAGGACGATCATAAACTGCAAACTCATCAAAAAAAGTTATTTTTTCTCTCTCGTCTATATTTTCAAGTTTTTTTTAAACATGATATAAATTCTGATTGCTTTGTTGCGTCAGCGTTCGCATAATCCCTATGTGCTTTTTGATGTGAAAGATGTAGCTCATTCAAGATCTGATAAATTCGACTATCTTTTAACTCGACTGCCCATCTTTGTTTGATAACGTGACAAATAATTTTAGCCGTCCATATATTTCTATCCACACCGTAATCTATCGGTTTTTGTTCGAGCAACATTTTTTTTAATTCTTCTCTTTGACTTGTGCTAAGTCTACCAGGTAAATTATGAGTTATTGGTTGGATTAACCCTATTAAACCACCACTTAAAAATTTATCTATCCAGCTTGTTAGAGTTTTATACGTGCATCCCAATAACTCTGAGATTTCTTTTCTACTTTTACCTTCGTATAAGTATTTAATTGCTAACAGTCTTTGACGTATATATTGCTGTTGATGCTTGTAATACAGACTCTTCCACCGTTCTAAGTCCAGTAGGCGTTAAGCGTAGCTCTGCCGTAGGCAATCGCTTAACAGATGAGTTCGAGTAACCATACATTTTTTGACAATACACCCTACTTATCATTATAGGTAATCTTGTAGTGGGAGGGGAGTAATTCAACTCAGAACTGCTATTAACCCAAAATCTTTACAACTGCTTCACTTCAGAAACCAACTTTCCAACCATATCCTTCGCACTAGCAAAGCTCGTATTAATTTTAACCATAAAAAAACTTGCCTCAGGACAAACCCTTAGCAAGTTTATACACGATCCATAAAAGGGATTTTGGATTTATGCTGTATCCATAATCTACAATTCCCTACAGTTGCTTCACTTCAGAAACCAACTTTCCAACCATATCCTTCGCACTACCAAAGAGCATCGTCGTTTTATTCTTATAAAACAACTCATTATCCACACCAGCAAAACCCGCACTCATACCGCGCTTAATTACAATTGTCTGCTTCGCCCGATCCACTTCCAAGATTGGCATACCATAAATCGGGCTATTTGTATCACTCCGCGCTGCCGGATTCACCACATCATTCGCCCCAATTACCAAAGCGACATCTGTCTGCTCAAACTGAGGATTGATATCATCCATATCATGCAGTTGCTCATAAGGCACATTCGCCTCAGCCAACAACACATTCATATGTCCCGGCATTCTACCAGCAACGGGGTGAATTGCATACTTCACATCCACGCCCATACGTTCGAGCTGATCTGCCAACTCACGTATGCTGTGCTGCGCCTGTGCAACCGCCATCCCGTAACCAGGAACAATCACCACAGAACGAGCATAACCCAACATCATCGCGCCTTCTTCGGGATCAATGCTGCGAACGCTTTGATCAGTTGTACGTGCACTACCAGCAGCACCACCAGACGCAGCCACTGTACCAAAAGCACTGAACAGCACACTGAACAGAGAACGGTTCATCGCCTTACACATAATCTCGGTAAGGATGATCCCAGATGCTCCCACCAATGCGCCAGCGATGATTAACATATTGTTCATCACCACGAAACCAGCAGCAGCCGCCGCTAACCCGGAAAACGAGTTCAACAGCGAAATCACCACAGGCATATCGCCGCCACCGATGGGGATGACGAACATCACACCCAACACTAGAGAAACAGCAACAATTCCTAAGAAGACAGGTAAGCTGTGCGGATTGATAATTAAATAAGCACTACCCGCAATAAAGGCAGCCAGAAGCGAGAGGTTAAATGGTTGCTGCAAAGGAAATGTAATTGGGGAACCGCTCATAATACCTTGCAGTTTTGCAAAAGCAATAAAGCTTCCTGTGAAAGTCACACCACCAATTAACACATCCAGCAACATAGAGATGTTGGCGTCAAGAGGTATTGCTTCACCGTTTCCTAGCAACCGCCAAAATTCAGCAACCGCAACGAGTGCAGATGCTGCACCACCCAAGCCGTTGAGCAAACCCACCATTTGGGGCATATCCGTCATTTGGACTTTGTAGGCGGCGACGATACCAATCAAAGATCCAATAACCAACCCTACCAAAATCATTTCATAGTTCAACACATGCTGATCCAGCATTGTTGCCACAATAGCCAACAGCATCCCCACAGCTGCAACAACATTACCTTGTCGTGCTGTCGCGGGTGATCCCAGCTGTTTCAAACCCAGAATGAATAAGGATGCAGCGACTAAATACGTTAGCTGAATCCCGGTTGGTAAAAAGTCGCTCACGCCTTAATCTCCTTTTTCTTGAACATTTGCAGCATTCTGTCTGTGACTAGGAAGCCACCCACCACGTTAACCATTGCCAAAATTACGGCAATCAAACCTAAAATGACTGATAAATTCGTCTCTCTAGCACCAGAAGCCACGATCGCACCCAGTACAGCAATTCCAGAAATGGCGTTGGAACCTGACATCAAAGGTGTGTGGAGGGTTGGTGGAACTTTGTTGATAACTTCAAATCCAGTAAAGGATGCCAAAACAAACACAAACAAGGCAGCGATTAATGCTTCTGTCATCGCTCGATATACTCCTTATGCAAATTGAGTTGTGATAAGTACACGTCAGCACTTATTACAAAAATTAATTAACTTGCCACACCGCTTAAAGCTTGTAAGGCATCTTTCACACGTTGGTTACGAATTTCGCCACCGTGGGTAACACAAGCCGCATCAACGATGTCGTCAGCAAAGTTGACATTTAAAGCTTTGTCTTTAATCAACAGTTGCATCAACGACGACAAATTTTTGGAATAAAGTTGGCTGGCGTGAACTGGCATGGATGATGGTAAATTGATGGGACCAATGATAGTGATGCCATTCCACACAATATCTTTACCGGGATCAGTGCAAGCACAGTTACCACCCTGTTCAGCAGCGATATCCACAATCACTGAACCTGGTTTCATCTGCGCTACCATCTCTTCAGTAACTAAAACAGGTGCTTTTCTACCAGGAACTTGGGCGGTGGTAATCACCACATCAGCATTCTTGACGTGTTCGGCGACAACTTCTTGAGTGCGCTGTTTGCTAGCTTCAGAAATTTCTTTGGCGTAGCCTCCAGCGGCGGTTGTTTCTTCTTCTAGTTTGACTTCAACGAATTTTGCCCCCAAACTTTGGACTTCTTCTTTGACGGCGGGACGAATATCAAAGGCTTCGACGATCGCTCCCAAACGTCTGGCGGTGGCGATCGCCTGCAATCCAGCCACACCAGCCCCCATGATAAACACTTTCGCCGGAGCGATCGTTCCAGCCGCTGTTGTCAACATCGGGAAATATTTTGGTAATGCTGCTGCACCAATTAGAACCGCTTTGTAACCTGCAATTGATGCTTGCGAGGATAAAGCATCCATACTTTGTGCCCGAGTCGTGCGCGGGATCATCTCCATACTCATAGCAGTTACCTTACGTTCTGCCAGTCGCTGCGCTACGGAAGGATTTCCTAAAGGGTTAAGAAAGCTAATGAGTACAGATCCTTCCTTGAGTAAGTCAATTTCTGAGCGTCCATCTTCTCGCTCTTGAGGTGGACTCACCTTAAGCAGAATATCTGCTTCGCCCCATAATTGAGTGGTATCACTGATGACTTTCGCTCCTGCTGCTTCATAAGCAGCATCAGAAAAGAAAGCCCGCTCACCTGCACCAGTTTCTACCAACACTTCTACACCTTGTTTTACCAATCGGGCAACGATGTCAGGAATTAAGGCAACTCGACGCTCACAGACTTCAATTTCTTTGGCAACTGCTATTCTCATGCAATCTCCTTGAAGATAAATACCTATTTTTGGCAATTTGTGAAATTTTTCTTAAGAGGCAATAGGCGCACTTTTCGTGCATGGGCAGCAGCTATTAGCAGTTGGTTTGCCCAATCAATTTTACCTTCGCTCTCAAAATCGATAATGACCTACGCAAAGTTTCAATTTGGTTCTTGCAGGGTTTCCAGATTCCCATGTATTTGAAAAGAGGGGCTTCTATTACACATCCTATGTCAATCCCCAAAATTTACGTGTTTGTCTTCAACTTCTTTTAGGGATTCAAGAATTTTTATGGATTTTTTTACATATTGCAATATTAGTAAAATTCTCAAAAACTATCCCCAAATAATATTAGTCAACCCTGACTTGATTACAACTTATCTTATCGAATCTCGTTCAAGTTAACTACTAATTTTCATATTTATTTTTTCAATTTTTATAACATTTTATATATATCTATACATATTTTGTAACAAATTCACATTTCAAGCGTGTTTTCAGTGACTTTAAATTCATCAATTTTTTTATGGCAATACACTTAGTATTAAAAAAAAGTTTTGTGCAGCGGTACTGAGAATGACACTTTATATTAGCAATTTACGTCCCAATATCTAAATCTTAAGTAGTAAAGTTTTAGTTACGAACGTTTCGTCCTAGTTATTTTAAACAAAAGACCTATTTCTGCCTCAGGAGCTTAACCATGCGACGTTTACTCTCTACTTTAGCCGTGACAAGTTGTCTGCTAGCTGGAATACCAGCCATAAGCTGGGCACAAAGTTTGCCAGGGTTGACGATATTTAGTGGTGTCAAAGGCGAAAATCAGCTGCCGTTCCGATTAGATTTTGGCGGTCAAACTAATGGCTGGGACAGATACAGACTGAAAGTTTCTAGCAAAAAGATGAAAACAGCAGTTGCTCGATTTGTGATTTCTTATCCTAATTACTACCAAGGAACCTTTGACCGCAAGGAAATTGAGGTCAAGGCTAAAGGCAAAAAGATTGCACTATCGGAGGTGAAGTGGGATAAAGAAAATCACGTTCTTGAAATTTTTCCCCAAGAACCAGTACCAGCAGGTACCGATGTTGAGTTGATTCTCTCTAACGTGAAAAACCCGTCTTCTGGGGGAATGTTCTATTTTAACTGCTCAATTCAGTCTCCTGGCGATGTGCCATTATCACGCTACATCGGCACGTGGATCATAAGTATTAGTTAAGTTATGACTCATGAATCATCAGTCATTAGTGAGTCAAAGCAAGGCAAATACATTACCACTACCTGGGTTGCACAGCAACGGTTAGAGTTTTGCCGTTATCATTGACAATACACAAATGACTGATGATGGCTTTCTAGCTTTTGCATAACTGCTGGAGAAAAACAACAAACATTATGATATAATTGCCAATCGTGACTTTTTATTATGATAATTGTCTAAGAGGATAAAAAAATGAAGAGAACATTGGAAGGCACTTGCCGCAAGAGAAAAAGAACCTCAGGTTTTCGCGCTAGAATGCGAACTCCAGATGGTAGAAACGTTATCCGGGCAAGAAGGAAAAAGGGACGCCACCGTTTGACCGTTTAGGGCATAGAAAAGCTAATCATAGCAGTTGTGGCATTGCCCAAAGCAAATCGGCTAAAATCCCGAAAAGATTTTCAGGCAGTTTTCCGCGAAGGAATCCGTCGTCATGGTTCACACATAACATTGAGAGCATTACGACCATCTCCTTCCTCTAAGCCTTCTTGTGATACGGCTCTTGAAACTGTAAAAAAGCATCTGACTCCAGCCCAAATAGGAATTTCGATTAGCACAAAGGTTAGCAAACGAGCAGTTGTTCGTAACCGCCTCAAACGTCAAATTGCAGCAGCGTTGTATCACTTGTTGCCCAAAATGTCACCAGGATGGCGGATTGTCATTGTTGTGAAACCAGCAGCAGATATAGAGTGCGTGACCCAACAATTTCTGCAAGAATTAGAGCAGTTATTGGAACAAGCTGAGGTGTTCAATGGGTATTCGTGAAGAAGTTTATTATGAGGGTGGTCCACATATTGGGGATTTGATCATAAGTATATTGATTGGATTCACTATTATTGGTCTTCCATTGACAGTTGGGGCGATTGTCAGGGCATTGTGGCTGCGCTTCCGTATCACTGATCGCAGGATCTCTGTCATGGGTGGTTGGATGGGACGTTCTCGCAGCGACATCATTTACTCAGAAATTGTCAAAATGGCGAAAGTCCCCCGTGGTCTTGGCATGTGGGGGGATATGGTTATAACCCTAAGAGACGGTAGCCGTCTGGAAGTACGGGCGCTTCCTAAGTTTCGAGAAATTTATGACTACATTGAAGAAAAAGTCATCGCCAAAAATCCCAATTATGCGGGCGCTAAGCAGTGATAAGTGAGGATGAGGGGAAAGAGGGAGCGAAGGAGGAAGGAATATTTCCCCATACTCCCTCACTCCCACTTTCCCCCACTCCCTCACTCCCTCACTCCCTTACTCTGGTTTCCCCAATTCATATAATGTGCGGCTATCCGTAGTAGCACGCTAGTCGCAATCTAAATCATGATTTAGATAAATTAGATGATGTCAATTTACAGTATCTCAGGTTGAATTTAGAATAATGGATTTTGGTATCGGGTTTCTCTCGAACAACGTGATGCTGCCAATCATAGACTTGTTCTATAGCATTGTGCCTAGCTATGGACTGGCGATTGTAGCATTAACATTAATAATCCGCTTCGCGCTCTATCCCCTGAGTGCTGGTTCAATTCGCAATATGCGACGGATGAAGATCGTCCAACCCCTGATGAACAAGCGGATGCAAGAAGTTAAGGAGCGATATAAGGACGATCCGCAAAAGCAGCAGGAAGAAATGATGAACGTCCAAAAAGAATTTGGCAACCCGCTTGCAGGTTGTTTGCCACTGCTGCTACAAATGCCAGTTTTACTGGCACTGTTTGCCACTTTGCGGGGTTCACCTTTTTCTGGTGTCAACTATAGCGTTAATCTCCAAATCTTACCTGCTGAACAAGTAGAAAGAATTCAACCGCAAGCCTTTGCGACTCCCCCACAAAATATTTATATTTCGGAAGGGGAACACATTAAGGTAAATGCCATCCTTCCTGGAGGCAACAAATTAGCGGTGGGAGAACATACGAAGATAGAATATCAAACTCAGGAGGGTAAACCTTTTCAGGCAGTTTTAGCAGAACACCCCGATACTCAGTTAATCCCTGAATGGAAAATTACCAAAGGGGAGGAAAGGATAAGAATTGATGCACAGGGTAATGTAGAAGCCTTACAACCGGGGGATGTTACAATCCAAGGAACAATTCCGGGACTCGCCTCAAACCAAGGATTTCTCTTTATTGATGCCTTAGGTAGAGTTGGTGCAATAGATCCAGACGGCGTTATTCACTGGGATATTGTCGGTATGGTCATCATGTTTGGTATTACCCTTTACATTAGCCAAATCCTTTCTGGGCAAAATACTACGAATGCCAACCCGCAGCAGGACACTGTTAACAAAATCACTCCTGTGATCTTCTCTGGGATGTTTTTGTTCTTCCCCCTACCAGCTGGGGTACTGATGTATATGGTGATTGGTAATATTTTCCAGACATTGCAAACCTATATTCTCACGCGTGAACCCCTGAGCGAGGAACTACAAAAAATTGTAGACACTCAGGAGAAAGAAGAAGAAAGCGCAAAACAAAAAGCGCTACCGTTTGAACCAAAAAGTTCTAAGAAAAAGACTACAGGGTAATGATGACAGACAGTCGAATGAAACGAGGTCAGGAGTGGTTGAAAACCCTGCTGCAACTTAGTGGGCTATCTGTTGATATAAAAGGTGAGAAAGAAATAGCCGTCGCTGAGGATGAAGAATCCCCAGAACAGGATAGTTACTGGTTGACGATTGGTGAAACCAATTTATCACTCGAACAAATCGAAATTTTAACCGGTCCCGATGGTTCAGTGCTAGATGCGATTCAGTATCTAGCAAATTCTATTCTCAACTTAAGTCAACTACAAGGAGAGCAAGCCTCTTACACTGTTGAATTGAACGGCTACCGCGTTAGGAGAGACGCCCAAATTCGCGCAATAGCTGAAGCAGCAGCTCAGCAAGTGCGTTTTTCTGGTCAAGAGGCAGAAATCAAGTCACTCAGTTCAGCCGAACGCCGTCAAATTCACACTTTTTTAAAAGAGTTTGGTGACTTAGAAACCTTCAGCCGAGGAAAAGAACCGCATCGTCACCTTGTTGTACGCCTTGCAATGGAGTCACTCAGGAGTTAGGAGGAGCCAGCGCTGTGGGCGGTGAGACCAGTGCGAATGACGGGTTTCCCGACACAGGCATCTGGCGTTCGCCGTAAGGCGTGCGCCCTGCGCACACCCGAAGGGGTTTCCCGACTTGTAAGCGCAAAGCGCACGCCGGAGGCGAACGTGCAGCGTCTCCGCACGAGTTGGCATCTGGCGTTCAAGAGTGAAGAGTGAAGAGTGAAGAGTGAACACCAAAAGTGACAACTCATCACTCATAACTCATAGATATAGCAGGGAACGCTTAACGCTTAACGCTTAACGCTTAACAGGAAATGCTTAACAGACTTTCAAGTCTCTTGGGGAGCGTGTTTTTTCATTAGTTCGTGTCCTAATCTACCTGGCGACTGCTATATCACGATTTTGAAATGGCTAAGAAAATTTCTTATATCATAAAGTAAGGTCGCTAAAGTCGTGACTCGAACGACTGAGGCATTATATTTGATTGCTTAGAAACAGTCACACAAACTTAAAGGAATTGGCGATGACAGAAGCAACAAACGTACTCGGCACAAAGCTAGAAATGTGCTGTTCTTCTCCCGTGACTGGATATTATCGCGATGGGTTTTGTAACACAGGTGGTATGGATTTTGGGTTGCACGTTGTTTGCGCCCAAATGACAACAGAATTTCTTGAATTCACCAAATCACGAGGAAACGACCTTAGTACCCCAGTTCCGGAATATCAATTTCCTGGTTTGAAAGAAGGCGATCGCTGGTGTTTATGTGCTGGTCGCTGGCAAGAGGCTGTTGAGGCTGGCGTTGCTCCCCCTGTTATCCTCTCAGCAACCCACGCTAGAGCCTTGGAAGCGGTTTCTGTGGATGATTTGAAAAAACATGGCCTAACTTCTTCTTAAAGAAATCTAAAAATTTGTTTCACTTTAGTAGCAACCCACTTAGCGCTTGATACACTGGCGAAAACTCAACTTCAGACTGATTTTCATAGCTTCAATTAAAGTCATAATAAGAGCAAAAATTACAGTGGGTGCAACAAAATTAAGCAATGGTTACAGTCGTTGTTGTCATCAACATACTGATCTCGCTGATTCTTCTCTACGTGGCTTGGCGAGTGCGGCGACTGAAGAGGCGACTGACAAGAATAGCTAATATCTTTATTGCTGCTGAACGTAGTTCCCATGCAGTATTATATACAGCACCACAAGCTTTTTACACTAGTCTTGGGAATATTAATAATCTACGGCACAAAGATCAACCAGCACGACTACAAATCCAGCGGCTGCGACAGATTTTCAGTCTAGTTGCACTTGGACAGCAAGTCTGGCAGAGTAATTTTCTGAGCTTCCGAGCAAAATTAGTGAAAAAGAGAAAGTAGGCAGTAAGGGCAACCTTTCTGGCGAATCAATTGTCTCTCTAAATTTAGAAAGATAAAATCTTTTGGATTTTGCAAGGCGTGAAAACCCACATAGAATGGGTGTAAGGAGAGAAACAAAAAAATGTCTAACAACCGTTCTGGATCATTTATTGGCGGTATGATGCTAGGCGCAACCATTGGTGCTTTAACTGGGTTGCTCATTGCTCCACGCACAGGACGCGAAACCCGTCAACTCTTGAAGAAATCTGCCAGTGCTTTGCCAGAATTGGCAGAAGATATTTCAACGAGTGTCCAAATACAGGCAGACCGCCTTTCTGCAAACGCACGCTCTAACTGGGATGATACTTTAGACCGACTGCGGGAGGCAATTTCAGCAGGCATTGATGCTAGTTTGCGGGAAAGCCAAGCAATGAAGCAGCAAAATGCTCAAGAAAAGTCCGATACCGTTCCTCAACATTTAGATAATTAGTAGAAGATATCAAAGTGATTGACCCCCTGTTTTGGCTGGGACTGTCCATACTCCTAGTCGCCGCCAGTCTGAGTGCTGTTTTGGTGGCGGCGATACCAGCATTGCAGGAATTAGCAAGAGCAGCTCGCAGTGCAGAAAAATTATTTGACACTCTTTATAGAGAGTTACCGCCCACTCTCGATGCTATTCGCATGACTAGCTTGGAAATCACTGACTTAACTGATGATGTCAGTGAAGGTGTTAAAAGTGCTGGTCAAGTTGTTAAACAAGTGGATCAAAGTTTAGATAGTGCTAAAAAGCAAGCACAAAACGTTCAAACAGGCACGCGCAGTTTTATGGTTGGTGTGCAAGCTGCTTGGAAAACCTTCACACGCTCCAAATCTTCAAGGCGAACAGTTGAGCGTCTATCGCCATCTCAAAAAGCAAAGCTGACATTACAAGAACGCCAAGCCCTACTAAGGCAGGAGAACCGCTTCACACCTGCAGAAGGATACCGCACTCACAATAATTACAACGATTACAAAGACTACAACGAAGCTGGTGATTGGGAAAACAGTTTTAATGAACAGGATTCCCACCGTCAGAAAGAATCTGAGAATTGGTCTGATAAAGAATAGAGTGTGTAAATCTCTATGAGAATAAGGGCGCAAGGCATTGCGCCCTTATTCTCAGATCCCAACCTTACAGACAAGCTTGCTCAGTGAGTTCTAGATCTGAGATATTAGATTAGATTAGAGTTAAAAAGTGTAAAGAAGTCTCACTTTTCCAGTACTCTTTTAAAACAACTTGTTCACTTTTCCTGTTGAGATTTGTATATAAAAGCTCATGCAGCAAAGTCTTTGGAAACGAATTCTGGCTTTTGTAACAGTATTTTTCCTGGCTGGGTCAATTTGGATGACGCATTCTCCCAGCGCATACGCTTATGACAATCCCGAACTATTACCTGATACCCCAACTCCAGTTGTAGACTTAGCTAAGTCTCTTACCAGCGTTCAAGAAGAAAATCTTGTTAAGCAACTAGAACAATTTCAAACCGACACTGGCTGGAAACTCCGAGTCTTAACTCAATATGACCGTACTCCAGGTCGAGCAGTTATTCGTTTTTGGGGTTTGGATGACAAAAGCGTTTTGCTAGTTGCTGATTCCCGTGGCGGTAACATTCTCAGCTTTAGTGTGGGTGACGCTGTTTATGATCTTCTACCGCGTACTTTCTGGATTGAATTACAAACCCGCTTTGGCAATTTGTACTTTGTGCGAGAAGAAGGGGAAGACCAAGCCATCCTACAAGCAATGGAAACAGTGAAAACTTGTTTGCTTCGGGGAGGTTGCGCTGTCGTTCCCGGATTACCACGCGAGCAGTGGATTTTCACTTTGATTTCTTCTGCTATTGGTGGAGTCATTTGTGGATTAGCAGCTCAACCTCGTCGCGAAGGACAAATTGTTGCTTGGCAATGGGCTTTAATCTTCTCGCCTTTATGGGGAATCTTATTTATCTCTTTCGGTATTGGACCAGTAGTCACACGAACAAACGAATGGCTACCCCTGGTTCGCAACATTTCCGGTTTTCTCATCGCTGCTTTAGTTGCTTACCTTTCCCCTATTTTTAGTCAGTCTTCTAGTGCTGAGTCTTAAACCAAAGAGCAAAAGTCAAGAAGAGTGAAAATCAAACCGCTTCTACCTCTCCACCCTACGGCGACGGCGACGCGGTCTTTCATCTTCTTCATCACGGCGCAGGCGGCTACTCACCTCAGTAAAGAAATCCCGTCGTATAGAAGGATAATCACTCACCCACAAGTCGCGACTAGGAATATAAATATCCGAAATTTCATCAATACTGCTTAAATCTGGGCGATTCGACATCACCAATAGTTCTGCCCTCTGACCGCGAGCAATAACTTTGTAGGCAGAACGCAGTGGTGCTTTATACTCAGCCGTAAATCCTGTATCATCACCTATTTCTAAGTGAATGCGTTTTTCTCGGTTTTCGACAATCACCAAATCGCCTTTGTTATCAACGGTTTCCTGTTTACCCATTAACTCTTCTGCAATCCAATAATCCAGCACTCGACCACGGAGAAAACCGCTGTACTTACAACGACGGCTTTTCACATTCCGCATACTCGCCCAAAACACTGGTCCCCACAGCCAGTAAAGGGCACCAATTAGCCCGAGCAAAAAGATGATTCCACCAAAATCAACCCGCAGAACGACTTTAATCACGAAAACAACAGCTACTGCCACGACAGAAATCAGCAGCCGTTGTAAAAAGTCTGGAAATTTCCCCCAGTAGTATTTGTACTGCGGACCAGTGGCAATCAGGGGAATGAGTTGTTCAAATTTCTGGCGAGTTAATGGGACGATCATGAGTGCTGTGTTGTAAGTGGTGAGTGCTAGGTATTTTAAATCAGTTATCAGTTACCAGTTACCAGTTACCAGTTATCAGCTACGTACGCAGTACCAGTTATCAGGTACGAAACGGACTCGTCCACCCCTTGTTCACTGTTTACTGTTCACTGTTTACTGTTCACTGTTCACTGTTAAAGAATTTTTTCTAATCCATATACTAACGACTTTAACTGGAGGACTTTGCGAATTGCTAGTAATACTCCTGGCATATAGCAAGCGCGATCGCTCGTATCATGTCTCAAAGTATAAATTTGACCCGCTGCACCAAAAATAACTTCTTGATGCGCAATCAGTCCTGGTAAACGCACACTATGAATTCTAACGCCTTCCTCGGCTTGACTACCTCGTGCTCCTGGTAATTTCTCCGTTTCTTCCACAAGAGACTGGTTATATGTTTTACCTATTTCTGCTAACATCTGAGCAGTTTGAATTGCTGTCCCGCTGGGGGCATCAGCTTTTTGGTTGTGATGCAGTTCAATAATTTCCACGTGGTCGAAATGTTGAGAAGCCGCAACTGCTGCTTGTTGGAGTAGTACCATACCAATAGAAAAGTTGGGAATAATTAAACACCCCGTACTTGCCTTATCAGCAAATTCTGCTAAATCTTGAATTTGTTCTGGACTTAAGCCAGTGGTACCCACAACCGGACGAAGACCATAGGCGATCGCACTACGAACATTGTCATACACTGAACTCGGATGCGTAAAATCTACCATCACCCCTAGCTGTTTTCCTTGAGATGCAAACGCCAGCATCGGTTCCAATTGATTGGTAATTGGAATTTCCAAAGGTTCACTTAAACCCGCCAGTTCCCCTGCATCCTGACCTTGATATTCAGCTGTTGTATCAATCGCACCTACAAGATTCATATCTGCTGCTTGCGTCACCGCTTTGATGACCTCGCGACCCATTTTGCCCGCAGCACCAATGACAACAACAGGGATTGGAGTTTGATTCGCCATAATTTGAGCAATACTTTTTACACCATCAAAGAATTGTAAATCCAGTAGGGATCTTCCTTCTCAAACATTCAAGATTCGCTCATTCAAACAGGTTGAATCTTTTTTTGAATTTTGAATTGCAAAGACGCCCATTTACTAGCAATAGGCATTCGCCAACCAGTTCCGAAGGCGCGAACCGTAATTTTCAATCCGGGGGGTGCTTGTCGTCGCTTAAACTCCGCACGCACCACCAAATTAGTCACTCGGTTTACTATTTCTGGGTAATGACCTGCAGCGATAATTTGTTCTGGAGATTGGTAATCGTGAATCAACCGTTGCAATATGTCGTCCAAAACCTCGTAAGACGGTAGCGAGTCTTGGTCAAGTTGACCGGGTTTGAGTTCGGCGCTGGGTGGTTTGGTTAAAACATTTTGTGGGATAACTTCATCATTGCGATTTAACCAATGGCAAATCGAATAAACGCGGGTTTTGGGCACATCAGCAATCACCGCCAAACCCCCATTCATATCGCCGTAAAGAGTGCAGTAACCAACTGCCATTTCTGACTTATTACCAGTCGATAGCAACAGATGGCCAAATTTATTAGAAATTGCCATCAATAAATTGCCCCTAATCCGGGATTGAATATTTTCCTCTGCCAGTCCAAACTCTGTTCGGGCAAATAACTCAGCTAACGTTTCGTCATAGCCTTGCATTAACTCCCCTATCTGTAGGATATGAGTTTTCATACCAAGATTTTCTGCTAATGCCAAAGCATCGCTGATAGAATGCTCAGAACTGTAGGGCGAAGGCATCAGGATACCGAGGACATTTTCTTTACGCAATGCTGCGGTAGCAACAGCCGCCACCAATGAAGAATCTATTCCACCACTTAAACCCAGCACAACTTTAGAAAAGCCACACTTACGAACATAATCTCGCAATCCTAAAACCAAAGCGTGCCAAATTTCCTCATCTTGAGATTCATATTCTGGTGCTATAGAACCTGAGTGCAAATCTCGTTGCACCTCATCAAATTCCACAACTCTCAAATCCTCTTCAAAACCACAGGCACGACAGACTATTTCACCCTGACGATTCAAAGCAAAACTTCTACCATCAAAAATTAAATCATCATTTCCCCCGACTTGATTGGCATAGAGAATCAGTTGCTGAAAACGCACTGCACTATACTTAAGCATTGCTTCGCGAGACTTCTGCTTGCCAGCACTATAAGGAGAAGCAGACAAATTCACAATCAAATCTACACCCAAAATTGTTAAGTCAGCAATTGGATTCGTGACATAACTTCGCTTACCCCAAAATTCCTCATCATTCCATAAATCTTCGCAAATTGTGACGCCAATACGAATATCATCTAAGGTAAAATAACTAGCTTCTGAACCTGGCTCAAAATAGCGATTTTCATCAAAAACATCATAAGTTGGTAAAAGGCACTTGTGAAAAATTTGCTTGACTTTTCCCCTTTCTAACAAAGCGATACTATTAAATAAACTTTTACCGCCCGTCTTGTGTGCTTTTACATTTTCTTCAACCGTGCCTACTAACACAGCGAGTTCTGGAGGCAAATCTTGTGCTAGTTGTTCTAAAGCAATTTCCATTGCTTGAACAAAACTAGGATTAAGCAATAAATCACGGGGTGGATAGCCACATAAAGAAAGTTCTGGCGTTAGTAATAAACGGGCACCTTCTGCAACTGCTTTTCGTGCCGCGTCCAGAATTTTCTGAGAATTACCTGGCAAATCACCAATGGTAGGATTAAGTTGAGCGATCGCTATTTTCATTTTCCTCTTTTTGTTTTCTTCTCTTCGTCCTCTTAACAGACATGTTGCGCTCTATAATGTTTGTCTGCCAGAGTTACAACAAGCTGCTATTGTATCCATACATTTTTGTAATTAAAGAAAAACCAAAGGTTTATCCTTAAAAGGAGCAAAAGCTTCCGCATCAAATTTATATAAACTAGCTGGACGACCAGCACCACGCGACACCTTTATTCCTGTATCGTATAGAAAACCTAACTTGAGTAAACGCGCTCGAAAATTAGAGTAATCAGAAAAGATTTCTCCTAAAACTGTAGTATATAACTGATATAAATCATTCAAAGTAAACACTTCTGGCAACACTTCAAATGCGACTGGACTATACTCCAACTTATTTCGCAAACGCCTGTGTCCGTATGCCAAAATCTTGTTATGGTCAAAAGCTAGTTGCGGCAATTGCTTCACCGGATACCAAGCTATTCCAGTGACTCCATCAGCAATCAATTCTGCTTCCTCAAATCGCACGAGGGCAAAGTAACTCACCGATAGATAACGTACACCATAACTATCGCTTGCTTCCCGGGGATCACGTGATGGTCCTCCAAAAGTATAAAGTTGCTCTAAATAAAGGTTTTTTACCCTTATTTTTTCAGACAGAATCCGATACGCAGCATCTTCTAAAGACTCACCTTGACGTACCAAAGTACCAGGAAGACTCCAAGAATTTAAAAATGGCTCCTGGTGTCTCATGACTAATAGAACCAGCAGTCGATTTTGTGCAGTATCTACAGAGAAAATAACATTATCAACACCGACCTTGAAATCTGCTAAAGGTGGTTGTTTTAGCGCGTGTACAATCTTTATTTTGTTGTGTCCTGGCATATAGCCGTTTTCAATTGAATGCAATTTTGAGTTTAGGATTTGGAGTAGCTTGGCAAAAGTACTTATAGTTTAACAAGTTAAATTTTCGGGTAGACATTTGTACAAATGCTCTTTGTGAATATAATCAACGACTAGAGGTGTCAGGGCTTCGCGATCGCCATTTTCACGATACGCTGTTGAGGACACATCTAGACCAATAAACTTGGCAACCGTGACTTTCCCTCCGAGTTTTTGCACAATATGTAAATTAGATTCATCTATTGCATATCTTGGGCGCGGTATGACCAAAAGTTGTACTTGTTGCAATAAATCTTCAATACGATACCAGCGCGGTAATTGAGCTAGTAAATCTGAACCAACCACTAATGTAAACTCCGCCTCTGACCAACGTTTTTTTGCTTTCTCTAATGTTTCCAGCGTTCTCAAGTGACTTAATTCCTGTTCCAAAGCAATATTATGCTTTGATGAGTCAATATCCAAAATCAAGAAATTTAACATTGCTACCCGATGTTCTAAAGGGGTTTGATGCGATTTCAATGGATTATTTGCCGCCCAAACTGCCACCCAATCAAAATGGTCTGACAGCCAACGAATAACCGCTTGGTGTCCAGCAGTTGGTGGATCAGCACTCGTACCAAACAGAGCAACTTTCATAGTCAGACAATTTTGGATTTTAGATTTTGGATTTTAGATTTTGGATTTTAGATTTTGGATTTTAGATTTTGGATTAATTCCACAGGATTAATCTGGGGGCTTGTACCATTAAGCAATCATTGGTCATTAGTAATCAAAATTATTCTCCCTCACTCCCTTACTCCCTGCTCCGCTCTCTAACTGTGCAGTCAGGTTCTTCGTCTTTTGAGTCAACTGTTGTAACTGTTCAGAAATCTCCACTTTCACCGATACGGGATTCTCCAAACGTCGCGTCTGGTCTGGCAAACTAGCAACGGAAGTGGCAGTCCTTTGTCGAATTTCTGCCAAAGTCTGTTGTGCTTGCACCCGTTTACCTTCCTTAACAAACAACTGCAACAAAGGCAGATGTGAAGATTGGGGAAATTCTTCGTTTCCATATCTTCCGTGTTCTTCACTCACCAAGCCCAAACAGTCTGCTTTCACCTGACTTCCCTCAAAAGAGCGAAAAATCTGCTTACGTCCTGGGTAAGTCGCCTTACCACTCGAATGTTTCATCACCGGAGTCCCATCAATTTCCACCAGTTTGTAGACTCCATTGACAGCAGAACCAGTCACCAGTCGTGTTCCCAGCCCATAACCATCAATCTGCGCACCAGCAGCCTTAAGCCGCGCGATTTCCCACTCGTCCAAGTCGCCACTTGCAAAAATTGACACATCTGGAAGAAGCCATCGCACTTGTTTTGACAACGACACCAAATCACCAGAATCCAACCTAACCCCGGCTAATTGGATTTCCCCGGAATTAACCTTTGCAGACAACCGCTCGGCAGCTGCAATAGTATCGTAAGTATCAATTAATAAAGGCGCACCTGGGAAATAACGATGAAAAACAGTAAATGCCTGGTCTTCGCTACCTTCCATTGCCGACAGTGCCATAACCAAAGCGTGAGCCATCGTACCACTAGGTTTTTCTCCCAGTTGTAGCGCCGCTAACACATTCGATGTTGCATCCAAACCACCAGCCAGTGCTGCACGCGCCGCCCACAAAGACGCTTGCGGGCTAAATGCCCGTCTGGTTCCAAATTCCAGCAGTGTTGCATTTTCAGACGCCACATCGCGTAATCTTGCTGCACGTGTCGCAATCAAACTCTGGTAATTTATGGTATTCAAAAGGTAAGTTTCTACCAGTTGTGCTTGCCAAAGAGGTGCTTCCACTCGCAACAGAGGCTCATTCGCAAACACTGCTGTTCCCTCAGGTACCGCCCAAACATTGCCAGTAAAACGTCCCTCAGCAAGCAGTGACCAAAAACTCTCGGGAACATTGGCAAAAATTCCAGTTGCTTGCAAAGCCGCTATCCCAGAGGGACTGAAGTGGTATTTTTCCAAATATTCCAACACTTGCGCCAGCCCCATAGCTATCAAATAGCCAAAATTCTCTGGCAAACGTCTGACAAACAACTCAAAGCTTGCCCATCGTTGTTCTACACCTTCCCCCGCATAACAAGCCGCCATTGTCAACTGGTAAAGGTCTGTCAGCAGGCTGTTATCAATAGTAGAAAGTGTCAGTTCTTGATTCTGTGTGTTCTGCTGTTGCTGATTGTTTGTAGATGCATGGTTCCAACTTGGGAAACTAGTCATGACATAGCGCCCTTAGAAGAATACTTCTTTGACTTATGGTAAATTTTACCATAAATAATGTCAACTATTGAAAGAGCGCTATCAGAAAGTGCTTGGAACTAGAGTTTT
Source organism: Brasilonema sennae CENA114 (assembly GCF_006968745.1). NCBI lineage: Bacteria > Bacillati > Cyanobacteriota > Cyanophyceae > Nostocales > Scytonemataceae > Brasilonema > Brasilonema sennae. The sequence continues at coordinate 1,981,971 of NZ_CP030118.1, read as the reverse complement.
GACGACTACTATATTATTAGTTTAGTAAAATATTTAATGAATTTTAATAGTTATACTTATTATTAATAATAGTATCCCTAAAAGAGTGAAGTGAAATGTCAAACTATGCCGAACGGAGGATGAAAGATAAAAAATCATCTGACTGACACTTTTATTCCCTTATCCTTGATTGTTTATTGAACTGTTTTTTTAATCTAAAGTATTGCAACTATATATCACTGATTATTGCAGAAAATATAGATATATTGCCAATCGCAACCAAAGAGAATGTGAAGAACTAGAGTAGATATATTAGAAGACATATCGCAAGTGAAGCGATAACAAAAATGGGGGTTTGATATTATGGCTATCTCCGAAATACTTGCTAAAGTCACCCAATACATTTCTGAGGCTGCGATGCGTATTTTTGCACCGTCAGACGATGCATATCCCAATACTGGCGTACAACCATTTACAGGAGACCCTTATAACAAGAAGACAGCAGACATTTGGTAAAGAAATGTGTGACATACTCCTATCTGACACTCCTTCCAAGGCATGAGGCATACTGCAGAAGGTATCAAGGCAAGAAAAAAGTTTTGAAAAAACAAGCTCCCCGGCTTCTAACTTGAAGTCGGGGAGCTATTTTCACGAATCATTATTGCTACTGCCAAAACTACGGTGGGTGCTAAAAACCACTTTTATTCTATTGCTTGGGTAAGTGTAGGCATTTCGCCTCTTATCCGGCAATACGAGTGAATTTATGCCCTGACTTTTAGTTTCTCCAAAGTGACTATGCGTATGCCTGCAGAACGCTTTAGGCTTAGGCGCAGGCACTTTCACACAAATGAAATAGAATTGCTGTAAATTTTTATTGTTTATAAAAATTTTTCCAAAAATCAAGATAGCGCTCACCAAGAACTCCCTTCATCCTGGGCGGATGGTATTGCATTTATAGAGGCTTTGTTATCCTTCAGCAGAATCAGCCTTCATTTTTCGTTTCACTGCGTAAATCCTTTTTTCAACCAAAGTCTCACAGTAGACATTCCCTAGTTTTGCTAGGGAACAAGAAATAAGGAATGTGAAACAATGTTTTGGAAATTCGTAATTAGTGCTTTACTATTACCCAGTTGTCTTGGATTAGAGGTAGCCACAGCATCAGTCCAAAAAGGAATTAAAACACAGTTAAACTACGAGGAATTAGGAACACAAGTTGCTCAGGTTGAAGATAATTTGTCAACTCAAACAGATTGGGAGACTGACACTGAACAACTAAAACATCATAAACACCGTCATCATTACAAGACTCGTCGATCTTACCGTCATCGTAGACCTTGCTCACAAAGCAACAGATCTTACTACCGTCGTGGATACCATCCACAGTACATTGATTACCGTAGACGACATAATGATTACAACAGATATTATCAAGATAGACAATACCATCCTGAGTACATTTATGACCGTGACATATATCGTAACCCTTACAGATATAACCGTCACGGGCGCTACGATTACTGATTGATGATGTGTTGATATTTCTCAACCTTTAACAGTAAACAGTAAACAGTGAACAGTTATCAGTTATCACTGTTTACTGGTTTTATTACCCATTTGCCATCAACTGGCTTAAAACATAAGCCAGCGCTGCACTACCTATAGGAACTGTCAAATTATCAATACCAAGAAACGAAACTACTTCTAAGCCAGTAGCGACTAGAGCAACCGTTAAAGATATCAGCCAAGTTTGCCAAAGGTTCCCTTGTACACTCACTAAAATTGAACTACTGATAATAAAACTCACGACAGCCATTGTCAGGGAACCTTCCCAACTTTTTTGTCTCCCAAAAACATTGTATTTATTTTGACCTATTTTCTGTCCTACCAAAGCTGCTAATCCATCTCCCCACGTCATAACTAAAATTCCGAGTACAGCATAGTGAGGTTTTTGCAGTGTCCAAAACCAGGCTATGAGAACACCAATACTAACGGCATAGAAAAATGTCCCGAAACTTTTGCGTCCAACGCTATTAATACCAGGCAGAATCGGAAATTGGTAGGACAATAAGGTCACTACACTCGCTACAATCGAAGCCGTAATACCTACAATTGGGGGAATATCTAGCCACCAAGCCAACAGAATCACATTACCTGTGCCAATGTGAACTATTTTCCGTATAACTTCTGGATCTTTACTGGCGGCGCGATTCACTACCCATGCAAGAATTAGCATGAGTAACACCCAAATTGCAACGGCGGCACTTTGTACCCACACAGGAGGAATAGACTGTAAATCAAAAAATGAATTCAGCAACGATACAACAAAATGGATAAGTATAACTGTTGTTACTACTTTATTAGATCTAGGTGACAGCAATGAAATTATTATTGATTTTGCTGATTCGCTTTTACCGAATGTTTATCTCGCCGCTATTTCTCCCGACTTGTCGTTTTCAACCAACTTGTTCAATGTATGCTATTGAAGCAATTGAACGTTTTGGAGTCTGGCGCGGTAGTTGGTTGGCAATTCGGCGTATCTTGCGGTGTCATCCGTTTCATCCGGGTGGCTACGATCCAGTTCCGGAAGCCTCAAGAACATCAACAAAACAGTCATCTTGCTGTCAACATCACGAATGAGACCTTATCATAAAATACCAATAATCGAATGTGGTGAAATGTTAGTGGAGATTCCTTTAGAACTGTTCGCGGTGGAATCTCCTCATCCTTATAAAAAATTGGGTGCACCTTATGGTGAACACTCTCCTTATTTTCTTCGCGAAAGCGTTGTTGAGAACTTAATATCAGCCCAAAATTACCTCCAGCTGCTGCGTCCCCACTGGCGTCTGCAAATTTTTGATGGTTATCGTCCTGTGGCTGTGCAAAAGTTTATGGTGAATTACGCTTTTGGCGAAGCTTTGCAAATGGCGGGACTTACTACAGATGAACTATCCCCAGACAAAAGTCAAGCCATCTGGGAGGAGGTTTATAAAATTTGGGCTGAACCTAGTCTGGATGAAAAAACTCCGCCTCCTCATAGTACGGGTGCAGCTGTGGATGTGACACTAGTAGATGATACCGGGGAAATTGTAGAGATGGGTTCGCCGATAGATGAAATGTCAGAGCGATCGCATCCAGACTACTTTGCTAATTCTTCTGATCCACTCGCACAGCAATATCATGACAATCGCCAGCTATTGTGCTTAATTATGGAAAAAGCTGGATTTCAACGCAATCCAAGAGAATGGTGGCATTTTTCCCTAGGAGATCAGATGTGGGCTTGGCTGAATAATGAAGCCAATCCAAATAATCCTGTGGTAGCACGCTACGGACGCATTGTATAGATAACGCACCTACGCATCTTTAGGATTAAGCTGGATTAATTCCTCGGTTGTGTAGGTTCCCACTGGACTCCAAGCCAAGTATGGCAGAAGTAGCAACGCTGCCAATTTAGAAATCGGCAAAACAGAGAGTGTCAGCAGTACACCTAAAATCACACCAACTGATCCAAGAATTTCCCCAATTCTAAGACTCCGCCATCTAAGCATTGCTGGAATGTATGAGATGGTAATAATTTCTAGTAGAACAAATGAACCCATCAGGAGCCAAGTTATCAAACTTCCTGGATTTTTTTGCCAAACAATATTGGCAGAAGCAGCACCGCAAACAAATACAACAGTCCAGATCAACGGAATCAGCGGCTCAAAAACCAACCACCTGGGGCGAGTTAACTGTGCAAACCACTTAACATCACGAGGCGTGATGAAAAAGGTACCAACTGCGATCGCAAAAGTCACAGCCCCAATTACCATCCAAGATTGAATCATAGTTAACGCACTTTTTGATAATTTTGTCAATCTATTTAAGGCAATTGTCACAATTTGGCATCTGGGTTTAATCAACCGTAGGTTGGAATATTTCAACCAGTTATCAGTTATTAGTTATCACTGTTTACTGTTCACTGTTCACTGTTTTAAGCATCTTGAGGATTCAGTCGAACCATTGCCCAAGTGGTATATGTTCCTATTGGACTCCAAAGCAAGTAAGGAACCAGGAGTAGTGCTGCCCAACCAGAAACAGGTAAAACGGCAAGTGTTAATATAATGCCTACAATAAAACCCGCGCCGCCGAGAATCGTACCAGCTTTAAGACTGCGAAGCCGGAACATGACAGGGGTATACGCAATAGTCAGAATTTCCAGAAGTAGATACAATCCCATGCGCACCCAAGTTGGGGTGGTTCCTGGGTTCTGTTCCCAAACAATATAAGCAGACCAAGCACCGCAAATAAATATAATAGTCCAAATAACTGGAATCGCTGCTTCAAAAGTGAGCCATCTCGGTCGTTGCAGACGTTTGAACCATTTGCGATCGCCTGGAGTAATAATGTTAGCACCCAACGCTACTACAAAAGCGACTCCCCCAATCACCATCCACGATTTAATCATGACTGTTCATCCTTTGTATGGCTTTATTATCACGCCATATACTGCGATTCTGTCAGCTTAGAGGTAGATTGCCCATCATACCTGAGTCAGAATTCGCCTGTACGATCATCAGCGGTAGCCTCACGCGAAAGATTACTTTCTGCCCAAATAGTACCGCCATGCAACTTTGGCAGGTGGCGAACTATTGTCAATCCCAGCCGCTGTCTAGTATATTTCCTTTTCGTAGTGTTGCCAAAGAGTTAATCACTGGTTGGTGGGATGAGCATAAGAAGAAGTTTTCTTAAGAAAAAATAGTGGGAGCTTTATCCTTTGGAGAGAACATTGTTAGCGAAGCCAAAATGAAGCGCCATAAAGTTTGTAATTTTTGATTAAAACTTTACTTCAAAAATTCTAATTTGATTCTCATCAGGGTCAAGACAATAAAAGTAACGTCTTTCATGGTTTTTTGAAATATCTTTTACAATTTTTGCTTCTACTTTGCTCACATTATTATAAGCTTCATCGAGTGATTCAACTTCAAGGTCAATCGTGTGAGTAGTAGGTGCTTTAGTAGTCCCTGAAGAAAAGCCATGTCTTTTCTTATAATATTCTATATTAATTAATACAATACTCCCACATCTTACCAACAACTTTGATTCTTGTTCTACTTGAATCCCTAAAACTTTTTCATAGAAAAAACGAGATTTATCCAAATTGCTAACTGGAATTTCAATTCCTACATGGAGAATATTAACTTGTTGGAATTCAAAATTCTGTTCAGAGACACTAATAGATTTTAACTGAGAGTTAATTTCTGTGTTGTTTTTAGGGCGTGAAAGCTTTTTGACATATAAAGACTGACCTTCAGCAGTAGTCAGTTTCCACGATTTCGCCACAGTTGATTTAGATATAGACTGATGATTTACAGAAGCTGATATTTGGGCTTTTCTTCCATCTGGAATCAATATACTATCAGCAGGTTTTGACACTTCGATTTGTTTTACGAAAGCATCTAGATGCGTTTTCTGAATTGTGAAATTATCTGCTTGTTGAGTTTGTGAATCGCCTTGGTTTCTGGCTAAATGTTCTCCTATATCTCGGATATAGTTTGCATCTTGAACTTTTACTGCGTAATTTCCTAGCCATTCAATTCCCGCTATAGCACCAAGAATTCCACCAGTCATTGACGCAATCGTATCAGTGTCAGCACCGTGAGCGAATCCTGCTTCTAAAAGACCATAGAACGGATTTGCGGCAAAACGCGATGCCAGAAATATGGCAGCCGCAGCACTTACCGTTCCTGCTCCTTTGACACTTTTATTAAAGCATCCAAGTTTAGTAAGAACTTCTCGCTCAATCGAGAGCGCTCCTTGCTTCATTCCCTCTTGGCATAACTCAAGAAGTTGCAACATCTCCTTAATAGTGTGTTGCCAAGAATCGTCATATTGTCCATCAGTTGTTTGGAAAGCTGAATTTTTCCAACTCGGGCAAATATCATTTAAATCTGGTAAAACAGACCAATAATTAACTTCAGATAAAACTTTTTCAAGAATTGCACCGTATTGCAAAGTATTCGTCTCTCGTAATGCTACCCAAATGGCAAAACCGTAAGCAAGCCCACCCACCAAAGCTCTGGGGTGTCCGTGAGTTGTAACACCATTAGCAACAATATTTTTCGCAATGTTTTCAAAATTAGTTTCTGTCGCACCTAACAAACAATGAGGCAATATTCGCATCGCCACACCATTTCCACCAGCACCAAAATATCGCTTTTTCTCCTTATCAGGAGAAGACCAAGGCTCTATTCCTGCAAGCCATTGCTGCGCTGATCGTTTTGTTGCTCCTCCTCCACCACGTTCGTAAGAAGTCCAAATTGGTAATTCCCGCTTAGTGAAATGGTGCCACCACCGTGCGCCATAAAGTAAGCTTCTGGCAGTACAAAGAATTAGCTGCGTATCGTCACTATATTCACCAGCAAGAATAACTTCGTGATGAGGGTAGTATTGCCCCCCTGACTTCCGCACCCATTGTTGGAATCCATTATCTAAAATTTCTGCTGGAGAAGAAGTCTTTTTATCAATTCTCTTAGCTTCTGGTTCTTGAGACCATCCCAACGCATCACCAACAGCTGCGCCAAGAAATGCACCTTGTCCTTTTGTCATAAGGGAGATTGTATGTAGGTGCTGTTCATTACTAATCATAGTTCCTCCCCGACTTTCCAAGGTCTTTCATCTGGTCTTTTTCCTGAGCGAATCAAGTTGCTTAAATTGTATTTATTAAATAAATCTGGTGCTACTACGAATTTGTATTTATCTTCAGAAATACCCAGGATGTCAAGGCGTACTGCTTCGTTTTTTGCCTGCGTTTCACTTGGTACTGCAATCGCTAAAATGTCAGATATTCCAATTTGGTCAGGTATTAGTACCTCTGCTTGATCATCTGTTGGACAGCAAACTAAGTGATTAGGTGATCGCTTTCTAGTTATTCCATAGGCTCCAGGAATAGCATCAGCAAAAATAGCTTTAAACCCCTGTTCACCCTCAACAATACCTCTACCATAACCCGATGCAGCATTGCGTGGACAGAAACGAGTACCAGACATCCAAAGGTACTTAGGGTTGATAAACAGTACAACCCAATCTTTGAATAGAATATCCTTTGATTTCGCCTTATCAAAATACCAAGCATTGGGATATTGAATTGAACAACATATGTATCCTTCATGCCTATCTAGTCGCTCTAAATCGGTTTGTGTAAAAACACTGCGCTCATTTTTTTGTAAATGTTTTGTTGCCAGTATTCCCGTTTCACCTGTCAAAATATGAACGAGGTTGCGCGATGGGGTAAAATGACAAAGACGTGTTATACTGCGACGTTCAGCTTCACGCTTAATCGAATCAATCATCTTTTCACCCTCTCGTAAAGGCTGGTATCACTTGGTAAAAGACTAGTAATTTCACCGCAGTACGTTATAATCAGCCGTGTTTTAGCGCGGGTAACACCAACATACAATAATCTTCCATCTTGGGCGCTTGCATCTGGTTCACCGAAAGCTTCTACTGCTTCGGGGTCTGGTAATTTCTTATTATTACAAAATGGCAAAATAACTGCGTCGAATTCAAGACCTTTTGCTGAATGATAAGTTCCATATCTAATACCAGCCCCGGCTTGCCAAGTTGTCATCTCTCGATGCAGACGGATAGTTCCTTTTGGTAAATATTGTCCGATAAGTTTTTCATCTTGGCGATCGCGAAAAAGAATTGCCACGCTTTGCATTCTAGCTAGCGCTATAGCCTCGCTCACGACAAACAGTATTTCCTGGTCAGGAGAAGAAAATTCAACGATTGTTGGTAACGCACCGTCAGCAGGTGGTGAAACTGGTTCCACTAAATCGGGGACACCTTTAAAATAAGGCATTTTTGAGATAGCAAGTCCAAGTTTAGCAATTTGTTTGGTGTTCCGGTAATTTTGTTTAAATTCCCAAACTTGTCGGATATCAAGTCCTGCATCTCGCCAAGATATACGATGTCCATATATTTGCTGTGCTACATCTCCAAAGAACGTCAGTGAACCATCTGCAGGAATAGCCGAGGCAAGGGAGCGAATCATTTGTGGCGAAAAGTCCTGACCCTCATCAATTACGATGTGCTTATATAAACGTTTTGATGTATCTGCATCGAATTCTTCACAAACAGTAGTCGCTATATCGTCCCAGTCGTACTTTTTACCGCTTTGCTGACGCAGGTTTAGGTAAGTCTGGTAGATTTCAAAGACTAACTCCCGTTCTTCCTCCTTAAAACGCATTTCTCTATCACTAGATACATCCAAATTTTGATACTCTTCGTAAGTAGTAATACCATAGTGTGCTATCCAGCGAATTTCTTCTGAAAAAAGCTCTACAGGATAATCAAAAAGAGGATGCAAACTATACTGCCATGAAAGATTGTTTACCGCTTGCTTCACTAAAGCCTCGCGATCATCTGGAGTGAGAATCGCATAACGAGACATTTTATTGCGAAAAGCGAGATATCCCCTCGCAAAGAGATGGTAGTTCTCGATCTTCACGTTGACTAGTTTGATGTCTTGAAGGTGTTTTAGGTAAGTTACAAGCGCTTTATTAAATGTGACTAACAACGTCTTGCCGCAATGTTCAGTCCTTGGATTACCAAGAAAAGCTGATCGCAAAATAGCAAGTGTTGTTTTACCACTTCCCGCAGTTCCTAAAACAGCGAAGTGCCCCCGTGCTGGTAGATATAGCACCTCTTTTTGGCGACCAATTGGCTGAGGTAGACTCATTATCTCGTGGAAGCTTAGTTTTAATTTCTACTATAACTTTTCAGTAGCTGGCTGTATTGGGTAAAAGTTGCGATCGCCATAAAAAGTGCCCAATCAATTATTGAAGGCTAAGCTTTTTTGTTGGCTCTCCTTCATCGGTTATTTGTAAACAAAAGTAAAGCTTGAAAAAACCAAGTTTCTCAAACTGGGCAATCAGCATATTTGGTTTCACTACTCAATCAAAATAAAATTGATTGTGTGCTTAACAAGTATTTACAAAATTGTCTAAAATCTGAAAAATAAGCGAACGTACAGCACAGGTAGACGTTGAGACGCAGAACAACACAAGCAAAAAGTCAAAACTCATGCAGCGCAAAACAATACTACTTTTGTTCAGGTATTATTTAAAACTATTAATCCTGAATGATTATCAACTTATAACTCAATATATTAAGTTTTTAATAACACTTGTGTCAGCCTCTACATTAAGACTAAAACCTACTACCACAATTGTGTATCCTGAAAACAGCACTGGCTATCTTCAATGGAGGTCTAATGACTCCCAAAGTTATGCGTCAGCTTTGGTCTGTAGTGGAAACTACACAAACTAAGACGCTATTGCAGCTCGATGATGCTAGCTTGGTTCACTGGTTGGTCAAACAAATCAAAACCCAAGCTTTGCTAGATTGTCATGAAAGCGATTTTCTCAGTGACTACGTTAAATCTCGGCTAGCACTGATCCGTGATTTGGCTCAAGAACGTCAGTATTCCTAAAAGTCAAAAGTCATAACTGATGACTCATGACTCATATGACTCATAACTGATGACTCGGCAAATAACCCTCTACCAAACAGTCAGAACCAACTACCCGTATCTCTACACGTTCCAAGGATAGCGCCTCACTCATGGAGGTCAAACCTAAGTCACCCACAGGTGTAGGAGCATGAGCACCACCAACGATTTTAGGAGCAATAAAAGCAAAAACTTTTTGTACTGCTCCTTGGGCGATCGCATTAGCAGCTAAAAGACCACCGCACTCCCATAACACGCTGCAAAATCCTCGCTCGTATAAATACGCCATCACTTTATCTGGTGTGAGTGGTGTTAACTCCACCACTTCCACTCCCAGGTTCCGCAACAACTCTTGAAAATCGGGATTAGCTCCTTTTTCTGTGAAAACCAAAGTGGGAGCTTCTGCAGTTTCCCAGATACGAGCGTTTTGAGGTAAATCCAAACTGCGGCTCATCACCACCCGCAGGGGATTATGTGCTCCTTCGCGATGGCTAGTCAAATAAGGATTATCCTGTCTAATTGTGTTTCCACCAACAATCACCGCATCGCAACCAGCTCGCAATTGATGAACTTCACTGCGAGCATCCTTATTTGTCACCCAAGCACTATGACCAGTCGTCGTCGCAATTTTGCCATCTAAAGTCATGGCATATTTTAAAATACCAAAAGGTCGATGATGGAGAATGCGGTGGATAAAGCCTTCATTTAACTTTTTACAAGCTTGCTCTTCGACTCCCACCAAAACCTCTATCCCCGCAGCCCGTAGACGGGCGATACCACCACCTGCAACAAGTGGATTAGGGTCAACCGTCCCCACAACCACCTTAGCGACCCCAGCGGCTACCAATCCTTCTGAACAAGGGGGAGTACGTCCATAGTGATTGCAAGGCTCCAAGCTCACGTAAATCGTTGCTCCACCAGCATTTTCACCTGCTGCTTTCAGGGCAAAAACTTCTGCGTGCGGCTCACCAGCACGCGGATGAAACCCTTCGCCAACAATCTCGCCATCTTTGACAATCACCGCCCCAACCATTGGGTTTGGGGAAGTGCGTCCTAAAGCGCGACGGGCGAGTTCTATACACCGCCGCATCATAGCGTGGTCAAAGTCACTTCCCAGTGTTTGTTTTGGATGTGAATCATCGTGAAATCCTGACCCTGCAATCAAAGCATCTGGTTGAGCGATCATTGGTAAATTATCCATAATTCTTAGCAAGAGAGTAATAATCTTGTAGTTACAAAAGATGAATTTACTCTAGCTTGAATTATTTTGTTATAAGGATGCGTATATTCCAGAAAAATTTAGGAGTGAAGAGTCAATTAATCTGACTCCTCACTCCTCACTCCTTTGTGGGTTTAAACCCAGATTATCCACACTCCGCACTTGGTACTTTGTTAGAAGATTTCTGAATTGGTGAATTCTTCTTCACTGATTTATGACTGTTGTGCTAATTTTAGTTGCTGCCACCAGCGATTTAGGGGAAAATAAAGTACTGGTGCCCAGAGGCTACTGAGAATGGCAGAGGCAAGAGCGACTTTTTGAAAATATGCCCAGACATCTGCCGGATTGCGATCGCCCATTAAAATCAACTGCGATGCAAAAATTGTCTCTGACCATAGTGCCATACCAAAGACAATTAAGGCAATAGAAATAAAATCTTCTTGTATAAAACGCTGCTTCTGCAACAGACCAGTTAGACTTCCAACCACCGCCAAACTCAAAGCATGAGTTGGATCAGGTGATGTCATAGCATCTTGTAGTAAACCCAAAACAACACCTGCGAATGCGCCACTAAAAGCTGAGCGCTTGACACTCCAAGCTACTACCCAAATCACAGGCCAGTTTGGTCCTATTCCCAATAATTCCATACCAGGAATTCGGATTAACAGCATCAGTAAGCATAACATGACTGATCCAGTTATGATCGCCCAATCAGTGAACTGACGTAAGCGCGGGTGCCAACGAGAAAGCGCGACGATTTGAATTTTGGGTTTTCGTCTTGGCGGTTTTGGCTTCTTTTTGCTAGTGCTTTGTAATTGAGGAGTCCTCATTGTTTCATTTAGATTTTTCTGACTTTTGATTGACAGAACCGACATTTTCTGGTTTCTGAGTTTGTGGTTTAGGATATACCGCCACCCAATCCAAAGAGCGTATCGACGGGAAAAGTTCCACTTTCCCCACTGATGCGGGAAGTTTCTTTAAATCTAAAGACTTCACTCGTCCGATAGCCAATCCGGAAGGAAACTTCTGACTATAGGTAGATGTAGTAACTACGTCTCCAGGTTTTACATTTGGGACTTTTTCATAAAATTCCAGGACTCCATCAGCAGAGGAATCTCCTCGCAAAACACCCTTTGCCCCTGTGCGGCTGACTGTTACACCAACTTGACTCTTGAGATCACTAATTAACAGCACACGGCTAGTATTGGGAGTTACGCTTTCTATCAGACCCGCCAATCCACCATCAGCCTTAACGATATAACCTTCCTGAATACCTGCAAGGCTTCCACGATTGAGAGTCACTTGTTGCCACCAGTTGTCAGCACCACGCGTCATTACTCGCGCGACAATGGGGCGGGATGATGGAGGTTCTTTTTCTACGTAGCTTAATAACTGTTTTAACTTTTTATTTTGGTTTTTCAGTTCTGTGATCTGGGTTTGCAGTTCCAAAAGCTGACCACCTTTGAAACGTTCTTCTTGAGCAGGTGGTGTCTGCAACATCTGAATTGGACGGGTTATCCCTTCATATATCTCAAACATTAGAGCACCTTGAGTTTGTCGAAGCACCCAAGCACCACCAACAACTATACCTAGCAACCCTATTTGTAATCCTCTGCGCTCCCACCACCGACGTGCCGTAAACATAAGAAACCTTTTTTAGCTGTAATATAAATTAAGATATTGGATTCCCGCAACGCTATCGAACCCAATATCTAATAGCGCTTGTGTTACATATTGCGAGAACGCCCGCTGAAAATTCTTTCCATCTGCTTGAAATTTTCTAACACACGACCTGTGCCCATAACAACACAGCTTAATGGGTCAGTAGCGATGTGCGTTACTATTCCAGTCTCATGGCTGATTAAGGTATCTACTCCTTTGAGCAGCGCACCTCCACCAGCTAGCATAATTCCTCGGTCAATGATATCTGATGCCAACTCTGGCGGGATGCGTTCCAAAGTCCGCTTCACCGCTTCGATAATCACCAACAAAGGTTCCGACATACTTTCACGTACTTCTGGCCCTTTAATTGTGACAGTTCGCGGTAAACCAGAAAGCAGGTGCAAGCCTCGAACTTCCATCATGGCCTCATCATCATCATGAGTGGGATATGCTGATCCTATGCGAATTTTGATGTCTTCAGCAGTACGTTCCCCTATGACTAGGTTATGAACTTTCTTCAGATACTGCATGATGGCTTCGGTCAGTTCATCTCCAGCAATACGTACTGATTCAGAAAGCACTGTCCCTTGCAGGCTCAACACGGCAACTTCTGTTGTCCCGCCACCAATATCAATAATCATATTGCCTGTTGCTTCAGTGACAGGTAGTCCTGCCCCAATTGCTGCAGCCACTGGTTCATCAATCAAGTAAACTTCTCTTGCCCCAGCTTGAGAAGCCGCATCCATGACAGCTCTTCTTTCTACCCCTGTTACCCCACTAGGAATACCAATGACAATTCTTGGTAATACTAGAGATTTGCCCTCGTTGACTCTTTGGATAAAGCTTTTTAGCATCACTTCTGCTGTATCGAAGTCAGCGATGACACCATCACGCAAGGGGCGCACTGCAATTACATTCGCAGGTGTGCGACCGAGCATTTTTTTTGCTTCTTCTCCAACTGCTATTGGAACCTTTTCGTTTAGGTCAATCGCCACTACGGAAGGTTCTTGCAGAACAATGCCTTTACCTGATACATAAACGAGGGTGTTTGCGGTACCAAGGTCAATACCCATATCCCGCGATAAGGAAAATTTACTAAAAAGACCCACGCGTTGGCCCCCTAATTTTGATATTTTTTCAGTACTGCCACAAATGAGAATTGTGCAGGATCGTATTATGTTTTTTAACCTGAGTCCAGTAAACTAGATTATCTTTTTATATATTTTTCGTAATCTTTGACCAGTCTCAGGCTTCCATTGTTCTATATTCCTAGGCGGCATAAGTGTATCCGTATTGTTTTAGAGTTTCCACAGAGTGATTAATATCATGTGTTTGGCAACTGTAATTATTTTTTATGGAACGCAATGCTAGACAATATAGCAATTGGCTACTATGGTATTCACAATACAAATACATTTGTACTGAAAATTGCACATGAGCATAAATATCGTTACCCTCATTGGTCGTGTAGGAACTGACCCGGATATGAAGTATTTCGAGTCAGGTAGTGTCAAGTGTAAATTGACACTAGCAGTCAATCGGCGTACAAGAGACAGCGAACATACTGATTGGTTTAATCTGGAATTATGGGGAAAAACAGCGCAGGTAGCAGGTGATTACGTGCGTAAAGGCAAACAAATTGCTGTTAAGGGTTCCTTAAAATTTGATAGTTGGAGCGATCGCGCCACAGGAGCAAATCGCTCCACACCCGTTATCATCGTGGATCAGCTGCAACTGCTAGGTTCTAAACGGGATGTCGAAGATGCGGATGTAGATATGAGTCCTGATAATTTCTAATTTAGTAAAAAGTCAATCAATTTTGGATTTTGAATTTTAGATTTTAGATTAACCCTGAGCTTAGCCGAAGGATTGACCCCATATCACCGAAGACAGGGGCTTGAGATCCCAAGAAAATTTATTTTTCTCCACGACTCAAGTCAGGGGCTTGAAACCTTTTTTTTGATTTTAGATTTTAACCCTTCGGCTGAGTCCTTCGGACACGCCAAGGGCGAACGCTAAGGGTTAAAGCTGAGCGAAGCCGAAGCTTTAATCCAAAATCCAAAATCTAAAATTGTCTCGGTCAAAACAGGTGACTAATAACTAATTTGTAATGTCACCGTAGCTTCCACCTGCTGCTCACTACCGACTATAGGGGTGGAAGCATCTAATGCTGCTGCCTTACTATACTCGGCACGTAATACAGGTCTTGGTGGTGGAGGTGTGCTGGCTCCATTTATTTGAATGTTGACAACTTCTTTAGGTTGGAAACCCAAAGTACTCAAAACTGCTTGAGCTTGCTGTTGAGCATCTTGAGTGGCTTTTTTTAATGCTTGTTGTTGAGCAAGGGTTATCGCCTCATCGCTAGCAACAAAACTTATGCCGTTAATTTGAGTCGCACCAGCTTTGACCGCTTCATCTAACAGAGTACCCGCGCGTTCAGTGGGAATCCGAAAACTGACAACATTAGAAGCAGCATAGCCTGTAATCCGCTGCACTTTATTGTCGTAACTGTATACTGGGTTGAGACTAATCCCCGTGGTCTGTAATTTTTGCACATTACGGCTTTTTACTAAAGCAACCACTGCAGATGACCTGCGAGCAGCTTCTTGTTGTACCTGCTGTGCTGTTTTTCCCTGAACCTCTACTCCCAAACTGACTTGAGACAAAGTTGTAGGAATGGTCTCCATTCCACGACCATTAACACTCAAAGTACGCAACATCGTCTCTTTCTGCTGCGCCAAAACAGGTTGGGTACTACTTATATATACAAGCAACGCTAAAAATAGAAATTTCCACCGGTTCCCAGCATTTAACTGAGAACCAAATATAGCATTTGTATTCACAAAACGTTCACTCCTCTAAAAATTATTCATCTATGAAGATCTAGTAAGTTGTGAAAAATCCTGAGTGGTTAGGCTGAACCAAAAACTAACCACTCATTGCTAACAAGAAACAACACACAACTAACACTCCCTATCCATTTGGAGAACACACAAGCGGTAGTGTGTCTAAATAGGAGGTATTTTTACTTTGACACGATTACTGTCTAAAGTCTAAGCAGTTACATTTTTAGTAACTGAAAAATAGCTATTGGAATACTGTTAACTGTTAACTGCAAACAATTGAAGGAGAAAATTTATGGGATACTGGCTGCTGAAAACAGAACCAGACGAGTATTCCTACTGCTATTTAGAACGGGATAGCAATACAGTTTGGGATTAGTTAGCAATTGCGTTTGGCTCTTAAGCATCTGCGTACGATGGAAACTGGTGATTTGGTGAACCAGCACGGCGCAGGCGGTGACGACAACCTGCTGCTTTGAGGGTTTCCCAACAGCCACGCATCTGGCTCCCTAGTAGTCCACCCCTCTTGCAGACTATCTCTAGTCCCAGTATGACAGTCTCATTGGCAGCGCTTTATCGAATTAACAGGGGGCATGAATTGATTTATCAATGCTTTTTGTAGCGCCTCTATGAGTGTAGTGTTCAATGAACTTGTAAATTAGAGGGAAGGATTTTCCAGAATAATCAATGCAGTTAGATTTCACAACCTTCTCATTACCCTTATTCGCAACCGCGACAGAAACAGCAGATAGTTCACTAGTACTAGCAGCAGTGCTGCTGAGCATGGTCGTCATTTACCTTGCTAGTAAAGTTGGCGGAGAACTTTCAAACCGCTTTGGGTTACCGCCAGTGTTGGGAGAACTGGTAGCTGGTGTCGTGGTAGGTATTTCTGTCCTCCATCTATTAGTGTTTCCAGAAGGGGGCGCAGATAGTTCCAACTCTTTAATCATGACTTTCCTTCAAACCACTGGTGGTCTGAATCCAGCCGCTGCTGATGCTGTGTTTAAAACGCAGTCTGAGGTCATTTCCGTATTGTCAGAACTTGGTGTCATCATTCTGCTGTTTGAAATTGGTTTGGAATCAAACATCAAAGATTTGGTAGCTGTAGGTGTCCAAGCGAGTGTGGTAGCGGTAGTGGGTGTGGTAGTACCCTTTACTGCTGGTACGGTAGGATTAATGGCTTTTTTTGGTATTCCAGCAGTACCAGCAATTTTTGCAGGAGCAGCTTTAACTGCTACAAGTATTGGTATCACTTCTAAGGTATTGTCAGAACTTGGGCGTCTCAACTCCAAAGAAGGGCAAATTATTTTAGGTGCTGCTGTAATTGATGATGTCTTAGGAATTATCGTTTTAGCAGTGGTGGCAAGTCTTGCAAAAGAAGGTTCAGTAGATGTCGGTAAAGTCATTTATCTGATCATTAGTGCCAGTAGTTTCCTAGTGGGCGCAATTGTTCTTGGAAATGTTTTCAGTAATACCTTTGTAGCAATTGCGAAAAAGTTAAAAACTCGTGGTGGATTAGTGATACCAGCACTTATCTTTGCCTTTGTGATGGCATACTTTGCCGCTGCCATTCAATTAGAGGCAATTTTAGGTTCTTTTGCTGCTGGTTTGGTCTTAGACGAAACAGATGAGCGTGTGGAATTGCAAAAGCAAGTTCTTCCAATTGCTGATATACTGGTGCCAATTTTCTTTGTTACTGTTGGGGCAAAAACTGATTTAGGGGTTTTAAACCCAGCCATTCCCAGTAATCAGGAAGGTTTAGTCATGGCAGTTTTTCTGATAATTATTGCCATCCTAGGTAAAGTTGTCACTGGCTTCAGTGTATTTGGTCAACCTCAAATCAACCGTTTAGCAATTGGTGTGGGTATGATTCCCAGAGGTGAGGTAGGCTTAGTGTTTCTTGGTATTGGCTCTTCCATTGGTATTCTCTCGAAACCTTTGGAGGCGGCTATTATTATGATGGTCATTCTGACAACATTTATTGCACCTCCTCTTTTGCGGCTCGTATTCCCAGAACCAACAACAGCTACAGCAATACAGGAAATGCTTTTAGATAATTCTTCCGGAAAATCGTTGGTTATAGAATCACCAGATTCTCAAGACGATAAGTAAAATTCTTGAGTACAGACGCATGATTTAGAGCGTCTGTACTTAGATAACGACTGAGTTGTAAATTTGTCTAAGTAATATCTTCTTCTTTCTAATTTAAGTTGAAGTTTATACCAGCAACAAAATTTCTGATATTTCCGGGCACATTCATCCAAGGTTCGTATTATTCCTCATAGGTGTACAACGCTTCAAAGGAGCCAGCGCACCCCAAGTGGGTTAGTCAAAGCTCAAGGCGTTCTCCCCAATTTGATTGTTTTTTCTTCAGGAGGCAAGCTCAGGAGTGCTTTGCTAGCTAGCATAATTAAGGTTCCACTCTGTTACGATTCGCTTAAATTTTATCAGTCAGTTTTTTCTCTCCTCTGAAAAAAATCATCCGCACTGCTGTACGACAAGTTCATGATCTACTAAACTTCAAAATATGAATATTTTGTACTTTTGCTATTACTAATGGAAACTTTGATTCCAAAGTCTTCGTCTCCTTAAACTAAAAAAGGAGTTTGTTCTAAATGCCAGCACTCATTAGACAAGATGAGACAAGAGTGCAAAAGTTATTTTTGCACTTCTTGGGGAAAGGAGAAAGGTTAAAAGGAAAAAATTTTTAGATTTTTCCCCCTTATCCCTTACCCCTTACCTACTTCTGAAAAAAGTCTATTAGGAATGTTACTTTTGTTTTATCTTCCTTCTTGCTCACTCATCCAAAATTAGGTATTTCTTTAGCAGTTAAACAGGTGCACCGAAAAGTCAAGTTCACATCAGAAAAGACTAATACTAAATCTCCATGAAGTGGCACTTAATATTTCGTAATGATATGGTTTTACATCCTGGGGTTTTACCGTCATTTCTGATTAATTATATTAAGTGTAAGTTTATAGAGAGGTTGGTATAACATCCCAATTCTCTAAATTCATTGTCATGCTGTGGGTAAGAGCATCTGTGCAGCAGATACGCAGCACTTCGTTTCACACCCTGCCCAAAGCAGTAAAAGCGTCTACACAATGACAAGCGTATTTTTACATGTATTGGGATGCTTCCTCATAAAACAGTGGGAGTATTATCAGTCGGTGCATTGACGACTACCAAATCAGACAATATAAAAAATCTCTTTTTGATGGATGAAGTGTTTAGCTACCGACGGATACTTTTATGGAAATTGCTAAGAAGTCGGGAAGTCGTCTGGAGGGTCTCAATCAAATATCTAACAACAAAAAAATGCCATAACGGCATGAAAAGCTATTGGCAGCGTGTTAGAATTTGACGCCAATCATTCAATTTAGTATCTAAGAAGGATTAATACAGAACAATAGCTACTCCTAATGGTAAAACCTTAATAGATATTAGGTAAATAACACGCTTTGCTATCACCAAATTTGGATTATATTCAAAAATAATCACTATAACAATGTCTTGATGAAATCAAAAAATGATGCTTGTGCCACCAAAGCAATGTTGTGAGCGGTGATAGTGTGAAGATTTACCAAAACTTTGACCAACAAAAAACTCAGAAGTCAGTTATTCAGTTATCAGTGAGCCAGCGCGCATGAGGAGGGTCTCCCTCCCTAGGCGACGGGCGTTCCAGCCGTAAGGCGTGGCGTTTAGCCATAGGGTTATCAATTCACTGTTTACTGATAATTGTTCACTGTTGACTGTACTAAATTCTGCGTTTTGTGTTCTGGGTGCTTCTCCACTTCATAGACTCTCATAAATACGAATCAGGAGAAAACACTGTGAAAACCCACTGGTTACTACCTGGTACCTTTGTAACGACTAGTCTTTTGACGCTATTGTCGCCAGCTCAAGCAGCACAAAGCGCGAAATTGCAATCTTGGCGCTTTGATGCCAGTCAAAACCGATTAGAAATCAATACTCAAGGTCCAGTTCAACCCCAGGCGCAACTTGTTTTCAACCCTACGCGGTTGGTTATTGATTTGCCAGGAACTGATTTTGGGCGTCCCCAGTTGACGGAGTCAGTAGGCGGTGCGATTCGCTCTGTTCGTGTTGGTCAATTTGATCCACAAACAACTCGTATAGTTGTTGAACTGAATCCTGGTTATACCCTCGACCCCAAGCAAGTAAAATTTGAAGGGAAAAGTGCCAGTCGCTGGACAGTACAATTACCAACGCCACAAACTGAGGGAGTTGCCTCCTCACCAGCATCCCCAACCCCAAAAGCTTCACCAAGCCCAAAAAGTGAAGAAGTGGTCATCCCACCGCCAAGAAATATTTACAATGTGGTGACAGTAGATTCTGACGGTGAGAAAAAACCTGAGTTTTCTAAGGCTGTTGTCGTTGCAGAAAGCACAATTCAAGTTGAGAGTCTGCAAGTTACAGGGGACGGTTTTTTTCTGCGCACCAGTGGTGGAAATCCTCAGACTCAGATCATTCGCAGCCGCGATCGCAAAACCATCTTCGTTGACATTCCTGGTGCTACTTTGTCACCAAATTTTGGCGCTCGCGATAGATCTATAAATAGACATGGTGTCAACCGAGTTGAAATGATTCAACTGCAAAAAACACCACCAGCAGTCCGGATGACCCTGCGAGTAGACAAAGATACTCCTGATTGGCGCATAAGCACAAGCAGTTCTGATATTTCTGATGGTTTAGTCGTTCTACCAAATAATCGTTATGCGAGTGAGTCGCCCAGAAATAGTTATTCTATTACTCCACCAGATAATCCTCCCACTCCTGCTGTGGAGCCACCAAAAATCGATGCAATCTCCACAATTGAGGCTGTAGAACTGACTAGTAGTGGTACGCAACTCCTGATTAAAGCAGATCAACGTCTCTCATCTGCTAGTACTAGTTGGGATCAGTCATCTAATCAATTTCGTATCACCATTCCCAATGCTAAGTTGGCTTCTGCAGTCAAAGGTCCAAATTTCGATGCTAGTAGCCCTGTTCTGCGCGTGCGCTTGCTGCAACAAGACTCCCGTACTGTTGTTGTCTATGTCCAACCAGCATTAGGAGTGCGAATTGGGCAAGTTAACAAACTGAATGGTCAGGTTTTGTCTTTGGGATTAGAACGTCTCCCTTCTATCAAACCACCCATTGGTTTACCACCCATAAAACGACAAAACCCACAGCCTTTGGCATTACAGCCAATCAAGCCTGTAGGCCCGAAGCTTCCTGTTCGTAAGGGACGAGTCGTCGTTGTCGTTGATCCAGGACATGGCGGTAAAGACTCTGGAGCAGTTGGTATTGGTAGTATTCAAGAGAAAAATATTATTTTGCCTATTGGCAAAAGGGTGGCAGAAATTTTAGACCGAAGTGGTTACCAAGCAATACTAACCCGTGACTCAGACTATTTTGTCACTCTTCAAGGACGGGTAGACATAGCAGAGAGAACCAATGCTGATGTCTTTGTCAGTATCCATGCGAACTCAGCAGGTGATGATCGTCCTGAAGTGAGTGGTTTAGAAACATACTATTATGACAGCGGTTTAAGCCTAGCTCAGATCGTTCATAAGAGCATTCTCCGAAGTGTCAATGTGAGAGACCGTGGCGTGCGCAAAGCTAGATTCTATGTCTTAAGAAAAAATTCTATGCCAGCAATTTTGGTGGAAACAGGGTATTTAACTGGTCGTGAGGACGCTGCTAAGTTGTCCAACCGACTGTATCAAAATAAAATGGCAGAGGGGATTGCTGATGGTGTTCTTCAGTACTTAAAGCAAAAGTAAAATACTTGAAATGCCAAAGTACAAATTCGTACCGCTTTAAAACAACTACTGAGGCAGTTATCAGTGTCTGAAACTTTGATAACTGCCTCAGTAGTTTATATAGCAGGGAACGCTTAACAGGCTTTGAAGTATTGTAGTGCCCGTATTTTCTCATTAGTTTATGTCTTAATCTACGCTTCGACTGCTATAACTAACTAAGCAAATTCTTTTACCGGAACTTCTGTTTCGGTTTTTTTTGTAAATAATGATACCTTTAGTATTATAAAATACTTTCTTGTGCTGAGATCTAAGAAATTATGTGTGGAGTCTGGTAATTGCTGACACCGGAACACGATCTGATCGGAAACTACTATTTTGTTTCAATATTAAATATAATTTTTGACAATATGAGTCTTATGTTAATGCCAAAGTCCAAGTCTACTCATAACCTTAAGTTCTGCTGAGAACTCTTATGTGGGGTGTAGCGTCTGGTCTACTTCACAGAGTGATTCGCTTTATGCCCTAGATTTTACTTTGGAGAGTGTGCTCTGTTTACCAGATCAGTGAACACAGTCTAAGATATCTAGGAATCAGACAAATTAATATAAAGTTCTTACAAAGTTAAGCAAAAATGACCAAGATTGACTACTCTATTATTTTTAGATTGGTGTGATGATTATGCTTTGCAAACTGCATTTTCTGTGCCATAAAAGCATACACAAACTGAGAGGGCATGCCACAGTTGAGCGCTATTAAGATCTTTCTACGAGTTAATTACGTATTTGCCGCTAAGATTTGAGCGGTGCTAGTGTGAGGATTTCCCTAGACTTTGACATCTTGACAGATCTCAGAAGTACGAATCAGGAGAAAAGACTGTGAAAATGAACTGGTTATTACCTGTTACTGTTGCAACTACTACTGTCTTCATGCTACAATCGCAAGCCCAAGCTGCGAAACTACAATTTTGGCGTTTTGATGCCAGTCAAAACCGATTAGAAATCAACACTGAAGGTGCTGTTCAACCCCAAGCGCAACTCCTGTTCAACCCCACCCGAGTGGTTATTGATTTGCCTGGAACCGACTTTGGACGTTCGCAGTTGATTCAGCCGGTGAATAGTAGTGCAATTCGTACTGTTCGTGTCGGTCAGTTTGATGGACAAACAACTCGTATAGTCATTGAACTTAGTCCAGGTTATAGCCTCGATCCAAAGCAGGTGAAATTTGAAGGCAAAAGTTCTAATCGTTGGGTAGTACAGTTACCAACTCCACAAGTTGAACAAGTTCCTTCATCTTCTGGCAACAATTCTTTTAATGTCTATAGTGTGGTAAAGCCTGACAACTCCACAGCCACTAAAGACGTAATTGTCAATACTGATTCAACACCAAGTAAAGATTTAGTTGTCAATCCTACTGATAGGTCAACGCAAAAACAAACACTTATCAGCAATGCTCAAGGATTGACTCAAATTGAGAGTTTACGTGTTACAGGTGATGGTTTGTTTGTCCGCACAAATGGTCCAAATCCTCAAATCCAGACATTTCGCAGCAGTGACAAGAGTGCTTTTAATATCGATATACTTGGTGCATCTTTGTCACCACGTTTTTCACAGCAGAATATAGCAGTCAATAAGTACGGTATAAAACGTATTGAATTCACTCAACTAAGAACAACGTCTACTGGTGTTCGTATGACGCTGTGGGTAGACAAAAGTAGCCCTGACTGGCGAGCAAGCGTGAGTAGCTTCGGCGGTTTAGTACTTCTGCCTAATGGTGATGCAAGCAAATTATCCACAGAGACTACGGGTAATAGTAGTAATCTTCCTAATTCAAACATAGCTGGGAATGTCACCCAGAGAAGCTCCAACCAAACCCCGCCAGCAAGTGACTCACTATCTACAATTGAGTCTGTAGAACTGACTGCTAGTGGTGGGCAACTCCTTATTAGAGGCGACCAACCTCTCTCGTCTACTAATAGTGGTTGGGATAGAGCTTCTGGTCTATATCGGATCATCATTCCCAATGCTAAGTTGGCAGGTAGCGTTAGAGGACCACGATTTGACGCTAGTAGTCCAGTTCTGCGCGTACGCCTGCAACAACAAGACCCCCGTAGTGTTGCCGTCTACATCCAACCAGCAGGAGGTGTGCGAATTGGACAACTCAATCAACTAACTAGTCAGCTTTTGTCTTTAGAATTACAACGCTCCTTTTCTCCATTAACTCCCCGTTTTAGTTTACCTCCCTTACCACGATCAAACCCACAACCATCATCCTTAGGATCAATGACGAACAATCAGCTGCCAATGCCGCAGATGATGCCGCAGCCAATGCCGCAGCCAATGCCGCGTCCCCGCGTGCCTAATGGACGCGTTGTCATCGTTATTGATCCAGGACATGGCGGTCACGATTCTGGCGCTCCTGGTTTGGGTGGACTGTTGGAAAAAGATGTTGTTTTACCTATTGGCAGAAGAATAGCGAGCATCTTACAGCAAAATGGCGTACAGGTTGCACTCACGCGTGATACTGACTACTTTGTGACCCTTCAGGGACGGGTGGATATGGCAACTCAAGCAAATGCTGATTTATTTGTCAGCGTTCACGCTAACTCTGTTGATCGTCGTCCTGACGTGAATGGGTTGGAAACTTACTATTATGACAGTGGGCTAGATTTGGCTCGTGTTGTCCACAGTAACATTCTCCGAAGTATCCCCACTCTCAAAGACCGGGGAGTACGCAAAGCAAGGTTCTATGTTCTCAGAAAAAGTTCTATGCCCTCGATTTTAGTAGAAACAGGTTACATGAGTGGTCAGGAGGATAATCCTAGGCTGGGAAGCCCTGAATACCAAAATAGAATGGCAGAGGCAATCGCTAATGGTATATTACTGTACTTGCGGCAAAGGTAAGTAGATAGTGAGCCACTTGCGGTGGGTAGTCGCCGAGGTTTTGGTGATTTCCACGTTTATTGTGGAACCGTTGTTC
Source organism: Brasilonema sennae CENA114 (assembly GCF_006968745.1). Taxonomy (NCBI): domain Bacteria; kingdom Bacillati; phylum Cyanobacteriota; class Cyanophyceae; order Nostocales; family Scytonemataceae; genus Brasilonema; species Brasilonema sennae. The sequence goes on along the minus strand of NZ_CP030118.1, from coordinate 1,958,037 downwards.
ATGGTTCCCCAGCATAAGCAAAGTGGCGTATCTCCTCTACCAGACGCATCCCGATAAGCGTAAGGCGTGCACTCGCTTGCGTACTCCATAGCTCTAAGGCGTGACCGTTTCCACTAGGGTCAGTAGTGGGTAGTCGTGAGTGGAACAATTAACCACTAACAACTAAGCGCTGAGAACTACCAACTAACCATTAACGATTCATCACTAGTAGCTAACAACTAACCACTAACAACTTATTAAATTAACGATATCCGCCTGTGTTTTCATCTTTTACCTTTGAAGGTAATCTTTATGATTTTTCTGAAGCACCGCAACGTGCCCCAATTGGTATTTTTGACAGTGGTGTAGGTGGTTTAACAGTTCTACACCAACTCTACCGTCAACTCCCTAATGAATCGATTATTTACTTTGGGGATACAGCTCGACTTCCATATGGGATTCGCTCGCAAACAGAAATTTTACAGTTTGCACGTGAAATTCTCACCTGGATGCAACAAAAGCATGTCAAAATGGTCGTTATGGCTTGTAACACGAGTTCGGCCTTAGCCCTGGAGGCGGTACGTGAGGAATTCTCTATGCCAATTCTCGGTCTGATCTTACCGGGAGCAAGAGCAGCAGTTAACAGTGGAAAGCGCATTGGTGTTATTGCCACTGCTGCAACCGCCAAAAGCAACGCCTATCGCCATGCTATCCTAGAGATAAATCCCAATGTCCAAGTTTGGCAAGTGAGTTGCCCAGAGTTTGTACCGCTAATTGAGCAAAACCGCATTTATGAACCCTACACACTACAAGTGGTACGCTCATATCTAGAACCACTATTGCAGCATGAAATCGACACATTAGTCTATGGCTGTACTCACTATCCTTTATTGGCACCAGTTTTGCGATCACTCCTCCCCTCCCACGTCAAGCTAGTTGACCCAGCACAATATGTAGTTGCTGCTTGTGCTCAGGATTTAGATATCTTGGGCTTGAGAAATACATACCCACCTTTGCCAACTCGCTTTGCGGTCAGTGGTTGTCCACAACAATTTGCGCAGTCCTCTTTACAGTGGTTGGGTTATACTCCAGCTACTGAGCCAGTACAGTTGACAAATGTCACATTTTCTAGTTTATAATGTCTTGTTGATTAATCATTTAGTCAAGGTTAAAAACCTTGACTAAATGATTAATGAGTCATGAAGGTTAGTTGACACTACCCTATTGCGAATACGACACCACGAGATAGAAATACGCTTGTACTCATACTCTTCTACTTCTTACGCCCAATTCTCGGGCGATATGGGTGACTCATTTGGATTCTGGTTATATTTGTATACTTTGTGTTTATCGTTAGTGATTATCCGAACTTGAGATTATGCGTCCCCGTTTAGAGTGTATCCCTAAAGAGAGATTTGTGGCGGTAGTTTTTTTTCCGGTTTTCTTTGCTAGAGCTAATAGTAGATAAACCGCTAACAAATAACCAGAAGCTAATATAAAAACTATCATAGGCGTTTTCCCGTAAACCATTTTTTTACTAACACTTGTGTATAAGAAATATAAAATTCAATCAGATTTAGCAGAGTCATAACTGCACAAATTTACTGTGGATAGTTGTTTTTGACACTGCTAAATCTATAGGTAGAGAGCTATCTCTCTTTCCTAGGCTTAATTTATATTCGATTTTTGTTGCAAACTATATCTGAAGCCATAGCTTAATTACTTAACAGTAATTTGTAACTACAACTTGAGCAGTCTACCTAGCCTGCATTTTTACGGAAACACTTTATTTGGTTATCCAAGCTATGCACTTTTGCGACACTAATCAAGCAGAGCATTTTTCCTTTACAAGGAAGCGCATAGTTCTAACTGTATAGGCTTATGTACTAGGAGTATAACCAATGAGATATATTCACTAAATGTAGCCTACAGTACTATATTCAAAATCACAGTACGTTATAAGTAAAAACACCAAACGGTGATTTTTCTCTAGTAATGTGAATGTCTCGAAAAAATTAAATCCCTTTATGTTAGCGTAACACAACGACCCTAAGTTTTTGGCTAATTTTTCTGCTAAATTTGAAATTTTCTATTGTACGTTATACAAGATTTAGCGAAAATCTTTCCCAGAAAATAATTGATGTATCATTGGTGACGAGTAAAGGATGTAGGACTTTTCTTGATTCGTTTTCATATCTACTTCAAAAATCTGTGGCTGAAGATAAAGTTTTGCTTAAGATACAGAAATTTTCTCAACTAGAGCAGAGGTATGCTTTGAGAATAAAAGTATAAAAAATATCTCATTAGTGAAATTCTATACTGTAATAGGCATAAGTATATTTTTGTGTTTTGATAAAAAATTAAAGTTTTGTTGACAAGATTTAGCTGCTTTGGTGATGACACGCTACACGCGTTTCATCGCTTGTACTGAAAAACTGTGGTGCCTAACGGCAGAGCTCTAGTGGGAACGACCACGCCTTACGGCTATGGGGTATCTCCTGCAAAGACGCACTTTACGCAGTTGCCTACGTCGTGGGGAGACCCTCCTCATGCGCGCTGTCTCACCAGTCGCCTATCGAGGAGCGATTACAGCAAGCGCGTTTGCGCTCTTGCCTTGGGGAGATCCAAAAAAATAAATATCCAGCCGTATGTCGCAATATTGGGACTACGACGAAAGATCTAGTTTGACGGCTGGATATTTATTTACTGGTAAGTGCCTAGGCGCGTATCAAATTCTGGAAGAAAGCTGCCGGTCATTTGACCTACTTGTTGCAAAAGCGTCTGTAAAACTGGCGCGCAAGTGCTATGCCGAAAACTAATGATTAATGATTCATGAAAACTTTGCGCTAAGACAGGGTTATCTTAGAATAAGTGTAGGATATGTAAACTTTCGTAACTAAAGCCAGAGTCTGCCCATCCATGACCCCAGCCACCTCCCTTTTTTCCCCAGTGGAAGCCGACCTGCAAATACTAGCAGACAACTTGAAACAGCTAGTTGGAAACGGTCATCCGATCCTTTGTGCAGCAGCCGAACATCTCTTTGGAGCTGGGGGAAAGCGCATAAGACCGGCGATCGTCCTGCTGATATCGCGGGCGACCATGCTCGAACAAGACATAACGCCTCGTCACCGACGCTTAGCTGAGATTACAGAAATGATTCACACAGCAAGCTTAGTACATGACGATGTGGTAGATGAATCCGAAATGCGACGTGGTGTTCCCACTGTTCATAGTTTATTTGGCAACAGAATAGCGATCTTAGCAGGAGATTTTCTGTTTGCTCAATCTTCCTGGTATCTAGCCAATCTGGACAATTTAGATGTAGTGAAACTGCTCTCAGAGGTGATTATGGATCTGGCTAGTGGCGAGATTCAGCAGGGCTTGAATCGCTTCGATACAAACATATCGATTGACACTTACCTCAAAAAGACTTACTACAAAACAGCGTCATTAATTGCTAATAGTTCAAAAGCCGCTGGATTACTTAGCAACGTTTCCCAAGAAACAGCCGACCATTTGTATAGCTACGGACGTCACCTTGGTTTAGCATTCCAAATTGTAGATGACATTTTAGATTTCACAAGTTCGACAGATACTTTGGGTAAGCCAGCAGGATCGGATTTGAAAAGCGGTAATTTAACTGCGCCAGTTTTATTTGCATTGGAAGAAAAGCCATATTTAGAAGCTCTGATAGATAGAGAGTTTGCGCAGAAAGGAGACTTAGAGCAAGCTATATCCTTGATACACGATAGTCAAGGTATTCAGCGCTCAAGAGAGTTAGCAGAACATCATGCGAAGGTAGCTGTTGAGCATCTTGCGCATCTTCCATCCTCTGAATCTTGGCAAACCCTGATGAAGATAGCTGATTACGTACTGAGTAGGCTCTATTAAGGCAAACGAGGAAGTGAAGTAGGAAAAATTCTATGTGTTTTTTCCTTATCTTCCTCGCCCTGCACTCCTGTTGTCAGGCAAGATCTGGAGGAATTTGTTTTTTTACTCGGTTTTGCTGTAACTGTTGGTGAATTAAGTGTTGCACCTGAGCTCGTCGGACTTCGATTGAGTCGGTGGTGATGCCAGGGGTTTCAAAAAAAACTATACTGTCTACGGGTTCCATTGCTACCAATTGGAACAAAATGTGAGTGACAGGGATTGGTGCAGCTATCAATTGAGGGTCAAGCCCAGCAGATGAACCAAGTGGGACATCCTGTATTCTAGGGAAAGCATAAATCATGCGCTTTTCCAACTGTGGATTTGCGCGATCACGGTAGGTAGTCAAAACCCAGCTCTGTTCCATGTTCTGGAGAATATAGTACTGGGAGTGGCGTAATTTCCGAGCGATCGCGCTGAGGACAGGAGCGATTGCTGTGACAAGTTGCGGAGTAACACCATCTTGGGGTGCATTGTCAATTAGCAATTGAATTTGTGCTTTTAAGTCCATAATGACCTGTAAACTGGTGAATGGGTAGTGGCAATAACATCTATCAAAAGCGAACAATCAAACAAAATTTGGCAAGATTAAATTCCGATTTATTCCATAACACACGATTTCGGCACGTTTGAGTTGTACGCAAAATCCTCAACCCAATACCCTCAGTCTTACAGGTGGTACATAACTATGTTAGGGTCTTTCTAAACACCAGACTATGAATTCAGCCGCAACCATAACAATTCAGGGAGTAAGTTCTATCGGCGTGGAGGCGATATTTCAACTCCTTTTGAAGGAGCTTCAGCAATTAACCAAAGCTTCGGAGCAAAATTGCCGCGATGTGGCAACACGAATTGCTGCCGAAGTTGATAGAATTTGCAGTGAAAGCAAGCGCATCCAAGCTGCCGGGACTGTAGAAAATTCTGCAATGACCCTTGCCCGACATCGCTTACAACAGTGTTTGAGGTACTACGAGTTGGGTTCCAATCGGGGCAGAATAGAGTTACACAGTACTTTGAGTGCGATTATTTATCGCTACATCAATCCTCCCCAAAGACAATTGAGTTATCAAGGGCGGCTCGTCGTCATCGAAGATTTCTTGCAGAGTTTTTACCTAGAGGGATTAAACGCCTTCCGACGGGAAAATCAACTAGGCACTACCTACCGTCCTCAAACACTTTTGGAATTAGCAGAATACATGGCATTCACAGAACGCTATGCTAAGCGAAGGATTCCTTTACCAGGGCGTCAACAACAGTTGATTATTCTCCGAGCACAAACATTTTCTCAACAACAACCGCCGGAAACGTGCGTAGACATAGAACAAGCAGCGGAAGGTAGTGGTAACGAAGCTGATGGCTCTTGGGAAGATCCAGCAGTGCAGCAGTTGCGAAGTGCGATGGCCACACAACCAGAGCCAGAACCTCAAGAAGATACGTTACGCTCTGTCGTGATTTCTGAACTCATGAATTATTTGGAAGAGCGGCAACAATCAGATTGTGCTGATTACTTTGCTTTGCGCCTCCAGGATTTATCAGCGCAGGAAATTGAGTCAATATTAGGCTTAACTGCTCGCCAGCGGGATTATTTGCAACAGCGCTTTAAATACCATTTAATCAGGTTTGCTTTATTGCATCGCTGGGAATTGGTTCACGAGTGGCTGGAAGCAGATTTACAGACAAATTTGGGCTTAACTCCTCAGCAATGGGAAGTGTATACGGCTCAACTGGACGAGAAACAACAGTCTTTACTAGAGTTGAAACAACAAGGTCATCCTGATGAAAAAATTGCCAAAACTTTAGGATTATCGATGGCACAAATGCAAAAACGGTGGTTTAAAATTCTTGAACAAGCTTGGGAAATTCGTAACTCTCTAATTTCCGGATCAGGTGCATCTACCCATGAATAGTGACTCAGAATCCTTACAAAACCAATTAATCGCTTGGTTGTTGGCAAAAAAGGCCCAAACCAACGATCCAAAATTGGTCAATTGTGAGGAAAATGAAGGGGTAGAACATATTAATCAAACAGCCGCCGCCTTAAACGGTGGCGCTTTTGAGTTAAGGTGTCTACCCCGAACTATTCAACTGGGAGAAATTCCTACTGTGCAAGAACGTTTCCAAGCCGTCGTTAAACGTCGGTTACAAACTCAAATTCAAAATCATCCACCGTTATTTCCTTGGGAAGCTCAGCTTATAGAGTATCCCGAATGTCTAGACAAGCCAGCGCTTGAGTTGGTTCCGGTTTGGGGCTGGGCAGTACAGCAATCGAAACTGAATTTGCCGATTCATCTGCCCGAAAGAATTTTCCAGCAATTGCTGGAGAAGTGTCAGGCGATGATTGCCTCTTCTATACCGTTAGGGGCAAAACTCGTTGCTGCTGTCGAGAGCCTCTTTCCTGAAGAATATCAAACATTGAATGACTTAGCAGGAATAGTGCTAAGAAGTCCCTCTCGTTCAGATGCTCTAGAAACTATGCCGAATCTAGAGAGTGATTACTCAGACTTACAGCCACAGCAACAGATGGCGCTTTCGTTGCTGGCGGCAAAACAGCTACTAGAAAATCTAACTCTGCCAGTTTCAGCTACCAACCCACTAGTAGAAAGACAATGGCTTACAAGTGCAGGTGTTCTGACCCTAAAGGTAGAATACCAAACTCAAGGTCAACTGACCAAGCTAAGAGTTGAAACTGAATTACCATTCAAAGCGATTGTGAACCTCCAAGGAGATGCTGCCCAAGCAACAGCTGAGTCATCAAGTCCGGGATGCCTAAGTGTAGAATTACACAATACGCAACCAAACCAGACTTATACCTTGGAAGTTGAGTTAAAAGAAATAGACCAACAACCGCTTGTATTTGTGATTGTTCCCACCTTATAAATAAGCTTGCCATCGCTAGCAATCCACGTTGATAAACGCGATTGATATAAAATGAATGTCCTGGTTTTGAAAAATCCCCCATTTTTACAAAGCGATCATTAGGGCGTCTACAGAAAGCTGTTGTGAGGAAGACACTGGCAAGTTTGGTTTTACCGACTTGTTTTGTATCTGTGGCGTCCATATCATTGCTTGACTTATATACCCATAGACTGTTTTATCATTAAGATGTCTAACAGATCTAAAAGCCAGGATGAAGTTGGTGTTTACCTGCAAGTCTTTTCTGGCGACAAAATACGCAGGAGTCGCCGTTGATGCAAGTGGAAGGTTCGATGACCTTGGGAGTGCTTGTGCTAGCGTTGGTAATTGTAGGTGTAAGAGTTGTGACGACTAATTGGGTACCGCTTAAAGCGGTGGGCGCAATTTGGAGTTACTACCCTCGCCACAATCGTGATGTCTCGGTTAGGTTCTGTATCACCATAGAAATATTGGCAGCACTGAGAGCTTTGTTTAGGCGATTTTTTGATAAGTTAAATGACAGCCTGCTGGGTTTTGTGGAGTTATTCATTCAACTCCTGTGTATTTCACAAGCTTTGATATATCTTGCTGCAAAGACTTGGGATACTTTATTGTCCAATACGGTTGATATTGCTTGGTCTTGCCCATACACTGAGTCAAACTTTAGAATTAGCCCCCAGTGCTGCTGTTATTTCTTGGAATTACCCTACTAAGCCTAGTGCTAGATTACGGTTTACGACTCGGCTTGCAAACAGTGAAATAGTTTTCGGGCACCGCCTGAAAACAAAATTAAAACAAAAACGATCTTCAAATTTTTTACTTACTGTAAACCGCCTTAGTTCAATTATGAGCCAAGGCGGTTTGATTTTGATCCGAACTACAACATCAAAGATTCGGGATTTGTCGAAATCAACTTCGCCAAATCTTTCAAGAACGCCGCAGCATCAGCACCATAGATAATGCGGTGATCACAGGTTATATTCACCTGCATCTGTTGCTTGACGCCAAATAAACCTTCAGTTGTTGCGACAATTTGCGGACGAGATGCGCCAATTGCCAAAATAGAACCTTGTCCGGGTGGTAGGATTGCATCAAATCTATCTACACCGAACATTCCTAGGTTCGATATTGTAAAGGTACCGCTGTTATACTCCTCCGGTTGCAGCTTTTTCGCTCTCGCGCGATCTACCAAAGACTTCCAATCGCGGGATAGAGAGTATATATCCGCCATATCTGCATTCTGTAATACTGGTGTAATCAATCCCCCGTCATCCATTGCCACCGCTACGGCAACATTTATACTAGAATGGTACACAATTCCTTGTTCTGAGTATCTGGCATTAAGCAGTGGGTGTTTTTGCAATGTCACCGCTACGGCTTTTGCCAGAAGGGTTGTCATAGTCACGCCTTTAGACTTAATTTGTTTATAAAGCTTGTCAAGCGCATCAGTGGTAATTGTGTAACCGATATGGATAACTGGTACGGATAAACTCGCTACCATGTTGCGTGCTACAGCATTTTGCAGGGTAGTAAAAGGTACTATTTGACCTGGTAATGCAGCGATCGCCGGCGCAGGTGCGGGTGCAGGAGCAACTTTAGTGGGTGTAGGTGGAACAGGGGTTGTGGTTGGCGTTGGTTGTGGAGGTGGAACAGGAGTCACTGTGGCGGCTTGTTTGCTAGATTTTCCTGCTGCTGCTTCTACATCCTGGGCGACAATACGACCATGAGGACCACTACCAGAGATGCCACTTAAATCTACTTTCAGTTCCTTGGCTAATTTACGGGCACGAGGTGAAACGATCACCCGACCATTTGTATGGCTGGTAGTTCCGTTTTGAGAAGCAGCGGGTGTTGCGACTGTGGTTGTTTCTGCTATTTTTGGGTTCTTAATAGCTGGAGTTGGTTCATCAATAGCCGCAGTACTCCCAGAATTCGCTTGAGCTGCACTTTCGATTTCAGCTTCGGTTTCCGTCAATAAAGCGATCGCACTTCCAACGGAGGCTGTTTCACCAGCTTGGACGATGATGTGAGCAAGATATCCTTCATAGAAGGATTCCACATCCATATCTGCCTTATCTGACTCGACAACCACCACTGTTTCGCCTTTTTCCACTTTATCTCCAGGAGATTTTACCCAGGAGACGATTTTACCTTCGGTCATGGTGGAACTTAGCGCCGGCATAAATACTTCGTAAATGCTCATATAGGTGGTTTGGTGAATCGATAATTAATGGACTTTTACAGTTTGTGTTAGATCGAATTGTATCTTGACCTCGCGACCCTAGGGGCGCAGTTTTGGGAAACATAGATCTTGGGTGTACGACACTCATTCTTGAGGAAGAATTCACAAGTTAGAAGTCACAATCAAATCTATTGGTATTGGGACCCCAACCAATTGTAGATACCCCCTACTCCTTTGTTGCGTCGTACAGGAGTCATTGTGACCGGAGGCGGAGCTATCCAGCGCTCCGCTCCTGAACGCCCTTCGGGTATGCGCAAAGCGTCCGCTTGCGCTTACGCCAGTCGCCTGGCTGTCGGGAAACAAGGATCGCAGCGCTGGACTCACCAGACACCTACGGAGGGAGAACGCCACATGCTAACTCCTGCACGCCTACGCTGCTTTGTAAGTCCCAAAGGGACACCCTTACGCGTATCTCCTGCACAGACGCTCTTGCAAGGCTCGATTCGTGCGCTTTGCGCTTACAAGCCGGGAAACCCTAGTCGAGCAGTGGCTCCCCTCCTGCATGCCTAGCGCTGCTCCTGACACCTTCGTTCTTTTGTTAAAAATTGACCAGGTAATAATAACATTCTTATTTTTTTTGATACCCTTACATTCTGATACCTCTAGTCACTCAATAGTGGTGAGGAACTATCTTAAGACCACAAGGTCTATTTATTTGTATTTCTCATCACGACTGTCAAAATCTAAATTCCACTCAGAAGTAAGAACAAGAACGATACCTGAATCTAAGATTCAAAATTAATATTTAACCTGATTTTAATTGGCTGTTAAATTTTATGTCGGCAAAGTTGAAGTTATTTTTGATTGTGATACTCAGTATCTTTGCCACCGCTGCTACTGGTGTTTACATCACTCAGCGCCAGCCATCTGAAGCGGTTTCTAGTTTGAACAATGGGCAAGTACCTCAGTTTTCAGATGCCAACATAGCACAGGAAATTGTCAACTCGGAGCGGGCAAATTATAACACTATACCTCTGGAAAGTATTAACTCTCCTCTCCAAGGTAGTGATCCAGCAGATCTTGCGGTCAATGCCTTTGATAACATGGATTCAACCTTAAAAACTCGCAAGGTTGAGGTGTTTTATCCCTACCCCAATCAAGCGTTAGTAACAATCACGCAAATTGAGCCAGCAAAGAATTTTCTCAAAGCAATCAAATATCGAGTTGAACTGACAACCTTTGGGCGATCATTTTTTGTAAGTTCCCCTCGTGTATGGCAAATTGTTTGGGCTGGCTCCCAGGTACAATGTATATCTGGAAGCAGCCTTCTAAAACCACAGTCAACCCAAATCTGTCAATAGTTATTTGTTCTTAGTCTTAGTCACTCTATAACAACCAAGAATAAAGGACAAATTTAAATATCACCGCGAATTTCTTCTACAACACCATCACGTAACACAACTTCTACGTTCAATTTGTTAATCAAGTTATCACCTGGTTCCACGTGAAAAAAGCTTTCCATTTGAAATTGGTTAACTTCTTGATCCAACTCTAAAAACTGGACTTGCTGGAGATTTTGCAGACTTTGATTTTTTTGCTCCAAAAGTTCACTTTTCTTTTGATTAACTTGACCTTGAATATTCTCAATTTGTTGCAGGGTTTGGGGACCTGGTGGTTGCAGACTCTGCTTTTGAACTGCTGAAATCGCCCGCTGTCCTTCCATGTCGATTTGTTGCAGTTGCTGGTCAATTTGATTAATTTGCGCTTGCAGTTGCTGCTGCACTTCGTCTTTCCAAAGAGGAGTGACGATCGCTTTGACGTTAACAACCCGTTTTAGCAGCAGTTGAGATTTCGAGGCATCCATAAATGTTTCACGTTCACTCTATAATTTGCAGGTGGAATCTAATCAGGCAAACATTGGGTTAATAATATCGTGATAGCGCTCCATCACGACCTGTCGCCTAATTTTCAGTGTTTGTGTCATCAAACCATTTTCTGGTGAAAACGGCTCTAGAATCAGCTTGAACGGACCAATGCGGTCATCCGGTCGATAACCTGGACGGTTTTGCACTTCCCGAATCAATTCTTGCCGAAATAAATCCTGAATTATTTTACTCTCCAAGGTGACTTCCGTCTTGCCTGCGGGATCTTCAGTACTTATTTGTTTGACGGCTTCATCGCTTGAAGGTAGATGCAGATTTTTAGCTTGAAGCCATTTTTCTAGGGCTAACAAATTGGGGACGATCAATGCACCGAGACTGCGTTGGTCTTGTCCAACAAGCATTATCTGATCTATGTAGGGCGATCGCAAACACGCATCTTCAATTGGCTGCGGCTCGATATTTTCCCCATTGGTTAATACAATCGTATCCTTTGCTCGTCCGGTCAGAACCAAGTCATTTTGTGGTGTCACCCAACCCAAATCACCGCTATCAAACCAACCGTCCTTGTCAATTGCTTTGGCTGTTGCTTCAGGATTTTGGAAATAGCCTTGCATAATTTGTGGTCCTCGCAGCATCACCAAACCTCGGTTCCCAAGTGGCACAGGTTTGCGAGTTTCCGGATCTAGTATTTTCGTTTCTGTACCTGGTACTGGTTCCCCAGATGAACCGCGCACATTATGCCAAGGACGACGCACATGTACGATGGGAGAAGTTTCCGTCAAGCCATAGCCCTGCAAAATCTCTACATTAATAATTTCAAAAAACTCATCTATATACTTGGGAAGTGCGCCGCCACCGCTAATCATCTGTTTTATTTCTCCCCCAGTTGCTTCTCGTACCTTGGCATAAACAAGCCGTTCTCCCAAAGCGTGGAGAGGAAACAAAGCTGATGCTTGTATACTAGCTGCTAATCGCTCGACCGTTGAGGGGTTGAGATTTTCTAAACTCGCTCCTTGGGCGATTCGCCGCGCTTTAATATACTTTTGGCTAACACCCAAAAGGTAGTCAATTAGGCGTTGCTTGTTTGCTGGTTGTTCGCGAAACTGCTTTTGTACCCCCTCATAAATTGATTCCAATAACCGGGGTACACACACCATGTAATTAGGTTTAAATTCTTTCAAATCCCCTTTAACAGACCGCAGGTTAGTGTAAATTTGGGTACAACCTTGAGATAGTAAGAAGTATTCACACGTGCGTTCATAGCTGTGCCAACTGGGGAGAATACTGAGAACAACTTCTCCTGGCTTTGGTTGCAATACCGTTCCACATACTACCATTTGGTGCATCAAATTACCGTGAGAAAGCATCACCCCTTTGGGTTTCCCTGTAGTACCAGAAGTATATATAAGTGTTGCCAAAGTATCGTGATTTTGCTTAACTGGTGTCAAGCTATGCTGTGTCCCAATTTCAAGCAATTGAGTAAAGTTTACTATTTTCAGGGTTTCATCTGTTGGTGCGGCTTCATCACTCAGCAAGATGACCAATTGAATTGGCAAATCACCAAGACGCTGTTTAAGCTTGTTGAAAGTTTTTAAATCTTCCACCACTAGCGCTGTACTACCACTATTTCCCAAGATAAATACAAGTTCTTCTCGTTCTGCTTGGGAGCTACGAACTGCATCAACCGCCCCAGCAGTCATAATGCCTTGATCTGCAATGAACCAGCGCGGACTATTATCCGAAATCAGGGAGACACGCTCTGTTGGTTTCACCCCCAATGCTTGCAATCCTGCAGCAAAATATTGAATTTTTTGAAAGAGTTGCGTATATGTAATAACAACTTCTGGTTTAGCATGAGGATCGCGAAGAGCAATAGTATCACCACATCGCTTTGCTACCAACGGCCATATTTCTGGCAGTGAATTTAAGTTGGAGTAATCTGCCAAACGCTGTAAATTCATGCGCTCTAGCTCAGAAAGGTTAGAGATTATAGAAGAAATCTCGTATGTTTTCGACATAACACCTCTCCCAAATAGAAAATTGTTTATATCTCCAGCATATTCCGATCTGTGGTTCAAATAGTAAATTGAAAATGACACATTTTATTTTGTCTATAGCAATGCTCAAAATTTGATGAATCTATTGATTAACAAAAGTTTATGTTATAGTGAATTTATCTGAGAGAGAAGCAAGGCCAAATTTTGCTTTTAACTTGTTACAGAAATATTGCTTTTGAATAAAAGCAACAAGCACCTCATTTGTAAAAGTAAAGTCACGACCTATGCCTTTGATAGACATTTTGCTGTTGACGGTAATAAATATTGTTGCATGTCTTGTATTTCCTAAACTCATATCTGTCATTCTGGCTACTTTCACTAGGCAGAATCAGTTATTGCAGAGTACCTTAACAAGGCAAAAAGAGGTAATTTCAATTACCAGTTTTCCGTATTGCACAAGTTACACCTTGACAAAAGAACCGTTTTGTAGATTCCGTCCCAGTTTTTGTGACAGGTGTTCTCCTGGTTAATAGGGTAAAGTTATCAGTTAACTTATGCGTAAATCAAGACATCAGATTTGTATCTATCCTGTATAGAAACTTAATAAATCTTCACGGTTAACTGATAACTCAATTTGCTTATTTCTAAAATAATTATTCAGTCTATAGTTAGAATCAAAAACTCTTATAGTAAAAGTTACTTATAGATATAACAAGAAATTCAAATTCTGCTTTTGGTTATTTCAACGAATTTTGTTTAAAAATAAAAATATATAAAGAGCACCTTCATAAAAAAGGGAATTATCTATGAGTTTGATAGACGGTTTATTCCTAACCTTGATAAACGTTGTAGTCTGTCTTGCGTTTCCCAAGTTACTATCTGTCATGTTGAATCTTAAGAATAAACGCTTTGAATCATCACAGGTTACTTTGTCCTCAACCGGTGCGAAATCTTAGGTGGTCAGTTCTCCTTACAGAATTTGAAGCACAAAACGGTGGAAGCGTCAATAAGAAAACTATAAATGCACACAAAACCATTTGTGTGCATTTATGTTTATCTATCTATCTTTATTACAGCAGTTTTCATTTATTGAAACTAGTAGTCTGTGGGTTTTTGCGCCTGATGCACAAGACAATTTAAATGTCACGCATTTAAATTACATTTTTGAATGACTTGGTGAGGTGATGATGGAAGAACGAAAATCGTTTCAACCACTTAACTTATTTGAATACGAACAGCTAGCGACCAAATCTCTGTCTCAAATGGCTTTGGACTACTACGCTAGCGGTGCGTGGGATGAAGTGACACTGCGGGATAACCGCGCTGCTTTTGAAAAATTTAAACTTCGTCCGCGATCGCTTGTAGATGTCAGTCAGCGCAACCTAGCAACTGAGGTTTTAGCTCAACCGCTTCAAATACCTTTGTTGATTGCTCCGATGGCGTTTCAATGTCTTGCCAATCCACAAGGAGAAGTTGCAACAGCAACAGCCGCTGCATCTGCTGGTGTTGGCATGGTGTTGAGTACTCTTTCTACCAAAACCATAGAAGAAGTCGCAGCAGTGTGTCACGACACAAATCTTCAAACTCCCCAATGGTTCCAGCTTTACATCCACAAAGACCGAGGACTAACTCGTGCCTTGGTTGAAAGGGCTTATACTGCAGGCTATAAAGCACTTTGTATAACTGTAGACGCTCCTGTTTTGGGACGGCGAGAACGAGACAAGCGCAATGAGTTTGCTCTACCACCAGATATGCAATTGGCTAATCTCACAAATTTATCAGGGTTGAACATTCCTCAAAAACAAGGGGAATCTGGATTGTTTACTTATTTTGCTCAGCAACTTGACCCTGCAGTTACGTGGCAAGATTTAGAATGGCTTGAGTCTTTATGTCCGCTTCCCTTGGTGGTGAAAGGAATTTTACGGGCAGATGATGCTGTTCGTGCTGTCGAGTCTGGAGCAAAAGCAATTGTTGTGTCTAATCACGGTGGGCGTCAATTAGATGGAGCGATCGCATCTATTGACGCTTTGGCTGAGGTGGTAGATGCTGTGGGCGATCGCGCTGAAGTATTATTAGATGGTGGTATCCGTAGAGGTACTGATATCCTCAGAGCACTAGCACTGGGAGCAAAAGCAGTGCTTGTGGGACGTCCTGTGTTGTGGGGATTAGCCGTAGCAGGAGAAGCTGGTGTTGCTCATGTCATTGATATTCTCCGAGATGAATTAGATGTGGCTATGGCGCTCAGTGGTTGTGCGAGTTTGGAAAAGATTGACTCTAGTTTGTTATTTTCCGAAAAGCATCGCTCTAGATAACAGATGAAATACTTTTCCTTTTGCTGCGGGGTAAATTTACCTGGGGTAGGTTGAAAGCCCCTCAGTAAGAATCTTGGCTCAACCGAGCCTATTGATTTTTCATTGGCATACTGTTCACCCTGTATCACAGCGTACACCTTGATTGTCCTTGCGTCTTTGTCAAGATTTTGAGATATTAAATTGAAAAATTAATTCAGATAAATACTTATGGCAACCGAGCAAGAGCTTCAATCTCTTTTTAATACTTTAGATACCGATCAAGATGGCAAAGTCTCCCTTAATGAGCTTTTTTCCAGTCCTGGCTTAAGTGCGGTTATCTTGGCAGAAACAGGTGCGAGTAGCCCTCAAGAGTTACTAGCACAGTATAATTCAAACGGTGGTATTACCTTTGAAGAGTTAAAGGAAGCAGTTAAAAAAGCAAGTAATTTTAACTAGGAGCTAGACTCTAATACTGTTTCACATTACCAATATGACTTCAACCTGTCCCAGTGGCGGGTTTTATTGTTCCAATATTAAAAAAGTTCTAAATAGTGCGTTGACACTCCCCTGCCGTCATGCGAGGGGATTCTACATTCATCGTCAAAACTTGCTCTAGCAGGCTTGCACCAACTAGCGTAGCGGTTCCGACTCCTGTAGCGTTACTTCGGGACTGCCCGTCCCTAGCTCTCGCAAGATTTAGAATATTTATTGCTGCGTTCACGTCCCTTTGCAACTTGCAGCCACAACTGCATTTATGCGTTCTAGTTGAAAGGGACTTTTTCACAATTGCGCCACAGTCAGAGCATTAGGACAGTACTGAAGCAGGGTTTCCCTCACTTGGTATCTGTCCGTCCCCTGCCTGAAGTACGTTTGCGCAGCGTCCCTTTTAGGGACTAGAACGGTACTACGTACCTGCTTCTCAGGGGTTTTCAGCCTACTACCTTATAAGACATATTTGCGCACTCATCTAGAGTTTGAAAAACCCCAGAAGCGGTGATTGAGTGAGAGTGCAATCTTGTCAATGAGTATGATTACTTTTAGGCTGACTTTGAAATGGTGGTTTGCTGACTCCTGATGCGTATATCCGCGCCTATTGTCAAATAAAAATTACAAAGGGCACACTTTTGTCTCAAAACCTGGTATGAGTACTCAAGAACCGTAATTTAACAACGAATCTTTATAACAGTACTTTTTAAATATGGAACAAGTGCGTCACCCACTCTTTCTTCTCACCTTACCCCTTGCAGCCGTATTCAGCTTGACCTACCTTACCGTAGCCAAAGCACAAATCACTCCTGATAACAGTCTCGGTGCAGAAAATTCTGTTGTCACTCCCAATGTTGAGATTAAGGGTATTCCTAGCGACAGGATTGATGGGGGCGCAACTCGTGGGGCGAATTTGTTTCACAGTTTTCAAGAATTTAATATCAATGCTGGTAGAGGAGCTTATTTTTCCAATCCAGCGGGAATTGCAAACATACTCACCAGAGTGACTGGGGGTAATGTCTCGAATATTCAAGGTGTTTTGGGTGTGTTGGGCAAAGCGAACTTGTTCTTGATCAACCCGAATGGAATTCTGTTTGGACCAAATGCCCGGTTGGATGTGGGTGGTTCATTTTTGGGAAGTACGGCAAATAGTTTGCTGTTTAAGAATGGGTTTGAGTTTAGTGCAACGAATCCCCAAGCACCGCCATTGTTAACGATAACTGCTCCGGTTGGGTTGAGCTATCGGGAGAATTTTAAAAATATTACCAATCAGTCTCAGGCTGTTGATGATAGTGGTAATCCTGTTGGTCTTACTGTTCCAGAAGGAAATTCATTAGCACTGGTGGGTGGTAACGTCAACTTAGAAGGTGGAATACTGTTTGCACGAGGAGGACGAGTTGAGTTAGGAGGATTATCTGCTGCTGGGACGGTAGGACTCAATGGTGATGGGAGTTTGAGTTTTCCTGTGGGAGTGCAAAGAGCGGATGTATCGCTAACGAATGGTGCGGAAGTTAACGTTAGGTCAGGTGGTGGCGGTAGTATTGCAGTTAATGCCCGGAATTTAGAGATGACGGGAGGAAGTTTCCTCAGCGCTGGAATAGGGCAAGGTTTGGGGACAGTTGGTACTCAAACGGGAGATATTTCGGTTAATGCCACCGGGGCAATAAACCTTAATAATAGTGACATTTTTAATCAGGTGCGACCAAGAGCAAATGGACAGGGAGGTGATGTCAGTATCAGTGCTAACAGCTTGCGGCTTGAGAGTGGGGCACAGATAGGTGCTGACACTTTGGGTGCGGGCAAGGGGGGTTCTTTGAGCGTTGATGCCCAAGATGTGCAATTGATTGGTACAACCGCTGATGGTCAGTTTCCTAGTGGCTTGTTTGCTTCTACACAGCCAAACTCAACAGGAGATGCGGGTGACCTTACAATCAAAACCAATACCTTGCTAGTGCGAGATGGGGCAGTGGTAAGTACTAGTACTTTCGGTGCGGGAAAGGGGGGTAGTTTGACTGTTGATGCCCAAGATGTGCAGATTATTGGTAGAACCGCTGATGGTCAGTTTTCTAGTACCTTGGGTGCTTCTGCACAGCCAAACTCTACAGGAGATGCGGGTGACCTTACAATCAAAACCAATACCTTGCTGGTGCGAGATGGGGCACAGGTATTTACTAGCACTTTCGATGTGGGCAAGGGGGGTTCTTTGAGCGTTGATGCCCAAGATGTGCAACTGATTGGTACAAGCGCTGATGGTCGGGTTCCCAGTGCCTTGGGTGCTTCTGCACAGCGAAACTCAACAGGGGATGCGGGTGAGCTTACAATCAAAACCAATACCTTACTCGTGCGAGATGGGGCACAGGTACAAGCTGCCACTTCCGGTAAGGGCAAGGGGGGTAGTTTGAGCGTTGATGCCCAAGATGTGCAGTTGATTGGTAGAACTCCTGATGGTCAGTTTCCTAGTGGCTTGCTTGCTTCTGCACAGCGAAACTCAACAGGGGATGCGGGTGATCTTACAGTCAAAACCAATACCTTACTAGTGCAAGATGGGGCAATAGTAAGCGTGGCGAGTCGTGGAACAGGATCTGCAGGCAACATGACGTTAAATGCACGCTCTATCCGTTTAAACAACAATGCCTCACTCACCGCCGATACACAAAGTGCTAAAGTTGACCCGAATAGAGAGCAAGCGACAATTAACATTAACTCACAAGATTTGATCATGAGTCGCAACAGCATCATCGCAACCAACGCCACAGGAGAAAACGTTATTGGCGGCAACATCAATATTAATACCGGTATCCTGGTTGGCTTTGACAATAGCGATATCACTGCTAACTCTGCTAATTCCCGTGGCGGTAATGTTAAAATCAATAGCCGAGGTATTTTTGGCTTTCAGTCTCGCAATCCAGCTTCCCCAAATACAAGCGACATCACCGCCACTGGGGCAACTGACGGGTTAAGTGGTAATGTGCTAATTAATGTAGTTGATATTGACCCCACCCAAGGGTTATTTCAATTGACACAAACTGTAGTAGATCCGGCACAGCAAATTGCTCTAAATCCCTGTGTCAAAGGTTTTGGTAGCACTTTCACTGTTACCGGACGCGGCGGACTGCCATCTGATCCAAATAAAATTCTCAGTAGTGACAATGTGCGTGTTAATTTAATAAAGCCTGTCGCCAGTACGGTAAGTTCAACAAGTGCAACACAAAAGCAGCCATCTCAAAAGCCACCTGTCAAACAGATAATACCAGCACAGGGTTGGATATATAACGAAAAAGGTCAAGTGGTGCTGGTTGGTTATGATCCGACTAAGACTGGTCCACAGCGGCAGCAGCCAGCACCTACTAGTAATTGTGCTGCAACAAAATAGCTACAGTGTTAGACAGCATAAAATATGATAATGGCTCTTTTCGCTAACGCACCCCTTTTTTAAGGTAGTTCACCAATTTTAAACTGACTGGTGGACAGGCAATGGAAGTACCTGCCAGTCCATCCAAAGTGTTTTGATAGTCGAATGTTTGGCACACAAGTGCGGATGTCTCTAAATAAGTCTGTTGTTTAGGAGACATTTTCTCAGTAAATAGAGATACAACAGGACTTAAAGCAGTTTCTTGATAATTATTACTATTTAACAGGTTTGTTTGCCACTGTTCATAGCTGATGAAGCGGACAGAATAACCGAGATCGTTGATACTCCTCACTAGCTGGCGCATAGGCAACGTTTGAGGATTTCCTATATGAAAGGCTTTGCCAACAGATGCTTTTTGTCTTGACAAGTAGGCGATCGCCCTACTCACATAATCTACAGGAGTCAAATTGAGACTCAAATCCAAGTCAGGGGCACTCTTAAGATCGATAAAGCCTTTGAGCATTCTGGATATCAGATCATTGGTTGGAGAAGCACCTGTTTGACTATGCCCTACAATCGTGCCTAATCTGTAGATACACACAGGAATGCCGCGTTCCTTTGCTGTCATCACCAACTTCTCCGCCACCCATTTACTTTGGGCGTAGCCATTAGAGAGTCCTTCACAATCAGCGAGTTCGTCTGACTCCAAAATCACCTTCATTTGCTGATAGGTGGGTGATTGGAAAACATCCAAGCTAGAGATGAAATGTACAGGTTTGACTTTGAAAAGACTTGCTAATCTCAGGATTTCTTGGGTTCCCAGAACATTAACTGCTCGTAGTGCAGCATAAGGATAAATTAAATTAACAAACGCCCCATTGTGATAAATAACATCAATTTCCCTTGTCAATTCGCCAAACTGTTGTTCATTTAACCCGAAAAGTGGTTGTGATAAATCCCCAACAACTGGAATAATCCGGGAGTTTAATTCGTTATTCCAGAGTAAATAGCGCTCTAGGTTTTGGCGAATTTTCTGCTTGGCGACATAAGCACTAGTAGCACGAACCAAACAATAAATCTTGGCTTGAGGGAACTCTCGCAGTAATTCGCACAATAAAAAAGCTCCGATGAAACCTGTTGCCCCAGTTAAGAAAAGCCGTTGGGGTTCAGTTACAGGACGAATTGCCTGATCTAAAACGGCTTCAGCATATAAATCTGTAGAATCCCCTCGCCCTTCTATAGCTTCAGCTAGTCCAGCAATAGTAGGTGCTTGGAACAGACTCAACACAGGTAACTCCAGTTGGAAAGTTTCTCGCACCCTAGCCAGCATCTGCACTAGTAGTAAAGAATGTCCTCCCAACTCAAAGAAGTTATCATGTATCCCTACTGACTCAACACTCAGAACCTGAGTCCAAATTTGAGCGAGTTGTCTCTCGACTTTGGTACGGGGTGCGACGAATGCGTCGTTTAAAATAGATCTGTCTTGATTGAGTGTTTGAAGTGTAGACGCAAAGAAGTTAGGCTGTGAGGAGTTTGGAGGAGTGTTTTTCTCTGTAGGCGACTGAGAACTCCACGAGCTTTTGGATAGCGTAGACGCGAAGCGGCTTCTCGATAGAGATCGCCTATCTACTTTAGCATTGGGTGTAAGTGGCAAAGAGTCCATCAAGACAAAAACAGACGGAATCATGTATTTGGGCAACTTCTCTTGTAGAAAAGAGCGCAAGTCCCTCAAACATAATTTCTGGCTGCTAGGTTCTTTCACCAGATAAGCAACCAAGCGTTTGTCTCCAGGATTGTCTTCTGTTGCTACAACCACAACTTCCCTCACGCCTGGGTACTGGCTAAGGGCTACCTCAATATCTCCCAACTCAATACGGAAACCGCGAATTTTGACTTGATCATCAATCCGTCCGATGAACGAAATCTTGCCATCTGGCAAATAGCGAGCCAAGTCTCCAGTTCTATAAAGACGTTCTCCTGGTTTGTCGCTAAAAGGATTGGGAATAAATTTTTCGCTGTTTAATTCTGGTCGGTTGCGATATCCCCTAGCCAAACCAGCACCACCGATCAATAACTCTCCCGCAGTACCAATAGGCACAGGTTTTAATGGATCTAACTTAGCGGGTACCTGAGGTTCCACCAAATAAATTTGCGTGTTGTCAATAGGTTTGCCGATTGGTACTTGGATGTTCTCAGGCTCTACCTTGTAAACAGCCGACCAAATGGTGGTTTCCGTCGGTCCGTACATATTCCACAGGGAGTGAACCAATTGTTGCAGCTGATTTGCCAGTCCTGGGGTTAATGCTTCGCCACCACAAAGAATTTTGAGCTGTTTATTTCCCTGCCACCCTGCAGCTAAAAGCAGTCGCCAAGTCGCTGGAGTTGCTTGCATAACTGTAGCGCCAGATTTTGCGAGAAGCTTGCTTAGCTGTTCTCCAGAACTCGCAACTTCACGGCTCGCTAATACAATCCGAGCGCCTACAATCAATGGTAAGTAAAGTTCGAGTCCAGCAATATCAAAGCAGATAGTTGTCACCGCCAGGAGTACATCTTCCTGTGTCAGTCCTGGCTCTTTACGCATCGAATTTAAGAAATTGACAACAGATCGATGCTCAATTTGTACGCCTTTGGGTTTACCAGTAGAGCCAGAAGTATACAGTATGTAAGCCAAATTTTCAGGAGTTACTTGTGTTTTAGGGTTTTCCTCGCTTGCTACCGCAATTATTTCTTCGTCAGTGTCAATGCAAACGACTTGCGCTTGATGTTGTGGCAGCTGCTCAAGTAGATTCTGTTGGGTTAATAGCACCTTGATCTGTGAATCTTCTAAAATCCATTCCAAGCGCTCTTGGGGATATGCAGGATCTAATGGCACATATGCTCCACCAGCTTTGAGAATACCTAAAAGCCCAATCAAAAGATTTGTTGAGCATTCTAAGCAAATTCCCACCAATACTTCTGGTCCTACATTCAAACTCCGCAAATAATGAGCTAGTTTATTTGCGCGGCGGTTCAGTTCCCTGTAAGTCAGCTGTTCGTCTACTCTGCGAGAAGCCCTCCGGGTTCGCCAGTCCCCCATCGTGACGGAGACCGCCAAGACGGGGGCTGGCCTCACTGCGCTGCGCGCTTCTTCAAAAATGACTGCGACTTTATCAGGAGTGACCTTTACTTGTAATTCAATCCACTGATGAATACATAAATTCTTTGGAAAATGTGCTTGAGTTTGATTCCACTCTTTAAGCAACAAATGCGATTCTGGTGTGGTCAAAACTGACAAGTCTAAAGGTTGCTGTACTAGATTGCTAACCAAACTAGTCATGAGAAATCCTCCTTTATTTTGTGTGACTCATATCAAAGATTGGCTGTACAAAGATATGAAAATCTTGCCCTAACACCCTTAATACGGTTCGGTTAGCTTGTTTTTCTCAAGGGAAGATCCCCCAACCCACCCCAGACGCTAACTCCTGCGGAGACGCTGCGCGTTCGCGTAGCGTGCGCCTTGCGCTTACAAGTCGGGAGACCCGAACGCCAGATACCTAGGTCGGGAAACCCTCATCAAGTACTGGCTCACGCCACATGCCTCAACGCGGGGAACCCGCGCACGGTGAGACAGCGCTGCAGGAGGGTCTCCCGACCTAGGCGACTGCGAACCCGAAGGGCAGTGGCTCCCTAACGCGCTGGCTCCCCTTAAAAACGGGGCTTATAACCCTCTTTTACCCCCTTTTTAAGGGGGTCGCCGCAGGCGGGGGGATCTTATCCGAACCGTATTGCTAACACCCTAGGAGTGTTGAGCAAAGATTAAACAGGTTATGACTCAGGCAAATCGCTTAAATTCAAAATTCCTAATTCAAAAAGCTTAATTGATTTTGAAATTTATATCTATTACCAATGAGTCATTACGTAATTCATCAAGCACTATAAACTGATATTCAAACCGTTATCTAACCAAGAAAACTGATATTGCAATCCAATTTGAGTTTTAAGTTTTTTTAAATGGTAGATGCGTTAAATGTAGGGTGTCGCTTTGTAACGGGCCGGGCTGACCGCAGGCTACCACAAAGCAAATGTAGGGAAGACACAAAAAGATTTTTTCTGAATTATTTAGGACTGCTATAGCTGATAACTCAAAGTGACAATTGATAACTCTTAAACCCGCTGCTTCATGATTATGAGTGCTGCCTTTTCTTCAGGAGCCTGAGCAACCAAGTGATTTTTGCTGTAGAACAAAAAGTAGAGAATTGCTATGACTGTGAAGATAGCAACACCCCAAGCACCAGGCCGGTATGCGGGTACAGACAAACAAGCAAGTAAAGCAACAATTGCCAGTAAAGCACCAACAGCCGCACCCCAAATCCCTAGTGGACTTTGATACGGTCTTGGTAAATCGGGATGAGTACTCTTGAGCTTGATATAGCTCAATAGCACCAAAATATAGATGATTAATGCCCCAAAAACCGCCATATTCAACATGACATCTTTGACTTCACCTCCTAAAACATCAATAGTAACTGCACAAATTAATCCAACTACTGTACCCAAAAGTAATGATCTGTAAGGGGTATAACTTTTGCCAGTAACTGCTAGCCAGCGCGGGATATACCCAGCACGAGCAAGAGAGAAGAATGTTCGTCCGTAGGCGTAGATAGTAAAATGGAAACTAGCGAGCAAGCCACAAGACATTAAGACTGCTGTGGAAAAGGTAGTAACCGGACCTTTACCAAAATAAGCTTCTAACCCATATCCCAATGGAGCGCTTGATTGACCAACAGCAACAGCACCATTGCCTACACCGGAGTTCAATACCAAGGTAAATCCTGAAAGCACAACCAGAGTGAACATGGCTGCTATCAGAGAACGAGGAATCTCGTCAGACGCGTTACGGCTTTCTTCAGCAGCTAGTGGAAGTTGCTCGATCGCCAGGTAGAACCAGATAGCATAAGGAATTGCGGCGAAAATCCCTGACACACCTTTGGGCAACCACGTTGCCAATTGCCCTGTATTAGCAGGAACATTAAAAAGAAGGTTCATTTTGAAAACGCCCAATGCCAGTATTAATACATAGAATACTGTTAAGATTATCAGCGCAATGAGCGTGATCACATAACCCACATTGAAAGTCTGTTTCATTCCCCAGATATTAATCGCTGTGAAGATAGCGTAGATCACCACCCAAACAAGATAAGCTGGTACACCAGGAATTAACGGTTTCAAGTAGCTGGTGACAGCAATCACAGCGACAACTGGAGCTAGTACGTTCTCAACAATCATGGCTACACCGCATATATAGCCCCAAAACGGACCAAACGCAGTGCGCGTGAAGGAGTAAAGCCCTCCCGTATGCGGGAGCATCGCTGACATTTCAGACAGACTGTAAGTTAGGCATATATACATGATTGCCATTAGCAGGGTAGCAATTGTCATCCCCCAAAAGCCGCCTGCTATCAAACCAGAGTTCCACCCAGTGAAATTACCTGATATGACAACGCCGACTCCATAGCTCCATAACAGCCAAAAACCCGTAT
This sequence comes from Brasilonema sennae CENA114, assembly GCF_006968745.1. NCBI lineage: Bacteria > Bacillati > Cyanobacteriota > Cyanophyceae > Nostocales > Scytonemataceae > Brasilonema > Brasilonema sennae. The sequence continues at coordinate 1,933,529 of NZ_CP030118.1, read as the reverse complement.
TTCCTCTGAGTTGTCTCTGCCTGAGATAACTCTCGTTGACACTTCCATAATCAGCAAAACCCGTAAATATTTGCTTGAGCATATCCTGTTACTTACTTGATTATACGCAATTGTACCCAGATTTGATAAGTACTTGGGCAAAAGAAACGTAAAGATTCTTATAAAGATAAGAATAAGGTATACGGATTTATACTGATATATTGAAAAATAACACGCCTATTATTTTTGACTTTCCCGTCGCCATTTTCCTCTTACCAAGCGAATTTCATCAAAACTATAGTTATCACCTAGATATTCTTTAATGGGTGTTAGGGAAATATCACCAAGAATTTCTAAGACTTGCAAAATTTTCTGCTGCTTTTCTACAGGAACTAACAAATTAAAATCTACTGACTGATTTTTCTCTATTAAATCGGAAAGGTGACGAATGATTGTTGTAGGGCGAAGATTGCGTTTGACGGCAATTTCTGTCACGCTAAGACCTTGTTGGTGTAACTGTAAAGTCAATAATTCAGTTTCTGAAGGTAAGCCGAAAAAAGGTGTGGAATTTTCTTCTAGTAAACCTTGCTCTTGACGGTAGGCGCGAATTTCTGCAATAAATTTTTCTCCATAGCTAGAAACTTTATGACTGACTACACCAGAAAGTTTACTGAATTCATGTAAGGTTTGGGGTTGCACCTGCACCATTAATTTTAGGGTAGAATCAGCGAAGATGACGTATGGTGGGACAGACTGCGTATCAGCAATTTGTTTACGTAAAGCACGCAACCTTTGTAACAGTAATTCCATCTCAGCGGCTTTTTCATTTCCTTCGTCCCAGGCGAGCTTTTGTACTACAGGAACTGCAATAGAAACTGTTCGCTGTCGCCGCATCACTTCCCAACTTAAGGCGTTAAGTTTCAGGACAGCATAACCGTCAGCTGTTTGTTCTAGTAAGCCTTGATGCAACAGAGAACGCCCCAGCATTCGCCACTCATCTGTAGTTTTATCTTTACCAATACTGTAGGTGGAAAGTTTGTCGTGTTCGTATTGAGTGATTTTCTGGGTTTTTGCTCCTCGCAAAACATCTATAATATGACCCATGCCAAATCTTTCTTTACATCGAGCCACACAAGATAGAAATTTCATGGCTTCAATTGTCCAGTCTTCTACTGGTTTGGGATAACGACAGTTGTCACAGTTACCACAATCACCAGAAAAACGTTCCCCAAAATATCCTAACTGAATTGTCCGTCGGCAGTCGGTTCCTTCTGTGTAGTCTATCATCTGCCGCAGTTGATGTTTGGAAATCAACTGTTCTTGAGGGTCTGGTTTTTGGTTGATGAGAAATTCAATTGTTTTGACATCACCGTAACTGTAGAAGAGTGTACAGCGAGATAGTTCTCCATCTCTGCCGGCTCTACCTGATTCCTGATAGTAACTTTCCAGATTACGGGAGATATCAAAGTGAATGACTAGCCGGACATCTGGTTTGTTAATTCCCATACCAAAGGCAATTGTTGCCACCATAACACGCACATCATCTCGAATAAATCGAGTTTGATTTTTGGTGCGTTCTTCATCAGTTAATCCAGCATGATAAGGCAAGACTGAAATCTTATCGTGTTGCAGCTTCAGAGTCAGTTCATCAACTTTTTTGCGCGTCAAGCAATAGACAATTGCTGAACCTTGTGTTTCCCGAATGAGTTCCAACAATTGGGCGTAAGCATACTTCGTTTTAGAACGGACTTCGTAGTAAAGGTTTGTGCGGTTGAAGCTAGCGAGATGGATGCTTGGTTGCTTTAACCCAAGTTGTTGGATAATATCAGCACGGACACGCTCAGTTGCTGTCGCAGTCAACGCAAGGACGGGAATATCTGGGTAGCGTTTTCGTACTGATTTCAATTGGCGATATTCTGGACGAAAGTCGTGTCCCCACTCAGAAACGCAGTGTGCTTCGTCAATCGCAAAGGCTGAAATGCCAACTTGGTGATGTACTAAATCAAGAAAGGGAAGAAATCTTTCACTTAGTAGGCGTTCTGGAGCGACGTACAACAGTTTGACTTTACCACTGAGGATGTATTCTTCGCGCGATCGCACTTTATAACTATTCAGACTGCTATTAAGAAATGTTGCGGCAATTCCATTATCTCGCAGTGCTTCCACTTGGTCTTGCATCAAGGCGATCAGCGGTGACACCACCACGGTTAAACCTTTTTTGAGTAGTGCTGGTAGTTGAAAACACAGCGACTTTCCGCCACCAGTCGGCATCACAATCATTAAATCCCGATTTTGGAGCGCTTGTTCTATGATTTGTCGCTGTTCGAGGCGAAAGCTATCGTAGCCAAAGTAATATTTCAGCGCTTGTTCTAAATTGGGATTTTGTGACATAAGTGACTGTGTTGCAAAGGAGGCATTGTGCCTGCTTTACATGATAGTCAATTGCAGGCAAGAAAAGGTCAAAAGTAGTCACAGATACGTTTGTCCTAATGCCAAACAGCTATGATTCATTTTAGAGAGGGACAAACCCTGCTTGTCTTACCAATTCTTGACCCTCACAGCTTTTTAGCATATTGGCATAGGCTTGACCCGCATTCTCATCTTGTCCACCATCCTGCTTGATAACTACGAATAACTTTCTAGTCAGTTGTTCTGGGTAGACTTGGTTGGCAATGACATTTGTATCTACAGCTTTACAACTTTCATCAGTACAGGGAGAGACAATATTTTTTGGTGTATCTTCCTTGGCAATCGGGAGAATGCGTATCGTATCTTGGTTGATAACTTCCGAGGCTGTAGCAAAACTGATACTACCAACAGTGCTGGCAACTTTGCGTATGGCTAGTGTTGTAATTTCCTTTTCGGGCTTTCCTTTTTGTCCAACCGAAGCAACATTTGAGCCAAATTCTTGGTTGTTCATTACATTCTCCTTGAAGAACTTTACTGTACCGCTATCCGCAGAGTTACGTCTAAAAGGAGCAATTTTGAGGTAAGGACCTCCCACATCTTTCCAGTTCGTAATTCTTCCCGTGAAAATATCCCGTACCTGAGCCAAGGTTAAACCCTTCAAACCTTGCTTAATCAATTGAGGATTGATATAGATTGCAACGAGGTCGTAAGCAATCTCTTGTTGTTTTAGTTTTATATTCCTATCTTTAGCATCTTGAACTTCTTGATCGCTTAGAGGTCGTGAAGACTGGGCAAAACTTAAATTGTGCGTGCCTCTTATCAGCCATTTTATCCCTGTACCAGATCCAGGCGTTTCACCATATTTTGCGGGATCAATGTATTGCAGTGGAAATTGAGGATGGGCTCTCTTTATAATCGCAATAATTTCTGGCTCATTCAGTGGAGCTTCTAGCTTATTAAGTGGTGCGAAAGTTGTTGAGCCTGCAAAGGGAACTATTTGTATTGGTGAAACATTTACCTGTTCAATTTCATCGGGGCGACAGCTATTTTTTTTAATAGGAGTAGTTGTGGGCGAAGGAGTAGGTGTGGGTGCTGTCGGATAAATTTTAGGTTCTCTTGACTTTCCCTTAAGTTGAATAAATAACAAGACAAAAATAAATAGTGTCAGGCACGAAGCCATAATTCCATATAACAGCAGATTTCTATTTTTTGTATTACGGTTTCTCATACTTTCACTCATGAAAATACTTAAAAAAAGTCATTATAATAAACGCCAAAGCTCCAGTAAGAATAGTTAGCAACGCACAAATTATTGGTAATTGTGTCAGAGTGTTCAGCCCTACTCCTGGAAGAATTTGGAATATTACGGCAAGGAAAACTAGTAAAGTTGGTATGACAGAACTAATAAAGATATAACCCCTTTGTTCATGAGATGGTAGACGATACTGAGCAAGAAAGATTAAAGCCATACAAAAGATTAAGCTGAACAAAAATCTAATTTCAGAATTTTCTATCAGCTTGACGATACTGATTGCTAGCAACCAGATAGCAACTCCCATAAGAGCTGCCCTGCCCAAGAATTCCAAAGAACTTGTTTCATTTTCAGGGAGTGTTGGGCTATGTTCAACTTGTCGAAAATTCCAAGCATTACTTGTGTTTATCGTAGCTGTTTTAGTTGTGTGGATAGGCGCTATTTCATTTTTCGATACCGCTAAACCGTGCTCACTTTCTTCTTCAGAAGTAGAAAGTAAATATAACCATTCTTGTATAGACTGAGGACGATTCTCTGATTTCAGTTCCATCCCTTGAATAATTGCTTGATTAACAGCGAGACTAATTCTTGAGTTTATCTGTAGGGGAGAAATTAGTGAATCTTCGTTATGTTCCTTTAGTTGATATTCTCTGTCTCTAGCTGATGAAGGTACCTTTCTAGTTAATAGAGTGTATAGAGTTGCTGCCAATGCATAAACATCTGTATAAGACTTCTTAGGCGCGTTTTCTATATACTGCTCAGGAGGTGCATAACCTTCAGAAGAATATGCAGTATGTCTTTGAAGATGAAATTCACGGGCAATTCCAAAATCAATTAATACAGCTTCTCTTGTGCTATCTCGAATTATAATGTTGCCTGGCTTTACGTCGCGATGCGCCAATTCATTTTTATGAACTACCTCAAGAGCCTCACTGATTTGACGGATATAATCTAAGGCTTCCTGTTGTTCCAGAATCCCTTGTCGTTCCAACCGACGGGCAAGAGTTTCACCCCTGATGTATTCCATGACTATGTACAGCCGCCCCTGTTCATGAAGAATATCGTAAATTTGCACAATATTACGATGATTGAAGTTGCTTAGCCGTTTTGCTTCCTTATGAAGATCTTCCTGTAATCTCTCAAAGCGCTCGTCTTGTTGCAGTTTTTTATTGAGAGTTTTAATGACAACATCTCTATCTAATTGTGTATCTCTAGCGCGGTAGACAACACCAAAGCCTCCTTCTCCCAAAGTTTCTTGGATAATGTATCGACCTGTTTGTAATTGATAACCTTGCTGCCAGCAATTCATTATGTTCTCCTGGTCTTGCGCTTGTTTATCTAATCTCTGTTGTATTTCGTGTTGTGCAATTTTGTTAGTCGGGTCACTTGACTTACCATTGTTATTGGAGCTAGGATACTCTCGAACCATAATGCCTGTCCCAGGTTTGATTGAAGATATTGGGTTAGCAGCTTCAATTGGCGATCGCTCATACCACATGAGAGCGGTAAATCTATTTATAGGGGATAGGCTATTGTTTGTGGTTAAGATAAATTTAAGGTTGTGAAATTAATAAAGGAGCCAAATGCCACACCTGGTATTTGGCTTCAATGCTAAATGAGTTATTGACTCACGCAATCAGTTTAACCTTCAAGCTGTAACCTCTTGCCTTCTCCGTTATGAGAAACTCAGGTTCCCCAGAATCTGATTCGACTTTTTGACGGATAACCCAAATAAGGTGTGTGACTTCATTATTTGTGTGACCAAACGAATCTCCCCAAATTGCTGTTATCAACTCTTGATACTCACACACAACAGGCTGATTGTTATTTGCCTGATTGCGTTCTGCCATATAGTGAATGAGATTACGTTCATTTCGAGTTAGGTGAATCTCTTCTCGCTCACTACCATTAACTAAAAAAAGCTTTTGTTGACTTAGACAGTAGTCTATGTACGCGGAAAGCTGGTAACCGGAAATTCCCTCAGTTTTGTCAGAATCCCGAAAAGTCAGCCTCCAAAAAACAGGTTCTTCTCCCTCCAACAATTTCTTGCCAAGAATGAGGATGACATCTCCATTGTTCAGCTGTAATCGACCATACTGACGTACGTCAATTCGAGTATCATCATTCCATTGCTGTACGAAAGTTCCATTCGCACTTGACTCATCTATTACACACCAGCAATTGGCCTCACATTTTAGGACACAATGGTCTCGTGAAATTGTCTTATCTGGGTTAGGAAGCACTATATCATTGCCATTACTGCGCCCTACGGTAAGGCAGTCTTGTTCTAGCTTAATGGTGTACTTATTGCCATCTGGCTCTTGAACATCAAGAAAATAACACTCTGAACGCATAAATAAAATACCTCCTGATAATTATCAGTGACCTCAGCTGCTAATATGCAGTGAGGCTGCTTTTACTGACAATTATTTTTGCTCCCAGTACCTACAGCAATTGACAAGTGATCTAAAAATCATCTAATTTTAATGTAAAATTAGATGATTTTGTTGATAAAAATTTCCTTAGTGTAGCCATTTGATGCGTGGGCAAGATGCTCACCAGAAGAATCATAATGTTATGTGTAGCGTGATAAGCACTTGTGATCTATGGCAAAAGCAATCTGGAATGGTACTGTGTTAGCCGAAAGCGATAACACCGTAGTTGTGGAAAACAATCATTACTTTCCCCCCGACTCAGTTAACAAGCAGTACTTTAAGGAAAGTAACACCCACACAACTTGTCCTTGGAAAGGTCTGGCCAGTTACTACAGTATTGAAGTTGATGGACAACTCAACAAGGACGCTGCTTGGTACTATCCTGAAGCAAAGGAGAAGGCTAAGCAAATTGAAGGTTATGTCGCTTTCTGGAGAGGCGTGAAAGTCGAAGCTTAGTAAAAATTTAATACTTCTAAAACTACCCTCACCCCTAAATCCTTTTCCAAGTTGGGAGAGGATTCAGGAGTGAGGGCTTTTGTATAATTTTGTCACTGACGGGCAATAAGGTTAGCGGGGGAAAATGTCAATCCCTAGCAATAACAATATCGTTGGACTTGATCACTGCGTAAGCTTCTGTACCCTCAGACAAACCGAGTTCATCAGCTGACACTCTTGTAATAATTGAGGTGAGTTCAACTTTGTGAACGATCTCCAGGGTGACTTCAGTGTTAACTGCTCCTGTAACAACTCGTTTAATAATTCCTTTAAGAATATTGCGGGAGCTGACTTTGAGTGGTTTTTTGCGAGCAAAAACTTCTATCCTAGAAGTCCAAGCCTCCTCTGTTTCATACCGTTGAGTTGGTAGTGATGGCTGTTGCGCAGACTCCTTGTTGAGACCACGCACCAATTCGCGCAAAATTTCTGTTTTAGTGCGCTGAGACTGCTTTGAAAACTCTTCTAAAATTTTTCGCTCCTCCTCTGAGGTTTGAAAAGTAATCCATCCTTGTTCTTTTCTTGGCATACTTTTACCAATTTTATTGGTAATAATGAGATTGTCTTGGTATGATCCTACCAAGTGTCAATCCTTGTAAAAATAAATCTCTGTCCCGCTGTTTTCCCTTTGAGTTGACAACTTATTTTTATTGGCACAGCATTTACTAGTTTGCTTGTGAATATTTAGCTTAGGATTGTTTGACTTTTTCGCAGTTTTAGCACAATTTAACACTAACTTACTTGTATTTGCTACTACCAGCTGAAAATATAGATGATATAGGAATTCGGTTTTGTTTATGAAGTTACTAGTTGAGGTTGGGAACACAACGACCACGCTCAGTGCATCGCGCTTAACGCTTAACATAAACTGTACGAAGCTTCGCAAAAATCTGCGGAACCATCCTATATATGTATCAATTGATTAATCATTTTATCTAGAAAGCAATACTAATCCTTACATCCTTACATAAGGATCGCCCAATCGCCAGTCAGGGAAGTGCGCTTTGCACAATTCCTCAGCATGTCTTGGCCAAAGACTCTGTGAAATGATAGCTCTGCTCCTTGGGAGCAGGGAAGGCGTTTTTGAAACAAACGCCTTGATCCTTACGGGTATTTTCTATCCCTTCGACACGGCTGAGCACAAAGCGCACGCACTCGCGTTCGCCGTAAGTCCTGCAAACAGGTCTTTTGGCGCGAAGCATTCGTAACCATGTGCTAAGACACATCGTTTTCATCCGATATTTCATCTACCGCAATTTCCCAAGGTATACCCTCTTTAGATGGAGGACAGAAACGGATTTTTGCAGTGTTTGAAAATAGCTTTAATTTGTTAACCATTTGAGGGATAGCATTTGCTATATGCCAGTAACTTTCCATGTCATAGTTAACAATGATCAGTATTAAAGTACCACCCTTTATTTGAAAATACCAGTGACAATTAGACAATAAAGCTCGAATCATTGAACTACAAGCTTTGAAAAAGTGTTTGTAGATAACATCTTCTAATTGTCTTCGTAATAACTCATCAAGTTGTGTCATCCGAGTAGGAGGCAAATCATCTGGAGAAAGAGGAGGAAGAAAACGTCTGCTCATGGCACAAAATCTTTACTATCAACGGAATAGCTTATACATAAATTCGCATTCAATGATGAGGGAACCTCAATTTCTCCAGATTTTTTTCAAAATTAGAATAAAAATATTCATACAAATTGAATATTTTTTAACACATTGAAAACCTCTTTCTTTCATCTATTTGTTATCAAAGACACGCTCTGACTGATTCGATTTTACTTGTAGAAGTGAGCTATAGGCATAAAAAAAGAACAATGACAGTTGTCAGCTTTCAGCAACCAGACTGAAAGCCAACAACTCATTATTCGCTCATCACAGAGGCTCTGTGTTGAGCTTCTTGCCAAAGTTTGTGGAGGAAAAACTCAGTAGGTGAAGCAGAGTGTTCACCATAAGATGAATCGCTGCTCGCGGTGATAAAAATGCCATCACCATCCTGAGAACTATTTGATAGCCAATAACCTCGCAGAGTCACTTCCACACACTCGTGATCACAATTGACAAGAGCGATAATTTCACTGTTCTCTCTATTGACAAGAGCTTTAAGTATTTCTACTCCTGGCAAATTAACAGGAAGTAAAAAGGAAGCAGTGCTGGGTTCAACACATAGAGATTGACCCACTCGCAGTGCCAAAATCACTCGCGCTTGCACCCATTCTTCCAACGATTGAACTAAACACTCTAAACAAAAACTCGTTTCAGTGTATGTTAATTTCAGCATTGCTTATGCTCTCCTGTTATTCCAGGTTTGCTTGAGCTGGGTGAGTGAACTTCCGATCCGCTTTGGCTAGAAAAATATAGTGGATCAGCTTTACATGTTACTAACAATACAATCGCTTGCTCGATATTAACCCGATACAGTGGCATATCATTTTGAGAAAACACCACCACGGATTGTTCTAAAACTTGCATCGCGCTTGTCACAGCTTGACTCCTTATAAACAAACCCCCGCTTCTTATTGAGTGGAAGCGGGGGTTAGAATTTGACCTTTAAGTCTTGGTGCTTCTATATCGGTACAGCATCCTGTTGCTTGTACCTCCCGCTTCGTCGTTCTAGTTTTGCTACTGCATTCAGTACACGAATGCTGACATATTGAGAATCATAATTGCCTTGTGTGATTTGCCATTTATTCTGTGCACCGTCTCCCATAAATAAATACTCCACTCCCACAGCGGCTGATTCCCAACTAAATCGGCAGTTGACAACACGCAAGGAAGTAGAGATGGGGTAAACGGATTTCACAGAAAATTTCACCTATTGAACATTCCTTTAAACATACTACACTTGTATTACTATCCTGTCCATACTTTAAGGAGAAAAACTGATGCATACAATAGCTCGCACACCAACCACCGATATGGAAGTCACCAGCATCCGTCTAGAACGGGAATTGAAAGATAAACTCAAAGAATTAGCTGGAAATCAGGGATATCAAGCTCTGATTCGAGACATCCTCTGGAATTATGTGCAGCAAAAATCAGGTGAGTGGAAGCCGCGATTTTCGCGAGCCGATATTCGGGCTAGCATAGCCGCAACAGCACAACAAGAAGAACGCTGTGTACTAACAGGTCAACTCATTCAACCAAAACAACCAATGTTACTAGGACTGACAAGAAATGGGGATATGGTTCCTCTGAGTGTCGAGAGTTTAGCTGGTTAAACTTTTTTCAACTGAATGCAGCTCAGTTGTTCTATGTGATACTCCAACGGGCTGCATTCAAAATTTTGTTTTCTCTTTATTTATCACTAAATTTAATAGTTTAAGATATCAAATTATTAGACTCTTTGATCCAATAGATTTGGATGCCTTGCAAAAGACTGAGGCTGTTTCGATCGCAGGAGTTTCAACAACACTGAGGTATCAAAACCCTAAAGCTGAGTCAAAAGTAAAATTTTGTAAACAATTATGAGTAAGACTATAAACACCTAAAAAAATTTTGGTTTTTTCTAAAAGTGAGTCACACACTTTCCCTGAAACTTTTTGGTGATAGGATTTTCTTCTACCTCAACTACCAGGGTTCAACCCATTCACCAAATCCATAACGATAAAGAAAAATACCTTCGTGTTAGAGATATATCAGTGTTAACGCGGATATATTTTACAGAGTTTTAGCCTCAAAACCAGAGAAATTACGGTTTGTATATGGAGGCTGGCAGGATATTCTAAGTCTAGGTTGGCTAATTATTGAAGACGAACATACCCGAAATTCTTTGACAACAGTGTCTTGATTAATTTTTAATATTTTTTACACATAAAGAAAATTTCTCACAAAGGATTTGACCATCTCCAATAGAAAGGGGCTATAACAGGTAGCACAAGCTTTGGGTGAATCATGTTCCGAGAGGTTGCTTACGAAGAAAATGGGGTCAATATTCAAGAGTGTGGCAAGAATGAACAAACCTTTCTCACCGTCCAAGTGCTTAGATGAAGTAAATCTACACAAACAATACTCGGTTAAGCTGATGCCGCATCAGGAAGAACCTGTCTACCAGTTAGTAAACAAAATTAACAAAATAATTGCCAATAGCTCGACTCCGACAAGGATGCTGCAAGATCTTGCCAAAGTCATAGGAGTTGCCTTTCAAGTCGATGGTTGTAGCTTAGTGACAGTATCATCAGAAGTATCGAGTGAGACAATAACTGCTAGCTGGTGTGCCGAAGAGAACTTAGAGTTGTCTGGTGCAGAAGATGAAATGTTTTCAACCGAACAGCACTTAGACGTAGCAGTCATCGAATGTGCGTCTGAAAGATTCACCATTGAGGATATTCCAACAATTCAAAAATGTTTGGCAATTGGACGTCAATCTTTGCCACCAACAATCAAGGCCGTTTTAGCAATACCCACTCGATTTGGTGGTAAAAATAACGGTGTGATTAGTCTCATTAAATCGCAGCCATACGTTTGGCGGGAATCACAAAAACAGCTCTTAAAAGCTGTGGAGTCGTCTTGCGCGATCGCATTTTCTCAAGTCGCACAAGCACAGCAGATTGCTGATCAAAATCAGTACCTGCGAACTTGTGTACAGCATCAAAGCTTAATCAAGCGACTAACTATTATAAGTCGCACCAATCTGGAGATCAATCAAATGCTTCGGCTGGCCCTTGCTTCCACAGCTGAGGCTCTCGAAGCAGATCGTGGTCTGCTTATACTGCTCAAGTATACCGATCCGTTGTTTAGAAATCGACGACAACAACAAATTCCGCAAGCAAAAGCCTCTGTTGTGGCCCAGTGGAATGGAACGACCGAAACTCCCCTAATAAATCAGTTAGATATTTCACAAATTTCCTTTTCTCTGAGGGACTGTGGTCTATGCCAGCGTGCCTTCGTGAACTCTGGAAATCCATTAATTATTGATGATACAGATTTAAAAGATACTTTAACAGTTAACCCAGTATTTGCTATAGAAGCGCTGCCTGTAGTGCTATTAATGCCATTAGAAATTCAAGGTAAAGTATTAGGATTTTTAGTGTTACAGCAAGCAGTTGCTCGCGATTGGCAAGCAACAGAATTAAATATAGTACAAATGGTCTGTGCTCAACTCAGCAATGCCATAATTCAAACACAGACACTACGCCAAGTACAAACATTGGTAGATGAACGTACAGCACAACTGCAACGTAGTTTGGAAGTTCAAGCAAGACTTTACGAAGTGAAGCGTCAACAGACTGAACAATTACAAAAGCTTAATGATTTGAAGGATGAATTTTTAAGCAATATTAGCGATCGCTTGCGTCATCCACTAACAAGGATTAGTGTGGCTATCCGTAACTTACGTCAAATGGGGCAATTAAACGAGCGTCAAACCAAATACGCCCATATGATCGAGCAAGATTGCACGGATGAGATTCATTTAATTAATGATTTATTAAAACTCCAAGAATTAGCCACTCATAATGAACGTCCGCAGTTAGAGACGACTGATTTAAATACAAGAATTCGTGATTTGTCTGCCACTTTTGAGGCTAAACTAGCAGATAAGGGCATAAGCCTTTCCCTAGATTTCCCAGATTCGCCACTCACAGTGCAAACCGAAAGAGAAAGTTTTGACCGTATTTTGCAGGAGTTATTAACAAATGCTAGCAAATACTCAGAACATGACACTGTTGTCCATTTGCAAGTCACCCATCAAGTCAATCAAGAGGTTGACCAAGTTATAATTCAAGTGAACAACATCGGACGTGGCATCTCAGAAGAAGAAGCTAGTTACATATTTGACAGGTTTCGTCGGGGGAAAGGGAGATGGACTCCAGGAGCAGGCTTGGGACTTGCTCTGGTCAAGTCTTTAGTTCAACATCTCAATGGGACAATTACAGTGGAAAGTACGCCCATAGAGGATTCTAGCTTCAGTACAATCTGCTTTACCCTGACACTGCCCCAATTTTCTGATAAAAACGACTCATAACTTGTGAAAGTGACTGAAGAACACAACATACAAGAGGGACTGGATTTGTCTGTTATTAGCGACGACATCGATCTAGAACGAAATGGAGCGACTCAAACAGATGATTTACAAGCTGTAGACGTCGAAATCGAGAGAATAGCAGAACGACAGCGACAAATCACGGCTTCGCTTCAAATTTCCCAGCCAGTAGAACAAGTCTGGAAAGTACTCACAGATTATGAAGCTTTAGCTGACTTCATCCCCAATCTGACAAAAAGTCGCCTCCTTGAGCATCCTCAAGGAGGTATTCGTTTAGAACAAATCGGCGCTCAGCGGTTTCTGAGCTTTAACTTTTGTGCGCGTGTTGTTCTGGACTTAGAAGAATCTTTTCCCAAGGAAATTAATTTCCGTATGGTAGAAGGAGATTTCAAAGACTTCTCTGGTAGCTGGCTATTAGAGCCTTACTCCTTTAGTGAATATATGGGGACATATCTTTACTACACCGTGAAGGTTTGGCCTAAACGTACTATGCCAATCGCAATCATCGAACGTCGTATAAGCGATGATATGCAGTTGAACCTTCTTGCCATTCGCCAACGAGTGTTAGAAGCATAAATAAAGAGAGAGGTAGAAAATACTCGAGTATTTTCTACCTCTCTCTTTATTTACAATACCCCCAGGGGAATTCGAATCCCCGTCGCCTCCGTGAAAGGGAGGTGTCCTAGGCCTCTAGACGATGGGGGCGCTAGTTCAACACTTTAAATACTATAACTATTTTTTTTACTGATGTCAACAGCTTTTTGAAAAAAACTTTCTAGGAAAATGAGAAATAGGGACACTCTAACTGTTTTTCAGCAAAAATACTTAAGAAGAAGAAGAATGGATAACTCAGAGTATAGTCACAGGCAATCATCACTCCTGGTTCACAACAACATAAAAAATGTATACTTAGTAACTAAACATGAAACGATAAATCGATTTGGTGAGAAACTCTCGGTGTGATGTTGCACGCAGTAGAATTAAGATTTACTATTCTTTACAAAAGATTTTGAAATATCTCGGTCAAAATCTACAGCATGGAAGCATCTTTTGAAATCACCCTGCAAATCGTGATTGCCGTGTTTGCAGGTATTAGCGCTCAAGTACTGGCTGCATCCCTTCGGGTACCCAGTATCGTCTTTTTGCTGATGTTTGGCATCCTGCTTGGCTCTGATGGCTTTGGGCTGTTAGACCCTCATATGCTAGGCACTGGGCTAGAAGTTATCGTCGCTTTGGCAACAGCAATTATTCTGTTTGAAGGCGGACTAAGCCTTGATCTCGAAGAGTTAAGCAAAGTTTCCACTAGCCTGCAACTGCTTGTCACCTTGGGAACGATGATCACGCTGCTTGGGGGTAGTATGGCAGTGCACTGGCTGGGTGAATTCCCTTGGCCAATTGCTTTTCTCTACGCTTCCTTAGTTGTGGTTACAGGACCAACTGTTGTTAGTCCTTTGCTCAAACAAATTAATGTGGATCGGCAGGTTGCAACGCTTTTGGAAGGGGAAGGCGTTCTTATTGACCCAGTAGGAGCTATCCTCGCCGTTGTGGTGCTCAACACCATATTAAACGACCATACCGACTTTATGACGGCAATGAGCAGTCTCACGCTGCGCTTAGGTGTTGGTGGCGTGATTGGTGCAGCCGGTGGCTGGCTAATGTCCTTAATTTCCAAACGTGCCAATTTTCTGTCGTTTGAACTCAAAAACCTGGTTGTTCTGGCGGGATTATGGGGCTTATTTGCTTTATCGCAAATGATTCGCAGCGAGTCGGGATTAATGACAGTTGTCGTTGCAGGAGTTGTTTTTGGAGCTTCTTCAGTGCCAGAAGAACGATTGTTGCGGCGTTTCAAAGGTCAGCTGACTATTCTCAGCGTTTCGGTGTTGTTCATTTTGCTTGCTGCTGACTTATCAATTGCGAGTGTCTTTGCTTTGGGTTGGGGTGGTGTGTTCACGGTGCTAGTTTTGATGTTTATCGTTCGCCCGATAAATATCCTCTTTTGTACTTGGAACAGTGAATTTAACTGGCGACAGAAATTGTTTTTAAGTTGGGTTGCCCCACGCGGAATAGTTTCTGCCTCCGTTGCTTCTTTGTTTGCAATTTTACTGACTGAGCGTGGAATTAACGGTGGTGAGGCTATCAAAGCTTTGGTGTTTCTCACAATTATCATGACTGTGTTCTGTCAAGGGTTAACGGCTGCTTGGTTTGCCAAATGTCTGGAAATTACCTCAAAAGACGCCATAGGGGCGGTGATTGTCGGTTGTAACCCCTTGAGTTTATTAATTGCTCGGTTGTTCCAAGAATGGGGAGAACCAGTGGTGATGATTGACACTGACGCACAACGCAGTGAACAAGCCCAAGCACAAAATCTAAGAGTTATCTCCAGCAGTGCCTTGGATACTGGTGTATTGGAAGAAGCAGGACTTGGCGAAATGGGAACTTTCTTAGCAATGACTAGTAATGGTGAGGTTAATTTTGTGTTAGCACAACGTGCAGCAGAAGAGTTTAATCCGCCACGTGTCTTGGCTGTTTTCCCTCGCGATCCACAAGCAACAATCTCTACGAATGAGAATACGGTTAGTCAGGCTTTGATTCCAGATTTACCAATTAAAACCTGGAATGATTATGTGAATGACGGACAGGTCAAGTTGGGGACAACGACGCTTAATGAATCTAGTTTTGACCTTCAACAAGAGCATTTGATGGCGTTAATTAGAGCTGGCGAGTTGATACCGCTATTGGTAGAACGAGAACAACATCTTCAAGTTATGCCTGCAGCGCAAGAGTGGGAAGTTGGCGATCGCATTATCTACCTCTTACACGATCCCAGACCACAATTATTAAAACGCTTGTCGGGTGCTAGCCAATCTACTCGCCTCGCCCTTGAAAAATTACCGAAGGTTGAAGAAATACCGTTGGCAAAACTCTCTCAACTTTCTCGTAGCGATGCTCGCACACCTTAAAATTTATTATCCCTGAGCATTGGCTGGTTGCTGCTGTACTTTATCTGTCTGTGGGAGCGTTCCTTCTGAATACATTTTTTTCAATTGCAATTCTAGCCACAGTACGCTCAATAAATGCACAACAGATAGAACTATGGCAGTAACCGAAATCAGATAACTATGTATTGTGTAAAGGTGCTGGACAGTGACGGTACTAATTGCTCCACCACCAGTCAAAATATCTCGCAGTATTGAACCAACCAAAGGAATAGCTTCTATGGTTCCCAGTTCGATGTTAAAACGCCAAAATCCTTCTTGGTCCCAAGAGAGGATCATCGCTGTCCAACCCAATCCAATCGCACTTAGGGTAAAGAAAATTCCACTGATCCAAGCAGTCAGCCAACTCTTGCGAAATTGTCTGCTGACAAACATGATCACAACTTGGATCAGAGCAATAACAACAACCGCGTTACCAGTTATCTGGTGCGCTTTGTGGAACAACCACCCGTATGGAACTTCTGTGTCAATAATTTTCAATGACTGGTAAGCTCGACCTGCTGCTGGTTCATAGTAAAAGGACAACAAAATTCCGGTGGTAGCACCAACCAGGGTTAAAGTGATGATGACTACCGATAATATTGTTGTGATTCGCCGCAGAACCACATCTGACTGTGTGTTGTCCATGGCTAAGCACTTCCTTAATTATCTTTACTTATATTACGAGTGTAACTAAGAATTATTAAGAATAGTTAGTTTTTGAAAAGAATTATTATTAATATTTTATACTAAGTATTGAACCCAATTTTTCAATGGTTCTGGTGAACCGTACCACAATCCAGAGCTTTTAGGAGAATGCCTGACTCCTTCTATAACAATGTTTTGGGCACCTTGAAGATGAGCCGCTTCAATGGGTATAATTCCGTCACCCCACGTGTTACCTTTGCCGCAAGTTAACTGATAGCTACTGTAAGCTAACCAACTACCCCTACGCCTTTGCCCAAAGATAGTTTTTCCAGCTACACAAACGTAGCGAATATTTTTGTAAAATGCTCCAGGATAGTTTTGATTAACAAAATCCAAATTCCAGCGTGTCCAGCGTTCTTGGCTGATATGAGGTGTACCCAATGTAATCAGAGTTGCAACTAGAGGGTGAGCTTGCCATACAGATGAAGTGACCTCACCACGTCCTGAGTAAGGTTTTTCTCCCAAGTAAATCCGAGAGAGCCAACCTCCAGCTGAGTGACCAATCAAGTTAATTTGAGAGGTATTGCATCGCTGTAACATCTGGTTGACCGTCGCATGGAGTTGCTGCAAAATAGGTGTCACAGATCTTCCGCCAAGAGTGGGTATCCAGTCACGCCGTCGCAGTGCTACAGTCACAGCAGGAAAACCCAATTCCTGCAAAGATTGTTCTAGTGAGCGGTAAGCGACTCCGCTTTCTAGATATCCCGGCAAAATAACTGTCGGTAAAGGCATTTTTGATATTGGATAAAGATTAGAGATGAAAAAGCATCATTTTGGAAGCAGAATGTTAGCGAGTGCAACTTTTGAATAAAATATCCGTCATTTTTGAAAAAATAACAAGTTAAAAAATTGGTGTTGTTCGGTGTTTTCAATTTCAAATAGAAAGCTATTATTTGAAGAGGGGCGCTTCCGTTCTACTACTATACTATATGTTACATGTTACCTCTAAAGATAAGACTGCTAAATAACTGCAACTAAGTCGAGTGAACGATAATAGCAAAGTAATAGATTGCTAGATAACTGCAACTGAGTCGAGTGAACGATAAAAGCTATGTCCTACGTCTCCGTCCTGAAAAATATACCCGAATTCTTAAGCCAGCCGACTGGGATAGCAGTCCTAGCATCTCTTGGCATTCACAGTGCTATCGCCTTTCTCCTGCCGATAGTGCCAATGAATTCTTCTAAACCTAAGCAAGAACCATCATTAAAAAGCAGTGTTGGACTTGTTGAATTAAGTCAATCCGAAAAAAACCGTCTACCACAACCAGGCGTACCACAACTCTCTTTACAACCGCCAGCACCCGCATTACTACCACAAGTTCCTTCGCCAAAGTTTGCCAATCAATCAATCCCATCATTACCGCCTCTACCACCATCAAGGTCTTCTACTCCTCTGATATTACCCCCCCTGCCTAGCAAAACGAATAATATAGCTATTGCTTCGTTACCGAAAAGTCAGTCTTTGCCAATTCTTTCCAAGAAAGATTTGCAACCTGATCCATCGTTAAGTGCGAAAGTCAAACCATTGCCCCGTTATGTAGAACCTGACCCATCGTTAAGTGCGAAAGTCAAACCATTGCCTCGTTATGTAGAACCTGACCCATCGTTAAGTGCGAAAGTCAAACCATTGCCTCGTTATCCAGAAGAAAAGGTACAATTAGGAGAAGCTAAGCCACTGGCATCTTCTAGAACTCCTTACAATGTACCTCCAATACAGGCAGCTAACATAGCTCAGGAACAGGAACTCCTTAACACCTCTGCTCCTGTTTCCCCTGACCAGATGCCTCCCTCTGGTGATGTAAGCACTGTTACACAAACTACTCAGTCGGGGAGCGAAGTTTTACAGGGTGGGAATAATCAGCCGCTGGTAACCCCTGTTGTACAATCTCCACAAGTTGGAAATAACAACATCGCTTTAGCAGGGCAAAACCTCCCGCAATTGCAGCAAGGTTCAAATTTGCAAGCTCCTGAGTTACCCCCACTAGCAATTGCCAGGTCGTTGTCAACACCGTCAACACCTAAAACCTTTCCACAACGTTTGGCAGAAGCTAAACAGCAATATCCTAACTTAGAAACCAAACAGCCCATAGCTGAAACAGTTAATGGCAAAACAGCACAACAGGGCAACGTTGAAGGTGATTTGGTAGTCAATCGTGAAGGTCAAGTGGAGTCAATAGATTTCCGAAATAATACTGTTTCACCTGAGTTGAAAACATCTGCTAGGCAATATCTCAGAGAATATTTCCAAAAAAATCCTGTACAGGCAAATGGCAAGCCCAAGCTTTACCCATTTAACATTTCGTTCAAACCTAACAGCAATATTTCTAAAATTCCTGCATCAGAACTGTCAACCTCATCTCGAGTCAATCAAACACAACCAGCAACTAGCGCAGCACAACGCAGCTTAATTCAACGTTTGCGCTCAGTACCAGTCACCTTACTACCATCCAAAGAACCACAAAAAATCGAGATGACTCAGGGTTTGCGTCCCGACAGGGTTAATTTACAACCATCTAAACAACCGCAAAAAGTTAACCTGCCTCAGGGCTCTAGTTCATCATCAACGAACCAACAACTATCCCAAAACCAAACTCAGTCTGCACCGCAAGCAAATCTTGAACAACAAACTTCACGACGGCGACGGGTGGTTGTGATGCAGAATACGCCTGCACCACAAACTAATCAAGAAAAACAAACATCACAGCAACAGGTTGTTGTCAGACAGTCTGCATCTTCTTTACAAACTGATAAACAACAACAAACATCACAGCAACAAGTTGTTGTCAGACAGTCTGCATCTTCTTTACAAACTGATAAACAACAACAAACATCACAGCCATCACAGCAACGGGTTGTTATCAGACAAAGTACGTCGTCACCACAAGCTAATCTTAAACAAACTTCTGAGCAAGAAGTCACTAGCAATCAAGCTTCTGCTTCTGGTCAAAATAGTCAAAAATTACTACAACAGTTGCGTCAAATTAGAGATACAAGACAAGGCGGCAATCAGGAAAAATAAAAATAGTAATCACTCAACTAAAGTTCCTTATCTTGCTTCCTATTAATAAAAAACCCTCTAGTGTTCGAGAGGGTTTTTTTTTGTATTGTATTTTTAGCTATCTTGCCAGTTTTGTTCTGCTTTTTCGACAATGTAAGCAGCTACGTCTATAATGTCCTGTTCACTTAACTTACTCTTGAATGCGGGCATAGCATTCTTGCCATTTTGCACCTGGTAGATAATCGCTTGGATTGAGTCTGCATCATAATCCTCCAGGTACTTTGATAAAGCTTCCTTTTTCAAAGTTTTTTCGCTAATCAGGATGTTACCACCACCTATATGACAAGAAGAGCAGTTAGCTTTAAAGATTTTGGCACCGTAGGTTATTTCGGCTGCAAGTGCTGAATCAATAAATGTAAATTGGAACAAGGCGATCCTCCAACAGGGAGCGGCCCAAAGGCTGATCGCCAATAAAGCTATAAATAAAACTATTCTCAAGAGATTCTCCTTGCAACTAGCCTCCAGCGACTCAAAAACAGTCTCCAGTCACTATTGTAAGGCTGCCAGAAGTCTTAAAGGAACTACTCTTTGATACAGTTGCTAACTTCCAAGTGCCACTACGCCGTAATCTTGTAAATTGTTTGTGACTAACGAGGTAAGTTGTTTCTTTAGATACAAATTTTCTCAAAATTAGTGGTGACGAGTTTATCTCTCTTTGTTGCCATCAACTTTTGGACGAGGATAAAACTTGTCACCACTGATAACCCTTCATGTAAACATATCAACATTAGGGTCTGTGATCTAAAAGCGTAATTCGCTCTTTTTGCTCACGATGAAGTTTTTCTGTCAACAGCTTAAATCTAGCCTTCGACAGTGACTTTGCCAACCATACCTGCGCCACGGTGAGGTTCGCAGTAGAAAGTGTAGTCACCCGGAGCTGCGTCTGTTGGGATAGTTGTTGTTGTTTTTTGACCAGGACTCATGAGCAACTTCTTATGAGACAAATCTTTAGCAACTTCCTTACTCTTGGCAGGATTTTTGGCTGGATCAAACACAACATTATGAGGAGGAACTTTGTTGTTGAGCCATTCAATTGTGTCGCCTGGTTTAACCGTCAATTGCTTTGGCTGAAATACCAACATTCCTTTATCACTACCCAGTTTAACAGTATATGTTTCCGCTGAAGCACTGGGAGCAAAAACAACTAAGCTACTAACAACGAAAAAAGTTGTTAACAATGCTATACCAAAGCGCCGTAAGCTTGACGCGATCATTTTCATAGCTTTCTCCTAACAGCAGGTTTTATCTTCCTTATCCATTTTAGATAAATTTAAGCCTAAATATGACAATCTGTCGTAGATGCAAAGTTTTTTTTAATATTGGCGAATCATACTATTCTCATCAGCAATGACAACTTGACTAAAAACACAAAGATGTATATCATTCATCAGTCTTAAGTACTAAGTTCCAAAAACTCTTTTTCTCCTCAATTCCAGTTCACTGACTCCAACTATTTTCCTAAGTGTTATAACTGTTAATAAACTTCATTAAAAATAGTTTGTAGTCGTTAGTCGGTAGTACAGCGCTCGTCGTCCCAAGTGGATCAAGTGGCGTGAGCCACGCTTGCTCTAACGCCTAATTCGTACGCTTGTACTGACGCAGAATTCAAAATATGTCCTGTGGACACGCTCTTGCAACTGAATCCAAAAAGCTTAGGTCATAAGCTTTTCAATGATTCTGTAGACGCGTAGCGATGAAAATGTGTGTGCTTTTTTTCTAGATGTACGAGTGACTAATTATTAGTCCCTAATTATAGAGTTTCTAAGGATTCAACAGCAGAGCCAGAGCCGGCACGAGGAAAACCTCGGTACAGCCCTGGCTCACTAATAACTAAATCAAGCTAGTCGTTTTAGTAATAAATTTTACCGCCTCCCCATCGTATAGGGTCAACCTTCGGTTGCACGAGAATATAACCAGCGATCGCCTCTAGGTCATCATCGGTCAGATTTCTCATTTCTGTGAAAATATCTGCGCTCTTGGTGCTGGGGTGTAATTCAGAAATTTCCTCTTCCCCGTCAAAGGTGGTAGGATTTTTCAGGTAGTCCACCAAACCTTCAACGTTGTTACGGTTTGGTGTAGCTAGGGCGAGTGTTTCAGGATCGAGTCCTATGTTTTGGTTTGTCTTGGTAATACCTCCAGGATGACACTGGGAGCAAGTGTTGTTAAATAAGCGTTTGCCTTCTTTGAGTTGTTTAAGGCTAACGACAGTAGTCTCGCCACCCTCATTTAATGTCACGGTGCGGGTCGTTTTATCTAGTTGCACTGCGGAGGCGCTACCGACAACGAATTGAAAGGTCAGCAAAATAGTAGCCGCAAAAATGCCAAACAATTTTCTAAACATTTTTCCCCTTAACGATTTTGATGCTCAACACAGCTAAAATGACAATGCTCAACCTCATTCGTGCTCATGGCTAATTGCTGAGTGTTAATATTCTTCGCTATTAGGCACGAGCTATAAGCAACTCAAGTCACTTCGGTTTCATAACTTGTGTTGCTAGTACCTTCTAAGTGTGGTTCAGACAGAATTTGGGAAATAATTGCCTTTGCATCCTAAGCTAGCCAAAGGGGTCTTAGGGTTTTTGTAGGCAATTAAAAGTTCGTCACACATAGACAACACCTTTTCCACAAGAACACTGTAGTCAGTGGCTATCTCGGCAATTGACAGATCCGCAAAAGCCATAACACTTCAGGTAGAGATAGAGCTGCTGTAATACCAATATCACAAAAGGCGACAGGGAAACTCATCAGTGGTAGGCTGACTCAGAAAGCTTGCCATGTCATCCTAGGTGTAAAAGTGTCAATTAGTGATGATGTTGATAGTGACCGAAGGCAGGACTGTAGATTGCTAAAAGGTTTTGGGGTGAAAGTGCGACTTGGTGCAACACCAGTGCAAACAGAGTTTGCATTGCCCCAAGCGATGCTCCCAAAGGGAACCGCTCAAAGGGCGATAAGCGCGCTTGCTTGACGCTACGCATATCACAATGGCGACTCACCATATGGATGTCATGGCAAACCTGTAACACTGTCAATTTTTGTATTCTATTGTACTAAAATTTTACATTTTCTTCTGCATCTGGTGTCAGTCCAGATCACTGTTTTGTCCTTACTGAAAACTGTCTGTTTTGCTGTGTTTAAGTTTTGTTTGCTCAAATATATAATAACGATTATCATTATTATTGTATACTTGTAATTACATGTTCTTCTTAAAAAGAAATTTTCTTAAGAGTAATACTGTATGTACTTAGGCTGAACAAAAGTATAGATTGATTCCGAATGACTTCTAATGGCTTGCTGTGCAGGAGTTTTACTTTCACATATATTATATGCAGATTTAATGATAAATTTTTAAATTTGTTGTTAAACAATTTGCTGATTACTGATAAATTAATGAAACTACTTTCTATAAAAAATGAATTTTAAGAAAGCAGAATGTGGCTAGTAATTGAGAATTGGTGTGAGGAAAAAAATGACAAACTTGTGGAAATCTTTGCTGGCTAGTCCAGCAGTTTTGGGGGCAATGTTAGCGATGAGTACCACTGCTGTTGCGGGGGAAACACCAGCTAATTTAGAAATCAAACAAGCTGAGAATACCACCCAAAACAAGACAACGGCACAAGTCACTTCGGTGTCTCAGCTATCAGATGTACAACCCACTGATTGGGCTTTTCAAGCACTGCAATCTTTAGTGGAGCGCTATGGCTGTATTGCTGGATACCCGAATGGAACTTATCGCGGAAATCGGGCGATGACGCGATATGAATTCGCAGCTGGGTTGAATGCTTGTCTCAACCGAGTCAACGAACTCATAGCCACCGCCACAGCAGATTTGGTAAATAAACAAGATTTAGCGACATTACAAAGACTACAAGAAGAATTTGCAGCAGAACTGGCGACACTGCGAGGTCGTGTGGATACTCTGGAAGCAAAAGCTGCTGAATTAGAGGCAAATCAATTTTCTACTACGACGAAGTTACAGGGACAAGTGGTTGCTGCAATCACTGATGTCTTGGGAGGCGATAGAGTTAACGATGTAGATGTCAAAAACAATCACACAACCTTAGGGGCGCGCGCGCGTGTGGAGTTTGTCACCAGCTTCACAGGCGAAGATACACTCTTTACTCGGATACAGACTAATAATATTCTCAACCCTAATATTGGAACACCAGAGGGCAGCCTGTTCTTTGCCGATGAAGACGGCACAACTGATGCTCTTATTGATGCACTGTGGTACAAATTCCCTCTTACCAAAAGTACACAGGTTATTGCAATTGCCAATGCGGGTGCAGCAGATGATCTCACCAATACAGTCAACATTTTTGATGGGGACGGCGCATTTGGTGCTTTGTCGAGCTTTGGCACACGAAACCCAATTTATTACCAAATGGATGGTGCGGGACTGGGAGTTACTCAGCAGTTTGGTGAGGCGTTATCACTCAGTTTGGGGTATTTAGGAAGTTCACCCAATGATCCATCTTCTGATAATGGATTGTTCAAAGGTCCATATGGTGCTCTTGCACAGCTCACTTTTAAACCCAGTGAGCGCTTTACTATTGGCTTAACCTACATCAACGCCTATAATCAGGAATTGGGCACTGGTAGCCAGCGGGCAAATCCTATATCTTTCTTTAAGTCAGAGTTAGCTGCTCCCCCTGATGTGCCTGGAGAACCTGAGCCAGTGAATGTGCCATTTTCCAGCGATTCCTACGGTATACAAGCATCCCTTGGTCTGAGTGAGAAATTTGTCTTGGGTGGTTGGGTTGGATACACCAACGCTCGTAACTTATCTACCGAAGGAGGAAGAATTGACCGTGGTGAGCTTGATATTTGGAACTGGGCTGTAACTTTAGGATTTCCCGATCTTGGTAAAAAAGGAAACTTAGCAGGTATCATCTTTGGTATGGAGCCGAAAGTCACAGGCTCTAGTATTAATGAAATTTCCAAAGACAGAGATACTTCATATCACCTAGAAGCGTTCTACCAATACAAGGTGACTGACAATATCACTATTACTCCAGGAGTCATTTGGCTGACAGCGCCAGATCATAACAGTAACAACGATGGTGTTGTGATTGGTGCACTTAGAACCACCTTCAGTTTTTGAAAAGCGCAAATTAAGCAGTACAAAAAGACCAGCCTACCACAGCTGGTCTATTTAAACATCTTAATTTGTGTTGTCTTCTCAAAACAGTTAACCCCAAGTCGCGCGTTCCCAAAACGCAACGGGATACTTTTCTTAACAATATTGTAACAGTCAGTACAAATTTTTTATGACATTTATCAAAAAAAGATATTTAGGAAGAAAATAAGTTTCCATCTTTAATAAAAATTCTAAATATGGTATGTAGGGGGAAAATTGTTTAAATTTTGAATTAAAAATCAAAATTTAAATAATTTTTTTTGTATTTTGAACAACAAATATAATCGCAACTCACGACTTAGGATTGAGCACTAACGACTGCGGTTGTCCCCAAATGATACGCTCCTGCTTGTAGATAGCAATTCCCGGTTTCGCTCCTTTGGGTTTATAAACATATTTTGGCTGAGTGTAAACAACTGGAACCTGTTCACTTTGACGACCACGACTGTAGTATGCTGTTAAGTTAGCAACATATTGCAAATCAGCTTCTTCTGGGACACGACCTGCTTCCAGACGTAGTAACACGTGGCTACCTGGAATCTCTTGAGCATGGAACCATAAATCGTAATCGTTTGCCACACGAAAGCTTAATTGGTCATTCTGGCGGTTATTCCGACCAATTAAAACTTCAAAACCACTGGGAGTGCGATAATGATAAAAGTTAATGCTAGCAGCTTCCGTTGGACTGCGACGGCGATATTCTGAGTCTTCAAAATACCGCTGTTGAATAAGTTCCTCACGGATTTCTTCAAGAGCTTGTAAATCTTCTGCTGTGTTGTAATTTTCTATCTGCGAAATAGCCGCTTCCACTTGCTCCAAATACTCAATTTCAGCATTGACTTCTGCCAATAATGGTTCTACGGCAATACGAGCGCGTTTAAGTTTTTGATGCTGCTTGTAGAGATTTTGGGCATTTTGGACGGCATTTTTATCTGGCTGTAAAGCTATTTTTACTGGTTCGCTAGTTTCAAAATCAGGGATAACAATTTCTGTCATTCCCACTTGCCATTCATGGAGATGCGCCATCAACAAATCAGCA
This sequence comes from Brasilonema sennae CENA114, assembly GCF_006968745.1. Taxonomy (NCBI): domain Bacteria; kingdom Bacillati; phylum Cyanobacteriota; class Cyanophyceae; order Nostocales; family Scytonemataceae; genus Brasilonema; species Brasilonema sennae. The sequence goes on along the minus strand of NZ_CP030118.1, from coordinate 1,908,053 downwards.
TTTTGTCGATATTCATCTGCTTTTTCTGACTGCTGCAAGCGTTGCTTAAAAGTAGCAGCTTTCACTCGTAATTTCTCCAAAAGATTATTCAGTTTTTGACTCAATTGATGGCGCAGTTGGGAAAATATTTGTTGATTGAGCTGATCTGTGTAGTAACGGTTGAGTAACTCTTGGATATCTTTGGCACTTTTGTGGACACCCCAACCAACCACGGTGTAACCTTCTTGTGTCCAACCAGGTTCAAACTTCTCGCTTTCGACCTTTTGCAGCCATTCTTGCCAATGATCAAACAGCCGTTGCCAGTCATCAAGTTTGAGGGTCTGTGTCGAACTCTCTGGGTTGATTTCTGATACCATCAGCATTGATTGTATCAGTGAAGGAGAAACACCGCGATGGGTTTTGAGCAACTGACGCTTGATAGCTCCTGGTACTAAGCTAACTCGTTCTTGCCAACGTTCTTGAGATTCACTTAAGCTGGGTGTAGCAGCGGTGAGACTGGGTGGTGTTTCATAAGGCTGTCCTGTCAGAATTGGACGGACACTAGATTGTTGTTGTTTGACTTGATGGGCAACGGTGATAATGCTGTTATTGGCATCGGTGAGAATAACATTGCTGTACTTGCCCATGATTTCGACGTACAGGTGATACAGGGCGCTTTCCCCTGGACGACGGGCAAATTGCAAATCAACTACACGTTCCCAAGGAGCAATCGCCTCAAGCCCCACCAACGCCAAACTGCCCAACTGGTGCACTAGTTGTTGGCTAAAGGTAAAAGTATCTGGTGTTCTTGGTGGTGGTTCACCGATGTGAAGGCGTGCTGCTTGCGGATGCCAAGAAATTTCCAGCCAACCCCGCTGCTTCAGGGTGCGGAGTGCTACGGCAATTGTGTAGCTGTTGCGTTGATAAACCTGCTCTACGCGCGATGGTAGCCAGTGAGCGCGGATGTCGCTACAAACAGCGGTAAGAGTTGTAAAGTCAAATGTTTGCACAACGGTTAGTCGCTGTTATTTAGGTATCGATTGTCAGTATAGCAATCTTAAATCATTCGTGAACAACAAGATACTTCTTAACAGGCAACTGTGAACAGTGAACAATTGATAACTGATAACTGATAACTGATAACTGTTAAAGTTTTATCTCGTTGCAGCACAACTACTAATTGGTGCTGGTGAGGAGCGTTGTGGGCGAGTTTTGGTAGGATCATAAGCTACCAGCACCACCTGACCTTTTTCGTTATATATCCAACCTTGAGCAGGTATTATCTTTTTGACAGTTGGCTGTTGAGATGGTTTCTTTTGTGTTGTACTTGTTGAACTTACCGTACTGGGAACAGGTTCAACTAAATCAACGCGCACATTGTCATTAGTGAGGATTTTATTGGGGTCAGATGGCAATCCGCCACGTCCTGTGATGGTGAAAGTACTGCCAAAACCTTTGATACAGGGATTTAGGGCTATCTGCTGTGCAGGGTCGAGCACAGTTTCTGATAACTCAAATAACCCACGGGTGGGTTCAATATCAGGTGTGTTGAATTGCACTGTGCCACTGAATTGTAGACCAGCTTCAGAAAAAGCGGTGATATCGCTGTCTGGAGAAAGAAATCTACTACCTTTAGTTGTAATGCTTACCTTGCCTCCATAACCTTGTTGGGCATTAGCTGTGATGTCGCTATTTTCCAGAGCAACTAAGTTGTCAGTTTTAATCTCAATGTTGCCTCCATTAGCCGTGCCTGTAGCATTAGTGGCGATCTTGCTGTTGTGGCGCAAGATTAAGTCACCAGAATTCACGATAATGTCGCCTCGTCCCCCACTCGTGTTGGCGTTAAGCTGACTGTTATCAAGCTTAATGGTGTCAGCCACAATCTCCAAATTACCAGCATTACTATTACCAGTACTATTAACTTCCAATGCCGTTCCGTCAAGAACTAAGGTTTTTGCTCGCACTTTCAAGTCTCCAGCATTACCACTGCTGTCGGTGTTCGTGTTCACACCTGTTGCGTTAATCTTAAATAGATCTGCGACAGTAATGTTGATTTCTCCAGCCTTACCTGTGCCACTTCCTTGTGTACTGCTAACGACTCTTGAGCGTTCCAGTAGAAAAGAATTTGCATTGATATTAATTTTTCCAGCGTCACCAGTGCCAGAAGTGCTTGTAGATATACCTGCTTTGTTCGGTAATTCCAAAGAACCTGCGACATTAATGTTGATTTCTCCAGCCTTACCTGTGCTATCTTTCTCCGTTTGGCTACTAACAATTCCATCTTCAAACCGAAAAGAACCTGCAGTAATATTGATTTTTCCAGCGTCACCTCTGCTATAAGTATTAGTACTTATAACTGTGCTGTTACTCGTAAGAGAGTTTGCGCTCGTTAAGTTGATTTCTCCGGCAAGACCTGTGTTTACAACTTCGCTAGAGACATACGACTCTTCAATCTGCAAAGAATTTGCATTAATGTTGATTTTGCCAGCATTACCCGTACCAGATGAGTCGGTTAGTATACCTGTATAGGCGATAGCTATCGGACCATTGACAGTAACGTTGATATCTCCAGCATTACCAGTGCTTTTTTCTGTCGTTAAGCTCACAAGGCCAGATCCGCCTTCAGTTCCCAAAGAATTTGCACGAATGTTGATGTCTCCAGCTTTACCCTTGTTATCTGTCTGAATGCTGAGACTGCCATTCTCAAACTTAATGTTGTTCGCATCCAGTTTTATTTGTCCGCCATTCCCGGAACCGAAGGTGTTACTGTAGACGCTGGAGCGATTGAAACCTATAGACTCACCAACAATGCTAATTTCTCCTCCATTTTTCTGGCCAAGTGTATCAGCTAATAGAACTGATTCAGATTTTAAATTGATATTCTTACCTTTGATCGCAATAGAACCACTGCCATCTCCAGTGACATTAGCAAACGCTTGACCAGAAAACTCAATGTCTCGAAAACTGGGCGTGCCTTGATAAGCTAGTGAAAAACCTTCAGATTGTGCTGGGACGAGATTTACAATTTGATTGCTATCAAAACTGCCGATTTCAATACGTCCTCCTTTTGACCTGAGTACACCACCCTCAACAGAGACATTCCCTCCTACGAGTGCTAAGGTTTTTCCGGGTTCGACTTGCAATCCTGTAACGTTCGAGTCAAATTGGTTACGCTCACCTGGCTTAGCAAGATTATCATAGTTAACTCCGTGCCCTGATCCTCGTACCTGAATGTTTCCAGGATTATTCCGAAATCCCAACCCAATCGGAACATTTATCGTTAACAGTGGCGGTGCTTGGGGATTGGTGGCGCTAAACTCAAATCCATTGTCAAATAGGAAACTGTGCGCTGTAGTTCCTAAAAATGAACCACCAATATTCAAACTGGCATTTGGTCCAAAGATAATCCTTGCTGGATTGAGTAAGAACACGTTAGCTGCGCCATTTGCTTTTATCAAACCATCAATATTAGAAATAGAACCACCCGTGACTCGGTTGATAATGTTTTGTATATTGGCTGCATTGTTAAAGTTAGCCGAACCGCCTGTGGGAACAGAAAATTCTTTGAAGCTGTGAAAAAGGTTTCCTCCTCTTGTTGTACCATCATTGATGTTAAAGTTTTTGCCATCAGGAGTGGTAACTGTGGTGGATACAGTTCCATCAGGAGTCACTTGTTGCGCAACAGCGCTGGTGATAGGCGCAAGAGTTGCTATGGTTGCTACGCCTAAGGTGAGGAATTTGAGGGTATGATGCACCAGTTTGATTGTCAGCATTTTACAAGTTTTGGATGATGGGATTGGCTCTGGGGGGCACACCATTGCTGTAGCCCTACGATCTGGTTTGCAGTTATGCCAATGAAAAATAATCTCGAAGGAGTAAAATTGTAGCTCTTGAGTACCAATATCAGGTTTGTACGATACTAAAACTTGTTTGTAAGATTTTTTGACAAAACGTTGTAATGTTTACAGATTCAATTGTGTAGCTCTTGGAATACTTAAGCAGATTGGATTTGGAGCTTGTCCTAAGCCGCCAAGAACGTAGACAAGCCTACACTTCTATTGACAATGATCTACACCTTTAATTAGCTCATCGACAAATCCTCTAAGCCTTTCTTGCCAGTCAGGAACGGCTTTTAGCTTGTCCTTAACTCCTGGCAATACCTTAAAGCATACAGGGTCTTTATCGAACGGGCGATCACTGGTGAAACCTAGTTTATGTTTCTTTTTAAAAGTCATTGCTACTATTGATATACTAATACTAGCAGACCATAAAGAGTCGAAACAATGCTTTTATCCATCAAGACAAAGTTAAAACTAAGTAAAACTCAAGAAATAATAATGAGTAAACATGCTGGAATAGCTAGATTTACTTACAACTGGGGTTTGGCAACTTGGAATAGCTTGTTTAAAGATGGGTTAAAGCCTAACAAATACATTCTTAAAAAGTTCTTTAACAACCACGTAAAACCTGAGTTTGAGTGGATTAAAGAAAAAGGCATTTGTCAAAAAATAACTCAATATGCTTTTGATAACTTAGGTGACGCTTTCTCCAGATTCTTTACGGGCATTGGTAGCTATCCTAATTTCAAAAAGAAGGGTCATCACGATTCTTTTACTATTGATGCAAGTGGCAAACCTATTCCTGTTGGTGGTAAGTCAATAAAACTTCCCACTATTGGATGCGTTAAAACTTATGAAGGTTTACCATATACCACATGTAAATCAATCACAATATCGCGAACTGCTGACAGTTGGTTTATTGCTTTCACTTATCAGCAGGAACATGAACCAAGCACCAAACAGCAGGGTGTTGTGGGAGTTGATTTAGATGTCAAGGAATTGGCTACACTGTCTACTGGTGTGGTTTTTCCTAATCCCAAACACTATAAAACTAACTTAGAAAAACTCGGAAGACTGTCTAGAAAATTTTCGAGAAAAGTTAAAGGATATAACAACAGACATAAAGCCAAAACTCAACTAGCTAAACATCATGCTAGGGTAGCCAATCTCAGGAAGAATACTCTTCACCAAATCACCCTTCGGGTTCGCCACTTTGCCATCGTGACGGAAGCCGCCAAGACGGCAAGTGGACTCACTACTTTCTTATGCAAAAACCACGCAAAAATAGTAGTAGAAGATCTAAATGTTTCCGGAATGCTAGCTAACCATAAATTAGCTCAAGTAATTGCTGATTGTGGTTTCCATGAGTTTAAACGCCAGTTGGAATATAAAGCTAAAAAGTTTGGTAGTGAAATAATCATTGCTGACCGTTGGTTCCCATCAAGTAAAACCTGTTCAAATTGTCGACATATTCAGGATATGCCGCTAAAAGAAAGAACTTACAACTGCAAAAGTTGTGGACATTCGATGACTTGTGTGTACAGCGTAGCTTATTAAGGGGAGGGGATTAAACTGTAGGGTAAATCAGCGTGAAATAAAAGTCTAAATTACTACGTCCTACACTTTTTTTCTTCTGCCATAAGCTATACCTGCCACTGTCGCTAAGAAGATGGCACCAACTGTTCCTGGTTCAGGTACACTCTTCGTGGTTGAGGAACTGCCAACTTTAATTTGATATGCTACTTGAGAACGCGCGGGTGTTATACCCGTCCAACCTATTAAGGCTTGACCAGTTAGGGTGAAAGGAGAAGATATATTGCTGAGTTGGATATAGTCTGTGTCTTGGCTGTTGTTGATAGATGAAGACGACAAACCGCCAAATACTTGGTTGTCAAAAGCCAGGTTAGTCAATGCGACATTACCATTATTGCTGGCAAAAGTGCGCAGGAAGATATCAGTCACCGGGCCACTAAACGCATTGCTAGTCAGTGTTTGACCACCGACAGTGTAATTGATTGTGCTTCCTGTATATTCCAAGGAGAAGTTTGCCCCTTGACGATTACCCCAGACGTACTCACCTGCAGCAACAGGGTTTCCACCGCTTAATTCTCCATTAGCATTAGGTCTTATTGGTGTATTTATTCCTAATTCACGTTCTGTTGTGTCTAAACTGTTGTTACCAATTCGTCCTTCGGTAACAAACGATTCAGAAAATTGCCCATTACGGAGTAGATTCTCAAAATCTGTATCAGTAAATCCTGTTCTATCAACGATTGTCAGGGCTTTGGCAGAGTTAGGTAACAAAAATAAACCCAACGTGGCTAGTCCTACTACAATCAGTGATTTGCTGTTATTGATAGATTTGCGTATAGAAAGCATGGTATCTCCTTAGTTTTATTCTTCAATTGACGAAATTTTTTGTGTAATTTTGACCAAACCCCGAGCCATAACTTTCAAACCTTGAACAGCGTGAAGAAAGAATTCCCAAGCTGAGATCTGAGTTCTTTGTTCGTCATTTCTATCTCCACACGTTAGGATATGGCTTCCTGAAATAGCGATAAAAAGAGTCGGACTTTACAGAAAATTTTACTGAACATGAAATTTTCACTTTTTCAAACTAGGGAAATACTCGGAAAACAATCTGATTATATAAGTTTTTTATATATATAAAAATACGCAAAGAAACCTGGTTTATACCAAAAATCGTCTGTTTCGCAACCAAAGACGAACGAAGAAACCGGGCTTGCCCTGAGCGTAGCCGAAGGGTTTCTGGCAGATGGTGCTTAAGTCGTAATATGAAGATTATGGAATAACTAGGAATGCATAAAAATGCATAAAAAATAAAAAGACTTCATAAAGAAGTCTGCGCCGAAACAATACAGTTATCAGTTATCAGTTCCTGTTGACTGTTCACTGTTTGAACGGAACCGTATTGTTATCCGAAACAAATATTGTGAAAAATTTTAAATGTACGATCGCAAGTTGTGTCTCGACGTAGAGATAATCGATATTCGTCGAAGTGTAAGAAATTAACAATAAAAAGTTTAGTTTTTAAAAATTAACTTCTTACATTTGATATTAACTCGCCAAGATTGCTTCTTTTTGTGTGTCTTCGGGGGAAATTTCCGGTTGTGTTATTTCAGGTTTATCCTCTAACAATTGAGTGTAAAGTTGAGCAAGATCAGATGCAACTCCTTCCCAACTGAACTTTGTTTCTACGCGTTTTCTGGCAGCTTCACCCAACTCGTCTCGCCATTGGGAACTGCTCAGAATTCGATCAATTGCAGTAGAGAAAGCAGCGACATCTTGTGGTGGTGCAAGTAAACCAGTTTCTTCAGAGATAACTGTAAACTGAAGTCCACCGACATCACTAGCTACAACTGGTGTTTTACTTGCCATTGCTTCAATAGCCACTAGTCCAAAAGGTTCATAGTGACTGGGAACAACACAAACATCAGCAGCGGCGTAGTAATATGGCAGCATTTCTTGCTCGACACGACCGGGGAAAGTCGTAAAGTCGTTCATCCCTAATTCGGCGACAATACTCTCAATCCGATCGCGCTCGATTCCATCGCTTTGACCTGGGCGGCTACCACCAGCAATCATTAACTGCAGCTTTGAAGAAGGTCCTCGCAATTGAGACTGTCCGACAGCACGCACTAGTGTTTCTATGCCTTTGCGTGGATCAAAACGCCCTACATACATGACAAGTTTCGCTTCTGGGTCGATTCCCAACTTAGCTCTTGCTGCTTGTCGATCTATACAACCAAACTGTGCGATATCTGTACCGCAGGGAATAATGTCGATGGTTCCTTCTGTGGAAACAAGCGATCGCATATGTTCTTTTTCCTGCGGACTTGTTGCAACGATTCGTTCGGCTGTCTCTAACACCTGTTTTTCTACTGCTAGCCTGGTTGCAGCAACCAAAGGAATCACATCAATCGTGTTGTACTTAACTGCTCCTAGGGAGTGGTATGTGTGAACCTGCTTGCTCCCTTGTTTTTCCTTCAACTGCATTCCTACCCAACTAGAAAGCCAGTAGTTTGTATGAACCAAAGAGTATACGAAGCCATTTTCTTGCTGGAATTGGAGAAATTTCTCTACAAATTCTGGCAAGTTTGCGAACAAATCGTCTCGCGGTACAAATTCAACAGCGCCGGCTTCTAAGCGAATGGTTCGACAGTTTGGGCTATGTTGAACTATTGTTTCTTGTTGCGCACTCACTTTGCGAGTAAACATATCTACTTGCCATCCAAGCTTGGCTAGTGCTTCTCCTACTTGGCGCACGTAAACGTTTTGTCCTCCAGCCTCTTCTTTCCCAATCTCAACAGCCGGATCACCGTGTACGGAAATTAGGGCGACGCGTTGTTCAGTTCTAGAGTTCATAGTTTGTTGGTGTCTTCTGGTTAAGAGGTACTAGGCAAATTGCGTATGCAACTAGACTTTTACCTCTCGCAAATTTTAATTAATCTTTATTATATTTTAAGATCACAAAACTTTTATACATCTGCTACTAGAGGTAATTTTTCATGTTTGTAAATATTTATACTTACTTGAATCATTGCTTGGCTATATTTTTATCTTATTTTCTTAATAAAAAAACATAACTTTTGTAATGATCCTGACATATATAGAGTTTTATCCATCTAGATCACCGTACTATTTCGTCGAAAAAATTCTCGGTCACAAGTATAAAAAAAGACTATTGCACATGAAAAAGTTACTTTCTATGATTGATAAAATCTACCTAATTGACTACGAAATTTCCAAGGACAACTTCCCAAGGTAAGAATCTTATTGAACAAATATGACTTATAAAAACCTGTTAATGATAATTGAAAGTTATTAATGATACTAATTTTTAGCGATGCGTCTCTCAATGTCTTATTTTTTACTTCGTAATTTAAGACAAAAAGTTAAAATCAACCATCTGTTAATTTCTAGCTAGGGATATCTCAACAAATGGTAAGTTAATTGACGACATAAGCAATCTGACAAAATGATTCGAGACTTCAGTCTCCGGCACACTCTGAAAGATACTATATGCAATTAGAATTTGTTCCTGTGGAAGAATTTTACTTTGTCCTAACTTTGGCGGTTCGGACTTTGGAAGAATTGGTAAAACCTGGTCTTGTCGAACAAGTGCGATCGCGACTGTTGGTAGAATGTGGGCAACCCTCTACTGTCGCTCCTGGTAAACAAAATACTTTCAACTATGTATTCCGTGTACAAGGTGTAGACAATAGCCCTGCATCTGGACTTGTCGTTTCCATTTCAGATTGGCAAGACAAGCTGCGTCTGAGTAGCGACTATGGGTGGACGCTAGATCCAGAACGCAAGCCTATTCGCACAAAAAGGTATAGCCAGCGATCAGATTTTGCCCAAGAGTTGCGATCGCACTTACAAGTATGGTTACAGCTTCCCATTAATACCTAAGGGATATTTAGATTAAAAATTAAAAATCAACAATCTTGACTTTTAATTTTTAATCTTTCCTGGTTGAAGTTTAACTCGTCGTTTGTGCAGCAAGCATTTGCTTGAGCTTTTCCAACTCATTAGCCCACCTGGGATCTGGACGAATCGCGTCGTCGCTAGTAGCGGTTGCTGGTGTGTTTTCCCGAACACCGCCACCACGACGAGACTTCTTGGAGCTTTTTTCTCTACGGTTGTTTTCTTTTGCTGGAGTAGGACTAGAGTTATTAGTTGTAGGATGAGTAATAACTTTAGTTGGTTGCTCCTCGTTATTTTCCTCTCCTTTGGTACGAGGTAATGCTTTTTCGAGTTTGATCGCAGTGTCTTTGAACAACTGACCGTTGTACTTTTCAATAATTTGGTCTGCTTGTTCGTCATTATTGACTGTAAGAAAACCAAAACCACGACACTTGCCAGTTTTTCGGTCTTTAATCAGTTTTGTGGTAACAGCATCGCCTTCTGCTGCAAAAACTGCCTGCAGCTCTTGACGATCTATTTCTTCTTTGGGCAAATTACCTATGTATAGGCGAATCGACATGAACTAAACCTCCACAAGTTGAGTGAAAACGACCAGGCAAAAAACAGTAGCTTGGCTGTGGCTTTATATAAATACTGTTGAGCAATTCTGCCATAAACCAATTTTTTTCTGCGAACTGTTAACCTATACAATACAGTTTTTTACCAGGATAAAGCTTGCTTAATACAAAAGCGCACAATTCTAACGACACCTTTATTCTAAGAATTTGGAATTTTACTGCGTACTGCTTATAACTCGAAAGTTCTTCAACCCTTCATTTTTCCAAAGAATCAAACACCATTCCCTACATTATCACGCTATTTTACACGCAGCCAGTTCATATTAGACATTTATAGCAATACCATAATTGCATAGTAGCATCAAATACACTTTTTCTACAGTTTCATATCATAATAAACAAAAACCAGCCAGTTACTGGCTGATTAACTGCTGTGTTGGGGAGAAAAATGCTATGTATCGCAAGCTGCCGCACAGATAAGCAAGCTTGGAACCCACGGTATATCGGCTATTGCTGTTAATATAAAGAAATTTAACATTTTATTGAAAATTGTGCAACTTTTGTTTACAAATCGCCGTGCGAAGTTATTAAGTGTACAGTAAAAAGTCAAATCACTAGTAGATCTCTCCAAAAATCGATTTTTAGTGCAAGCGTTGTAAAGGTTTCATAGCCATTTTTGGAGAGGTCTAGTGACTAATGACTAACTTTTTAACAAAATGTATGCTCCAACCGCCTCCGTTGCAACGGCTTAAACAGTAGACCAAATGGAATGAGGACCGTAGATGCTTGTACCGCTATGAGTTTGCAGAGTTTGGATCTCGTGTCTTGCTCCAAAGGCTCTAAATTAGTAACTTTTATATCATTGTCAAAAAAATGTCAATCTCTTTAAAGTGTGATTTGCACACTGTTGTACTTCAGAATTTTAACTTTGAGTGAGAGTTTCGCATAAAGCGGTCGTCCTTGGGATGTTAGCGCTTTTTGCATAAGCTACAATTAACCCAATTTGCGCTTGTAAAGAAATGTTACTGTAACCAACTCTTTGGGTTAGTGGTTCTAGGATGGCGATAAGCCCGAGGCTTTAGTTTGTGCGTATCGCACTTTGGAAATCTTGTTGCTTAATTCCGGATAACCCTGCCTCCAACGATGCTTAAGGATCTAACTCGCTGTATATTTGACAAGTTCGGCGTAAGTCTCCCATTCTTTCGGGAATTCAAAGTATGCTCGCTTGTCCTGCGGACACGCTTTGCGACGAGGGCGAGTGGTGGGAGAAGCGCCAGGGGATGACTCGGTTTTTTCGTTTTTTCATTAATTTAACTTATTCCACGGAAAACAGTTTTTTCATCCGTTTGTTCAAAGTGAAAAGTAATACTAATGAACGGCACATGCGTGACTGTCGGGGAACCCGGACGCCCCAGATACCTAGGTCGGGAGACCCTCATCAAGTACTGGCTCAACGGACAGGTGCCTCAAGTCGGGAAACCCGCCCACGGCACTGTCCTCCCCAACGCAGTGCCTCCCAATGACTAATGGGACAGTTATCATCGTATCCCCCACTGGGGTAAAATTGGTTAATTAGACGAGTATATCTTAATTTCAGAAAGAATGTTTACTTCCGCTGAAAATTTTTTAAATACTATTTTTCTCAACGCTGAAACAAAAATTACTACTGCAAATAATACTCATAAAATTTTTGAAAAGAGAAGAGAATTGAGTAAAGTAAATACAAACTACAAATGTCATTAAAGGAAAACTTTTATGCAACTATCACCTCAAGAAAAAGATAAACTGCTCATTTTTACAGCGGCTCTAGTAGCACAAAGACGTAAAGACAAGGGGTTAAAGCTAAATTACCCCGAAGCCGTCGCGTATATATCTGCTGCTATTTTAGAAGGCGCAAGAGAAGGAAAAACTGTGAGTCAATTAATGAGTGAGGGAGGAAAGTTATTGAAAAGGGATGATGTTATGGATGGAATACCAGAAATGATCCATGAAGTGCAAGTAGAAGCAACCTTTCCTGATGGAACAAAATTAGTAACAGTACATAATCCCATTCAAGACTAAAATCTCCCGAAAAGATGCAGAATTTTAGATTATGAGTTGAGAGTAAGGGCAATTATAAATGTATACAAGTAACAAAGTAGTGATTTATGAAGCTCCTAACTACAAGGGAAATCACAAGGAACTGGGAGAAGGGGAGTATAAGATTTACGATTTGGGAATTGGTGACAATAAGCTCAGTTCCTTAACAGTGCCAGCAGGCATGAAAGTCACGATATACGAAGACGAGGAATTTAGGGGTAGGAGTAAAATCTTTACTAGTAATGTCGGTGACCTGAGAAATGTTAAGATTGAGGGTAAAAACTTTAACAACGAGGCTTCCTCGATTAAAGTCGAAAAAATAGCAATGACTCCAGGACAGATAATAATTACTAAATCAGAACCAATCGAACTCAATGGTGGGCGAGAGATTACCAAAATTAGAGTTAGTAATCAAGGCGATCGCCCAATTCAAGTTGGTTCTCATTTCCACTTTTATGAAGTTAATGATGGCAGTCAAGACAAAAAAGGTCTACAATTTGAGCGCAGTAAAGCTTACGGTAAGCGCTTAAATATTCCAGCGGGGACAGCAATTAGATTTGAACCAGGAGATGAAAGAGAAGTTGAGTTAGTCCCATTCGGTGGTAGCCGTGAAATCTATGGTTTTAATGGATTAGTGAATGGGTCTTTAGAGAAACAGAAAAAATGATTTTAGAACGAGCAAGGGCGCAAGTAAGAGCGCCCCTATTGTGCTGTAATTTATTTCTTGGAAGTCGCCATAAGATTCAGACAGCAGATTGAAGCCAAATCCGCTGCAACTTGCTTCCACGTACTGCCAGCATCATCCGAGAAAAAGACCTGACCGTCAGTGGTTCCGAAAGCAGCTAAATTCCCTGACGTAGAAAGAGTTCCCGTGTTGATATTGTTATTGAACCACTCCGGCAGCCCTCGCTCACATTTCTCGAAGGCTCCTGGCTTGTCGAGTGGGTGTCGATAGATGGCTGCTTTGTGACCACTTGGACCAGTAGAAGCAGTCATCAAAATGGTTTCTTCACACACAGCTATGGCTCGTGCGTAAGCAGCATGTAGGTTTTCGTGTGAAAACCTCCAAGAATTCCCTCTATCTTTACTCACAGCCAGCCCCTGGGCTGTAGCCGCTAGCACAAGATCTCGATGAGATGGAACAGTCAGCACCTCATGGACATCTGCATGAAAGTCGATGGTAGGTTGCCATGACTTTCCCTGGTCATCGGAGCGCAAAATGCCTCCAACGTGCACATTCACGTAGAGTTCACCAGATTGACCTATAGCCATCGAACGAACATCTGGAGGACCACCCCACGGCGTATACCATTCATCTCGTCCCTCAGCCGTCTCAAAGCAATTGATGCGATTCGTGTTTCCGTCTGCAATGCGGATGAGATGAGCTTGTGATGTTCCGACTAGAACTGAGTCATTGTAAGGCAGGATGCAATTTAGCTTTAAATCATCAATTGAAGTTATTTGATGCCACTCGCCTTCTAGGTTACGATGCCATACCGAGTTGCGATCAACTATAACCCACAACCCATCTGGACTTGAGGCAAGAGCAGTGATGGAATGACCTTCAAGTTCAACATATTGCCTGGAATCGAGAAACAGCAAGCCATCAGATGTTCCTGCTATTATTACGGGTTTGTGTATCGTCGCAGAGGCATTGGCAAAATCTGTATCTGTTTGCTTGTGCGAAGTCGGCTCAACCTGCTCGACTATTTGCTGTAGAGTATTATCCATTGTTTGAACCTCCAAACCTCATCGGTGCTGCCACTATGAGCATCTGTTGCACTAAATGGCTCACTCCTTCAGCACCTACTTCTTAATCTACTGTAGTGAATTCGTTCAACCCTGAACTCAGTCCTAAGCATGAGGATAAGTGTCCATCATTTTAAGCAGGACTCTTATAGCTGCGTTTGTATGTAACGACTACTGTAGAATAGTGAAGATAGCTAGGGTCTGATTATACTAGCAGTCTCCAAGAGTTCAAGCAGGATAGATTAGCTATGCTAAAGTCAGCAGCTCGACTGGGGATTGGGGGACCAGTAGGAAGCGGAAAAACAGCTCTAATAGAGTCTATAGTCCCAACATTGATGAATCAGGGCATTGAAGTAGCAGTTGTCACTAATGACTTACTAACTACGGAAGATGCAGATCGACTCAAAAGTCGCGGATTTTTACCTCCAGAACGGATTGTCGGAGTAGAAACGGGTAGCTGTCCGCACACAGCAATTCGGGAAGATCCGAGTATGAATCTTTTAGCAGTAAAGGATTTTGAGTTACTCATTCCTGAATTAGACTTAATCTTGATTGAAAGTGGTGGTGATAATCTTGCCTCCACTTTTAGCTATGATTTGGTGGATTCGTATATTTTTGTGATTGATGTAGGTGCGGGAGATGATATCCCTCGCAAAAATGGTCCTGGCTTTGTACAAGCTGATTTAGCAGTGGTTAATAAAATTGATATTGCTCCTTATGTTGGTGCTGATTTGGAGTTAATCCGGAAAGAAGCCCCGGTATACCGTCGAGGTAAACCTATTGCATATACTAATTGCAAGACGGGAGAAGGATTAGACGAGATAATCGATTTTATTCTGGAGACAGTTCTGTTTCGCAGTGCTTCTGTAATACATCAAAAAATTGAGGAACTGCACATGGACGCCGAAGTAGATGGACGCAGATGAGAAGCGCTATAACTTGGAGTTAGGGCTCAAGTGTAATCGCTTTGGTCAAACTATTCTCAGCCATCAATACACAGCTTATCCTTTGAGGGTATCTCCGGTATTTTATCTCGATGATGCTGATTTTCAGCGTGCTTATCTCTATGTTATGAGCACATCTCCAGGTTTACTCGCACAAGATGAGTTGAATGTATCTTTGCAACTCGCAGATCATACTAGCGTTTATCTTACGGAACAAGCTGCAACTAAAGTTCATTCGATGCCTATAGCAGGCTCAAAAGCGACAACCAATTATGAAATTGAAATTGGGGAAGGCGCAACGTTAGAATTTGTACCAGAACCGTTAATTTTCTTTACTGATGCGACTTTGGAGCAAAGTATAAATATCAAGATTCATCCAACTGGAAGATTATTTTTGAGTGAAATGATTTTACCTGGAAGGCTTGCTAGAGGAGAATTGTACCAATTTAATCACTATTTTAGTCGCTTGCAAGTGAGTTCTACTTGTGGAGAGCTATGGTTTACTGATGCGATGCGCTTAGAAGGAAAAGAAAATCTTTTTACTAAGACTAATCTATTTGCTTCTTCACCTATGATTGGTAATATAATTGTTGTTTTACCTGAGATAAATCTCGAATTTGTAAGTAAAAATGTAGAAAATTTCGAAGCAGCTAACTGCTCAGGTTTGACTGTCGCAAGCTCAATATTACCAAGAAACAAAGGTTTGCTGATTAGAGCTATGGCGAGTGGGACTCATGAACTCAAAAAGTTTTTAAAAAACGCTTTAAACTGCGTGCGTCGCTCTATTGATCAACCTCTTTTACCCAATGATTTATGACTGAATTAGCAGAAATTTACCTGGGCAATTCAAAAGAAAATGTCAGCTTATCTGAACGGATAGAAAAAGCTCGTTTTTCAGCACTTTGCTTGGAAGTTCATATCAGTCAAACTGATAGCCGTAAAGGTCGAATTCACGCTCACACTACCACTGGTGCGGCTGTAGGAATTGTGAAAAGTCGAGATTGGGCACTGCGGGAAGGAGATGTTTTAGAAACGGAAGAAGGTAAATTACTACTTGTTCATCTGCAAGAGCAAAAGGTCATGGTACTTAGTTTTACTAAGCCAGTTACTGAGCATCCGATTGAATTAATTCATCTCGGTCATGTCTTGGGTAATCACCATTGGCCTATTATTGTGCAAGATGGTAAGCTCTACGTTCAATTAGCAGCAGATGTAGAAGTTATGGAATCAACCGTTCGGGATTTTCAGATTCCTGGGTTAGAGATTGACTTTGAACTGCGATCGCCCCAACAACATCTCGACTTTTCTCCACACAGTCATCACGATCACGGCTCATGAGTTTACCTGCATCCGTGTTCGCCCAACAACTCACCTTAATGCAGTTGTCTGATTCTTTCTTCCCCTCTGGCTCTTTTACTTTATCTCACGGCTTAGAATCCTTAGTCCAAGAAAATCAACTCCGTGGTTCAGAAGACTTGCAAACTTTTTTGCGGCTATTATTACGTAATAAGGTAGGAGTTACAGATACAGTAGCATTGATCCACGCCTACCGAGGAAGTGCGATCGCTGACTTGGAAGCAGTACGAACCGCAGATGCTCGATTATTTGCTCAAACCTTAGTTGAGAAAACGCGCGAAACCCAGCGCAAAAGCGGACGCGCCTTGCTCATGGTTGCCAGTTCAACTTGGCAAGATTCTCAATTAGACATTTTAAATCAAGATGCGGCTATTGGTAAAATTAATTGCTTACATCCAGTTGTCTTTGCTGTAGTTGGTAGAGCAGCTCTTTTGAGTGAACAGGATACAGTGCTGGGTTTTTTGCATAGCTTCGTCACTGGGTTGTTGGGGGCTGCTATCCGTTTGAGTGTTGTGGGACATCTGCAAGCACAACGAGTTTTGCTTCAGCTAGCACCAGAGATTGAGACAGCCTACCACACTGCTGCATCAATGAGTCTGGAGCAAATGTGGTCTTGTACTCCTACTATAGATATCGCCCAAATGCGGCATCAAAAACTCGCTCAGAGATTATTTGCTAGTTAATTGTTCTTACAGGGCTTAGGCAAAATAATCAAGAAATGAACAGCAAAGGACGCAAAGAGGAGGACACCTCCGTGCGGGGGTTCCCCCCGTTGAGGAGAGTGTCCGTCACGTTCGCGTAGCGTGCGCCTTAGCGCATAGTTAAGAGGGTTTAAAAGAGTTTTTGCGTAAGTCCTATAATCAACAAATCACAATCTAAAGGAGGAATTGAACAATAGTAGGGGTAATAACCTTGTGAAAACAGCATTATAGCCCAAGGTGAGAACGTGGGTAAACAACCCAAAATCTCATAACTGACCCTTGAATGAAGGTAAAAACCCTTCCCTTGAGGAGACAAGTGACTCCCTACCTGCCCACAGCGAGCTGATGAGTACTGCTAATCTACACTGCTATCCCACAAACCAATAAATTGATCACTCTCAACTAGGGAGGATAGACTATTCCAGAGAGTTCTTTCAACGCCCTCCATATTTGTGCTAATTTCACCACCGTAAAGTAATATACGGCTGAGAGCATTATTAAATAGGCGACAAACGACCTCTGGTAAATGCAAACATCCATTACAAGCTCCTCCCAAAGACTCTTCACAGTAGGGGTCAAACATACAGTCGCCTCTTTCTTGCAAAAGGCTTTGAAATGCTTGATCCAAACGCTGCTCAAAAAAGGTTTTCAGTCCGCCAAGAGAAAATTCTTGCAAGCGATTTACAAAAATTATTGTTTGGTTCAGACTAAAAAGTAAATGTTCAGAAAGAGCAGTTTCACCGAAGCTACTTTGGTCAGCGATCGCTTTAATTAAAAGATGATTAGCACTGTGTAGCGCCGAACTTACTAACCAGGGAATTAGAAAATCTGGAGGCAAAGTATCGTTAAATGCGGGACCACTACGGCTAGTAATCCGACTGTGGTGCTCTAATAGCCAGAGTGTTGGTTCGCTAATACTAGTTGGAGCGGGAGCTAAATTATTGGCATGGAGCCATCTAACAATCCGTTTGGCATCGAATTGGAACAAAAGGGCTTCAGTTTTAAGTTTGTAAACTGGCATGGGAATCCAATTTCCTTTTGGTTCCTCGCCTGCCAAATCAAAGTTCTTGCGGTCAAATGCCCACAATACAGAGGCTTCCGGTTGGTGAGATAAGCGAGTATATCCGTAGGCAAGATGCAAGACAGGCAAGTCTTTAATGACCATCACCTGATTTATGCCCAAGCTCTTACGCATTAAAGAACCTGCCGCTGACAAATTGGCATAGAATGGGGAGTTAATCCCAGCTAAATGTGTTACAGCCTCATCAAGGTTTTCAGCCTGTAAATCTAGCAACACAGCATAGTCACCGAGCTGTTCTCTAAGGGTACGAGCATTCTCCTGAGCAGCTGTTATATTTTCTCTGCGATCGCGTGTTTCTTTTTCTGTCTTAGCATCTCCTAATAGTTGTAGGGTATTGGGCGAAAGTTGCGTTAAAGCTTTTCTTAAGTCAGCAACAATTGGTCCACCAGCCTCGCTCTCTTTAACTTGTTTTCTGTTAGCTAGAATTTTTTTAATTTGTACCTCATCCAAGCCGCTCAATTGCAGGGTTTTCAGTAGTTGCTCTAATTCTTTTTGGTCTTCCTGACTGCCTTGACCAAGAACCCGAATAATTTCTGTTAATTCAGAAATATTTTTACACTGATGCTTAAAATAATCTAGATGTATAGCTAAAAGGATTTGAAGAGATTCAGAATAGCCAAGAAACTTCTCAACATTTGGAGTAGGATTAATTCGAGAAAGCGAATGAACTACCTGAAGCTTATTATCAGAAACGTTCGTCAAAGACATCATTTGGCTAGGCGGCTTACCTGTTTTTCCCTCTATAGAATTCACGACCTCAGAACGCTTCATGATAGAATTTTTAGGTAAAGGAAGGACTATTGTTTCTGCATGACTACAGCCGTCAACCTTACACCGCCATCGCTTTAGGTAGCCCCTTTCCAATACTAAATAATCTGTACCGTGATGCGGACAAATTCTGGGAGTTAACTGAATCATCGTGCCATCAGTATGAGCAAAAACAAAGGGTATTTCATTTAGGGTTGGATGATTACAACGATGGCAGGGTGCATCTGGGTCTCCTCTCCATTGCTTTATGTAACGAATAGCTCCGCAGTTGGCACACTCTCGAACTTCTAATCTTTTACCATTAACTGATTGGGTGATAACAAAAACACATTCTGCAGTGTAGTTTTCAAATGCCGTCATTTGAGCATCTTTATGCTCCCAACGATAAAGTTCTTGGCGCACAGCATCTTGTAATTTTCTGCTAAGTTCGTCTACTTTTCTGGCAAAATGTCTATAAACTTGAATAGTTCCGGCAGGAATTGTCGCAACACTTCCTGGTTCATATCGACGCAATACTTGACCTTTAGAACGGCTATATGCTGGCTGACTCATATATTTATTCCCCAATTTTAATAATTAGTACCCAGTAATCCGAATACCTGTATCGACATCCCGAAGAGATAATAGCAGACGGAAATCGTCAGCGATATCATCTTTTGTCAAACCATTGGTAACAAGATTACTTTCATTTGGATCTTGTACAATGCGTTCTATTTGAGACAAAAAAGCAGCAGCAACTAACTTCAAGGGTATATTAAAAACCTCTCCCTCTGGCAAAAGATCGGGGTTAATAGTATTAGGAATTTTACCGACAACAGTATTAATATCAATAGGCGAACCCCCTTTTCCGAGACCATGAATTAGCTCGCGCAATTTATCAAGTTTATCTATTCCTGCTAAGTCAATCACCTGATTTCCTCCTCGCGCCGCAGGACCATCAATATGAAGCAAGCGTCCAAGCAGTAAACCAAAAGCTGTTCGATAAAGAGCATTGTGAGCAAAGCGGTCAATGGGGACAGCTTCCACCATCTGATCTAAGTATTCGTGCGCTTTCACAAAATAGTCAAAAATAGCTCGTTCACGAGCGCGTTGCGGTCGAAATAATATGAATACTAAACCTGGAACAGTTCTGCCAGCACGACTTGATGCCTGAATGTATTCCGCTGTTGTACTGGGCCATCCGTAAAACAACATTAAATTAAGTCGGTCAATATCAACCCCGTGAGAAATCAAACTGGTTGCTACCACATCTCTTAGCCGTTCTGAGCTATTTGGATTCAAATCTTTTTGCCGTGTCTCCATCCGTTTTAAGACTTCTTTAACCACCTCAATCCCATCATCTCCAGAAAGAGTAATTGCTTCTGGAAGCATAGCATTGGCTTGGCTTTCTCCAAATTGATCTCGCAATTCAGCCTTTACTTGTTCATTAATGGAGCGTCGAATATCAGAACCATCATTTTTCGAGTTTACATAAGTACAGCAAAGGTCATGCTCATCTACTAATTTTAGAAATTCCTCATCAGTTAAAGAACTAAGTCCATACTCAACCTTATATTTTGCAGGATTGTTGCGAATAATTTCTAACTCAGTCCGTAGGGCTGAAATTAAAGCCATTGCTGCATCAAGGGGATTAGCCGCTGTAGGACGTAACCCCACAAAGCCTCTAGTTACATATCGGCTATGCTGGTTTGCATAGAAACTACGTCCCTCAGCAGGTCCTCGCACTGGAAATTGAGAAAGTTCTCGCCAGTAAAGATGTCTAGTTTGTTGCTCTGCCCCCTCAATGGTAGCAGTTGCAGCCAAAACCTTTGGACGTATTGCCCCCCGTTCTTCGTGAATAGAATCAATCAAAGCTTCGTAGTGACCATCAAAAGTTCCTAATTCTTCGCGTAGTAAGTGTAATTCGTCCTGAAAAATCAGAGGGATGCCAGGATCAACAGGTGCGCTGGAGAGATGTTTCAATTCTCGTCGAGTACATCCACCAACCGAATCCTGTTTGTGACAAGTGTTATTCGCTACAAAACCATGTACAGAACATATATCTGAGACACCACCAAACAAAGTGCGGCTAGCAGGACGAAATGTTATATTGGCAATTTTGTCAAGAGTTCCTACCAGTAGAGTTGGCAGTCGGCTGTAAATATCTTCATCAACAATGTAGAGTGGAATTTCCCGACCACAAGCATTTTGAGGTAAAGGTTTATTTAGAGAACCGCAACGATGCCGAAGTTCTTTTGTTTGTGGATCGATAAAAGTGTGAACTTCCTCTAATCCGCAGTAGGGGCAGCGCATTACCATGCGATACTGCTGGATTGAGCCGGGAACGTATTGTCCTACATCCGCCAAACTTAAGTATTTAGGAAGCTTTGTTATACCTGCATCTTGCATTTCCTTTTTAGCCTGTCCTATGTATTTTCCGAGTTCATCGGGAACAGACTTCAGAGAATTTGGACTGTTATCTCGACCGCCGTAATAACCTACTGTGAACTCAGCAGTATTGGCTAAATCGGGTTGCTGTTTTCTGACTTCATCTGCAACAACAAGAGTATCCAGAAAACGTTGCAATTGCTGGTAAGTGAGCAAGCGTAGGGGATAGCGCAACCAAGCGACTACGCCCCAATCCCGACTCCGCAGGCGGTCAAAAAATGCTTGAGTAAGGATGATTCCCATCACAGCTTCAGATTTACCACCGCCAGTTGGGAAATGAACCACGGCAGCATGGTCAATCTGTGCCAAGGGATTTTTGGTGAAATCTCCAGTCCATTTTCGTGCTGCTAGTGCTACAAGATTAGAAACAATGTAAACAATTTGAAAAGGTCGCCAGTTCTCATAAATTGCTTTTTTACGTTGCTTGCGCTTTTCATCAATCTCGACAAATGTCTGATTCATCAAATTAAAAGCCCGTCGAAGCATGGCATATTTTGGATTTGATAAAACCTGAATACCTAACTCAAAGCGCTGAATTTCTTGCTTAAAATTATCTAAATCGGCTTGAGCTTCAGCGTTATCCTGATTTCCCCCTGTTTGTGGATGTTTTTGATTAATTAATGCTTGCCAATTATCTCGATATTCTCCCATTTTTAGCAAAATGGATTGGAGTATTTGAAGGTCAGCATCTCCATCATTGATCGCCAAATATTTAAAAGGAGCTTTAATACCAGCAGTATAAAGTCTCTTTTGCCAATAAATGGGTAAAAACTCAGTCCAGATACGAACAAAGCCCTGATTCTCATCAAATTGTGGTGTACAGTTAATTCCTTGAGCAGGAACGGTTGAGTCCACTTGGTAAGATATTTTAAATCGAGATAGTTCTATCGGCTGCCACATTTCTTGTGGTAATTTAATTTCCAGGCAAGCTCCAAATAAACCTGTATCTCTGGGATCGCCAAAAATAGCTATCTGGTCACTCTTATTTCTCAAAAATAGACGTAGTCTCGTTTGTCCTCCTAAAGTTCGTTTTTGTGCTTCAACTGTAACCTTGAAATTAACAGGAGAAACTTGACCTAACGGAATATCACTGTCAGCAGTAGTCTTGTCATTTTTACCTTTATTTTTTTTGTTAGTAATTCGCTTACGTAGTTCAGCTTGTAATTCTTTATAATTTTTATCTTGATCTAAGATAAATTCGGATCCGGTTAAATCATCAATTATTGGATTAAGTCCTAGTAGCCAAGATTGTGAATCTGCTTGATGTATTTCAATTATCTTTATGAGTTGGTCTGTAATATCCTGATTGAGTTTAGTAAGAGTAGGAGAACCATCGCCGAATAAATCCTGAATGATAGAACTGATAGAAGCACTTATATCAAAGCGTTGCCACATTGGTCTTAATGACCGATCCGCAGCTTTACTTAAATCAAGTTTAGGCAGGAAAACACTAAAGCGAATTTTTAACTCTATAGGTAACTGCTTTTGCTCCCAATCTGTAGCTAAGTTAATTACTAAACCACAATTACTAGGACGGAAAGTATTCTGTTGTTGGCTACTTACTGATGAAACTGCTGGTAATGCTGAGAGATAACCAGTTGGCATCAAACGTCGAGGTTCAGTTGAGCCTGTAATAACACTCCGATGGTCAGATATTCCTGTTATGTGACCATGTATACGCCGATAAAAATTTTCAACAAATTGCAAATGTTGTTCTTGTCTTTGAGAATCAGATACATTCAAACCTGTATCACTGAGAATATCTTCTGGCTTCATAAATTACTCCTGCACCTTATCTAAAAAGTCGATTTATTGGATACTCAGGTTTTTGACGAATCATTTGAGGTTTAGACTTTACTTTTAACACCAACATGGCATCTCGCAATTCACCAACAGTTATAAAAACTTGCTCGTATTGAAAGACAATTTCGTCTGATTTCCTCTCCTTCCATCCCTCTTGAGCACAAGCAGATATAACTTGACCAAGTTGTCTACGCTTAATTCTCAGGTCATTAGCCTTTAGCCAAAATTCTTCAAACCCTGAACGAGCCAGAGGTGGTAAAAACCAAAAGAAATGCTCTTGTTCACGAGGTAAACTGAGGAGGTCATCACCATTTATCCAGTAATACTGGATCGTTTCTTCTCCAATAGGTATACCCGTTTCACGCAGAATTTCTCGGCATACAGTTCGCACATTTAACTTTTTAACCTGCTGCTTTACTAGCTCGCGCCATGCATCTAACTGTATGCGATAAAGATAGTTAACTTTGGTATCTTCCAATAAACCAGCCTTTTGAGCAAACAACTCATCACGGGTCATGCCATCAAATAAAATAACTTTTGTTTCAGCAGTTATTTCTCTGACAGCAACAACCTGAGCTTTTTTACCTGATAACACCAAAAAATCACTACCAGGTGCTACCCTGATTTTTAATCCACGTTCAAACTCAACTAGATAATGGGACTCCAAATTATTTGAAAGATAATTTTTTAAACCTGTGTCTAGAACACTTCCACTCAAGTTACTGAAACTTTCTTCTAGTTCAGATATATTAATATTCTTAGTTAACTTTGCCGTTCCTGTATTAACTACTTGAACTGATGTATATTCCGAACTAAAACCATAACGTCCTACTTGTGTTTTTTCAGTTAATATCTGCCAAGTTTTACGGTGCAATTCTCTAGCATCAACTTCCAGATTGCTCCACCACCGCTCGGCACGTTCAGATAATACTGACCACATTAAAACATCTATATGCCGGAAGAAAGTAGTTTGGAGTATATCACGGTAACAAGCCTTTGGCTGACCAATAACTATAAGTTTTTTTCCACCAAATCCTCGAATTTCGCTGAGTGGTAAAATTTGAGGTATAGAATAACCGGAGTATTCTCCTAAAAACTTTTCTAAGGCATTAGCTCTTTCTGCATCTTCCACTGCAACGATAGTGTCTACATCAGATGCTTTAATAATTTCTATAAAGGGGTTAGAATTGAGTCTTTGTAGCCTGAGCGCAAGAGAGCTTAGAAGGTTATATAAAGTTAGTGCCTTGTCATCTTTGGATTTACTCACAGTATTTTGTAAATGCTTAAGCTTACTTTCAATAAACTTTCCCCATAGTAAATAAAAGGGTAACACTGGAGCAGAGAGATGTCGCCATATTTCCCATCCTGTTACTCCAACTATCCTCAATTGAGGTTGCTTTGCCAAATCGATTAGTAAAGCTGACGATTCTTGAAATAATTCTGAGATTTTTTCTTCATCTTCCGTATTAAAGTTAAAACTTTTAATAGTTACTTGCGCCTCTTTTAAAGACAGGCGTTTTCTTTCTAGCAGTAAATAACTCTCCTCAATAGGGTGAAGTGTTCCGCCGTTAGCAAAAAGACCCCTATCTGCTGGATAAGAACGTAGAGCGAAGAAGTCTACAGGCCAAAGTAAAATTCCCCAGGGGTGATTTTTTTCGCGGTATTCAATATCTCTCATTGCCCAAGGAGGAACAATACCCACCATAGGAATTTGTTTTTGTCTACAAAGGCTCGCTAACTTAAACGCTTCAGTTCCATAGCTAGATGGAGATGGGTAAGTTTGTCCTGATGGGTCATCAATTACAACTAGAGAGCAATATTGAGACTCCTTAAATAATTCAACAGCTTCTGAAAGCGATCGCACCATAACAACTCTTAGGCGTTGACTTTGGGATGATTCCTCAAATTTATAAGCAGGTAAACAAGCAATTTTCTCACTTAGAGCGCAATGAGTATCTTCTCTTTCTATGAGATTAAATGCCCTTGTTGTCCTTAAATTGGAGACTTTACCATTATCTTGAGGTCGAATCCAAATAACAAAATCTTTAGCTGATATTGCATGATGAGTATGAGAAATATCTCTTTCTTCTCTAAAAAGATGTGCATAATAGATAACTAAAAGTATACCTAGAGAAACTGGAGAAACAGGAAAACTAATAAATAATTGACGTTTTTTAGAAATACTTAGAGCAGATAAATAAGTTAAGTCTTTCTCTAGTGTATGTATTTGTATTGAGTTACTATTTCTCTTTAAGCATCCAAGTATTCGTTCAAACACTTGGTGTCTTACTTCTGAATTAAAACTCCCTCTGAAAATCTCTCCCCACGGTTCTTCTGTCAAACTCTGTCTAACTAAAGTTACACAGGCTTGAGCTTCATTTGGATCATCGTCTTTGGGTTGATCTGCTGTTTCTTGCTGTTGGTATCTATAACTGAAGTTTTCCTGAAAGGTTGTTGCCAAGGATGGTGTTACCGACGAAATACCTGTTACATCGAGACCAAAAGCTATATGAACAGCATCTGGTAGTGATGGCTCTGCTGGCATACACTCTATCCTGTTTATAGCTTACTAAATACAAGATATCCACCTTTTCTAGGTATTTACCAGAGGTACTTTAAAAATTCACTAATTAAATTAACTGATTGCAGTCATACAATTAAGAATTTACTTAATCTGGGCTGCTTCAGCCTTACTTTTCTTCGAGCGATTAAATTTACAAAATTTTCACAAAGTAGTTCTGCAACTGAATGTCAATTTTAGTAACCCAGTTGGTTAACAATCGTCTAGCTGTCTAATCAATGATTCAGCAATCGCCTTCGCCAGTATAGGAGGTACAGCATTACCAATTGCTTGGACGACTGAACAGTACTCGTGTCCCAACCGAAAATCGTCTGTAAAGCCCATTAATCGAGCCAACTCACGAGGGGTAAGGGTTCTTTCATACTGATAATGGTAAGCAAAATCTGCATGACCTTGCACTGTAGGACTGTGACCTTCTGGAAGCAGCCGACGGTAAGCACTGTAGTGCTTGCGCCTCAGCTTACCACTGGTTGAATCACTAGGGATTTTATAAGTTAAGGGTTCAGGTAAATCTCTCCAGTTACCCCCAGGAATCACCGCTTTCAATCGCATTCTGGTCTCTGGTAATATACGTGGAACTGCATGACCATCAGTTTCCTGCAAATGCTGTCTTGCCCATTTTTGATAGGCACTTTGAGGAGGAGTTGAGTAAAAGCAATTATTGCCAGGAGTTTTAGTTTCCAATATTGGCAGATCTGATATTGCCTGCTCTACATTGACTAATTGCAGGTCATTTGGATCAACCAAACGCGCAAGCCAAGGTTCCTCAAGCTTTGGATAGTAAACTATTTTCCCGTTCTGCTCATCTCTTTGCCACCAAAAATGATAATGAGGAATATCCAATCCTTTTGGAATAATTGGAACCCGCCCCACATTACATCGAATACCCAATACAAACAATCTGGTTCGTCGAGAAGGATTTCCAAAATTTGCTGCTTCTACTACTGCATGGGCTACTCGATAGCTATTTCGTCCTTTCAATCTGCCCAGAAATCGCTGAAACACTCTAGAATTTTCTAGCTGAGGTACATTTTCGTAAATAAAGGCAAGCGGGTTTAACTCACGTATAATATCAGCAAACTTGATTGCTAGCCGATTATGTGGATCTGAATCTGTATCCTGACCATTACGAATTTGTGTGAAGCCTCGGCATGGACTACCACCAACAACTAAATCAACTCCACCATGAAATTGAATTTTTTCAAATAAAATTTTGATATTTGAAAGTTTAGAAAGGTCAAGATTTAATACTTGAGTATTGGGTAAGTTACGCTTGTAAAGAGCAAGTGCAGGCTCAGAATTATCTACTGCCCATAATGGTTCGATAACTCCTGTTCCCTTTAATCCCCAAGATAAACCACCCATTCCACAAAATAGGTCTAAGGCTTTCAGCGCCATCAAATTATCTCCTAAAAACTCAAATAATCTGTACAGTTCAAATCAATTATTGAGACCTACTTGGGTTATATTGTTTCTTTCTGAAGATGCGCTAAATCTTTAGCCTGCGGAGGCAGGCTTTGTTTGTATAGCCCCTTCACCCTGTGGAGAAATAGAGCGCAGCCTCATACAGAATTGGTATTAGTTATATTTCGAGAGCATAATCAACACATACTCGGTAACCTCCTTATCTCAAAAATATTTCCGCATTATTGCTAAACTCACTCGGCTAGGCAGTATCATAACTTACTAAGGACACAAAACAATCATTCAACTTGGCAAACTGCTGTTTGCCGTCAATAATCAAATTTGCCTGTACAAACACGGATAAAGGCGACGTGATCGCGATATTTCGGGTCTATGTTTGCTTGAAATTTGAAGACAAATCCAGAAAACTCTGGATATATAGGAGTCACTTCACCAACTGTGGTACTATAAGGACCAGGTTTGAGCGTATACTCAAGAAAATATTTTAAGAATAACTCAACCCCGAAGTTGGTAATGGCACTACCAAAGAAAACGGGCGTCATTTTGCCTTGATGAACCAATTCCAAATCTATTCAGATCCGACTCCTTCTAGGAGTTCTAAATCGTTTTTGCCGTTGTGTTTGGCGCATATTTTGATATGATTTGTCACGAAAAACATGATTAAAGCGCTATAGCGCACGATGTTATATGGCGGTGCGCTATAGCAAAGCCTTAGCGCACCCTACGGTTTACTTTATACAAAGTGATTACTCTTGGGATACTACAAAGATATTAAACATGAGTTATTTTATGAACCGACGGGAATATACCAATACTTTTGGTCCTACGATTGGCGATCGCATCCGTCTTGCTGATACGGATTTGTTCATTGAAGTGGAACAAGACTACACAACCTATGGTGGTACGCTTTACGGGGAAGAGGTTAAATTCGGTGGTGGTAAGGTGATTCGGGATGGTATGGGACAATCCCCCATTTCAAATGCTGATGGTGCAGTAGATGTGGTGATCACCAACGCCTTGATTCTTGATTGGTCAGGCATTATTAAAGCAGATATTGGTATTAAAGACGGGAAGATTTTTAAAATTGGTAAAGCAGGTAATCCCTACACACAAGACAATATAGATATTATTATTGGTCCTGGGACGGAAGCGATCGCAGGAGAAGGCAAAATTCTGACTGCTGGGGCGATTGATACTCACATTCACTTTATCTGTCCTCAGCAAATCGAAACTGCGATCGCCTCTGGTACGACAACTTTAATTGGTGGTGGTACTGGTTCTGCCACGGGTACTCTCGCCACGACTTGTACCCCTGGTCCTTGGAACATTTACCGCATGCTACAAGCGGCTGATGCTTTCCCTGTCAACATTGGTTTCTTGGGCAAAGGTAATACTAGCAAACCTGAAGGATTGATAGAGCAAGTTGCTGCGGGAGTCATGGGTTTAAAGCTGCACGAAGATTGGGGAACCACCGCGAATGCGATTGATACTTGTCTTTCGGTTGCAGATGAGTACGATGTACAAGTCGCAATTCACACTGACTCTCTGAATGAAGCAGGATTTGTGGAAAATACTATTGCTGCTTTTAAAAACCGTGTTATTCACACCTTCCATACGGAAGGTGCAGGTGGTGGTCACGCGCCTGATATTCTGAAAGTCTGTAGTCTAGCTAATGTTTTGCCTGCTTCTACTAATCCCACTCGTCCCTATACTATCAATACTTTTGACGAACATCTCGATATGTTGATGGTGTGCCATCACCTCGATAAAAACATTCGTGAAGATGTCAAATTTGCCGAATCGAGAATTCGCAAGGAAACAATTGCAGCTGAGGACATTTTGCATGATATGGGGATTATCAGCATTATGTCTTCCGATTCTCAAGCAATGGGAAGGGTAGGGGAAGTGATTACTCGCACCTGGCAAACTGCCCATAAGATGAAAGTACAGAAGGGATTATTACCTTCTCCTGGTCATCCTCACGAAACCCATGATAATTTTAGGGCAAAACGCTACATTGCCAAATACACCATCAACCCTGCGATCGCTCATGGCGTTGCAGATCATATAGGTTCCGTTGAAGAAGGGAAGCTAGCAGATTTGTGTTTGTGGAAGCCAGCGTTTTTTGGCGTGAAACCAGAGACTGTGATCAAAGGAGGAATGATCGCTTACTCACAAATGGGCGATCCTAACGCTAGTATCTCCACTCCGGAACCAGTTCATATGCGTCCGATGTTTGGTAGCTTTGGCGGTGCAATGGCTGAAACTTCTATAACTTTCGTTTCCAACGAAGCCTTGAAACAGCGTATACCTGAAAAACTTGGTTTAAAAACTCGAACAGTCGCAGTTTCCAAAACACGTGAGTTGAAAAAAGCAGATTTGAAACTCAACGACGCTACTCCACAAATTGATGTTGATCCAGAAACTTTCCATGTCAGGGTAGATGGGAAGTTGTTAACTTGTGAACCTGCTACGTCATTACCTATGACACAACGTTATTTCTTGTTCTAATTATTAGAGCTTTTTGTTGATTCTAGTGTCAAGAACTAGGGATGTAAGGGGAGCCAGTGCTCGGAAGCGAGTTTCACAGGCTTAGACGCCCGCCAGAAGGTGAGGGGAGGGGGTCGCAGTCTTGGACGCCACCTGCCGTGGTTTCCCCCATGTTAGCGGAGCGAGCCGTAGGCTGCGACTGCTGAACGGGAAGGGCGGATGAGTATGGGGTTTAAATCCCCACCGTCTACAGGGGAGGCAGTACTGTAGGAGGATCTCCCTTAGGATAAGAGCGTTGTCTACAATCGGTTGGGGTCGCGCATCCCCAACAGAAGTGATTCTGACTCAGGAATTGCTGTTGGTGCAGCGGGGCGCAGCCCATTCTGACTTCTTTTTAATGACTTTATTGTCATGCGCAATTTACTTACTTTGCCATAGCATTGATTGGCAAATTAAGAAAGAAAAATAGCAAATCATGTAACTTTTCTTTACAATGTATTTGAACGAAGCTAACTTGAAGAAGTAATCACGGCAATACCCTATAGCAATTCCAAAAAAAGTACTATGTAACACTAAAAGTGAAAGCTTTAAAATGTATATCCACAAATCAATAACGCTCATTTACATAATTAATAAAAAACAAGCAGACATTATTTTTTAACTAAAGTATATTTGACTGAAAAACGGAAAAAGAGGATAAGTAAGATAAGTGGGATAAGTAAGTATCTTATACCAACTATTGATTTCCCAGAAAATTCATGATATCTCTAAATAAAAACAGTGGTCGTACAACTTTTCAATTAAATATTTACCGGAGAATATAATCATAAAAAAAATCTTTTGATTATATTCTTTTTGGTATTTTCTGCCGACAATATTTAGTTAAGGAGTTGACAATAAATCTGAATAAATCTTTTGTAATCCTAGCAGTTGGTATGTTTTCTGTATCAACGCTTTCTTTGTTCATGAATTTCAATTTAGGTTCATCATGGAGTGCGTTCGATAATATTTCGCCCACTTAGAGGATGTTAGAAAAGTCGGCTACAGAGTCAAAAAAACTCTCAAGCTGTAAGCTGCAAATACGCACTACAGTACCCAGACACTCACGAGTCAATCATACTGGAGCAATGTTTGAACGAATCTAGTGGGAGCCAAACAGCCACT
Source organism: Brasilonema sennae CENA114 (assembly GCF_006968745.1). NCBI lineage: Bacteria > Bacillati > Cyanobacteriota > Cyanophyceae > Nostocales > Scytonemataceae > Brasilonema > Brasilonema sennae. The sequence goes on along the minus strand of NZ_CP030118.1, from coordinate 1,877,659 downwards.
TGAGAGGAGCAAACAGAGGCTATATGTTTCCGTTGTAAGTATCTGGGTAAATAGCGGCTTATGATAGCAATGCCTTTATGCAATGGGTGATAAATCTTGTCACTGGATTGTATAGGTGGTGCTGTGAGCGCAATGGTTCAAGTCTTTTGTCTTATTACCCAAACAGTGGGTAGTGGAGGGTACCAAAAGCTTGCTCAATCTGTGTCGGAGTTTGAACAAAGACTACAACCTATTACCGCCAAACAGTAGAAATATTTGTCTACATTGCCATGATGCGTATTGTGGTGAGGCGATTGGCATGACTTTTTTCCCTAATGACTTTTCAAACATCCTCTTAGAACTTGGCTGATAGACATTACAGATCATTGGCTTTTTCAATTTCGTAAACCAGGGTAAGCAAGAAATTAATATGAGATTTTCTGATCTGAGTCAGTTTGATGATGATTTTTTCATTGAAACAGATTTATGTATAGTGGGTAGCGGACCAGCTGGTCTATCTATTGCAAAAGAGTTTGCTGGGACGAAGATCAAAGTGTGGATTCTAGAAAGCGGCGGCTTTGAGAAAGAGAGTGATACGGAAGCTTTATGTAAAATCGAAAATGTAGGAGTTTCACGAAAAGACAATACTCGTAATCGGCTTTATGGTGGAACCTCACATACATGGACAGGTAGATGCGCCCCTTTTAATCCCACTGATTTTCAAAAACGATCTTGGATCCCCTACTCGGGATGGGATCTTAAATACGAGGAATTAGAACCATTATTAGAACGAGCAGGAAAAATTTTGGGACTTGGACCAAATTGTTATGATAATCGACTTTGGGAGTTGTTTAAAGTTTTGCCTGCTACACCTAATATGGACTCAAAATTTTTAGATACGACATTCTGGCAATTCAGTAAGAGTCTTAAAGAACGAGGAGAACCAATAAGGTTTGGACGCGATTTCTTCATTGACAATAGTCCAAATATTGAAGTTCTTTTGCATGCCAATGTAACCCATATTAATACAAATGAATTGGGGACTTGCTTTGAATCAGTTGAAGTGAGAACTTTAGAGGGTAAGCGTGCGTTTGTGAAAGCAAAAGCTTTAGTGCTATCCTGTGGCGGGATGGAAAATGCACGACTACTTTTAGCCTCCAACCGAATTATTCCTAATGGAATAGGGAATCAAAATGATGTGGTTGGTAGATTTTTAATGGATCATAGTTTGTGTGTCATTGGTTCTTTTGCTCATCAATCTGCCTACAGTGTACGAAATCGATTTGGACATTATTTAATAAAAGATAAACAACAAACTCATGTTTATCTACATGGACTATCACTAAGTCCAAAAATTCAGGAGCAAGAAAACCTATTGAGATGTGATGCTTATCTAGAAGAATACAATCCACTACCAAATGATTCTTGGTCAGCAATCAGGCGACTGAAAAGTACTCTACGAAAACGGGAGTGTATTAAGCAATCAACTCAAGATATATTCACCATATTGTCTAATTTTAGGGAGATAAGCTCAGGCTTTCACCGCCGTTACGTCAAGCGCCGTCCTCCACTCATCAAATTTGAACGTATTGAGCTTCACTGTATGCTAGAACAGTTACCTGATCCAGAAAGTCGTATTACTCTTTCTAGCAACCAAAAAGATAGATTGAATATGCCACTAGCCAAAGTCAATTGGAAAGTAAATTCGTTAGAACGACAAACTGCTCAAAGAATGAGTCAATTGATTACGCAAGAATTTCAAAGAATTGGCTTTCCTACACCGCATCTTTCTGGTTGGTTAGACAAGGAAGAAAATTGGACGCAAAACTTTGAGGATAAAGCTCATCACACTGGAACAACGCGGATGTCAGCTAACCCGAAAGAAGGTGTTGTGAATGTAAATTCTCAGGTTCATGAAGTAAATGGTCTGTTTGTTGCGGGAAGCTCTACATTTCCTACTTCAGGTACTGCTAATTCTACGTTAATGATTGTTGCATTAGCATTGCGTTTAGCAGATCATTTGAAATATAACTACTTTAAAGCCTCATAAAAAAAATGGTGTTGCGTTATGCATGAATCAAAAACACCATCAATTTGTTCGCTTAACTGCGAATTTTAGGTTTGAACTTCAGTCTTAACCGAATCGTATTAACCCAACTCCCGTGTTGAGCTTCGGTTCACACGGGAGTTGGGTTAGTGGTTAGTTAATCACTAACCACTAACTATTTGAATTTGTCGGTTGTCCAGAAACGACAGGCGCAATACTACTCAATTTCAATTCTGGATGGTCTTCCTGTAATTGGTTACAATTCCATTCATTGCGGAATAATAACACCGGACGCCCCATGCTGTCTTTTACTGTTGTTGTATTAAAGACACGTCCGATTTTATTCAAGGCTTCCCAGCCGCCCTCAACCCAACGCGCGACACTGTAAGGCAACAATTCCAGCAGAGTTTCCACTCCATACTCATTTTGCAACCGGAACTGTACCACTTCAAATTGCAACTGACCGACTGCAGCCAAAATTGGATCGCGTTTCGCTTCATCCACTGAGTACATAATTTGCACAGCCCCTTCTTCCCGCAATTCGGAAACACCTTTTTGAAACTGCTTAAATTTAGACGGGTTGGGGTTACGTAAGACTGCAAATAACTCTGGCGAGAAATAAGGAATTCCCTCATATTCCAGCTTTTGACCAGTATAAATGGTATCGCCGATCGCAAACACACCAGGATTGTTCAAACCAATCACATCACCAGCGTAAGCAACATCTATGGATTCCCGTTCTTGAGCAAATAATTTCTGTGGACGGGATAAGCGAATCGTTTTGCCAGTGCGCGCATGACTGACTGTCATATCTTTCTCAAACTTGCCTGTACAAACACGGATAAAGGCGACGCGATCGCGATGTTTCGGATCCATGTTTGCTTGAAGTTTGAAGACAAACCCAGAAAACTCTGGATATATAGGTGTAACTTCGCCAACCGTGCTATTATGAGGACCAGGTTTGAGGGCATACTCAAGAAAGTCTTTCAAGAATAACTCAACCCCGAAGTTGGTCATGGCACTACCAAAGAAAACGGGCGTCATTTTGCCTTGATGAACCAATTCCAAATCTAATTCGGGTCCCACTCCTTCTAGAAGTTCTATATCGTTTTTGAGTTGGTAGTAGAGATCTTGTTCTAAAAGTTCTTCTATTCTGGCATCGCCTAAGTCAACCACTGTATCGACAGCTTCGCGACTTCCGTGGGCGCTTCTTTCAAACAGGTGTATTTGTTGTTCTTTGCGATCGTACACACCTTTGAACCGATCGCCCATGCCAATGGGCCAATTCACAGCATAAGTTACCAGGCCCAATTCCTGCTCAATTTCGTCCAACAATTCCAAAGGTTCCCTTCCTGGACGATCCAACTTATTCACAAACGTGAAGATGGGTATACCGCGCAGCTTACACACTTCAAACAACTTCCGTGTCTGGGGTTCTAAACCTTTCGCCACGTCAATAAGCATCACAGCATTATCTGCCGCTGCCAAGGTACGATAGGTATCTTCACTAAAATCCTGGTGTCCCGGCGTATCTAACAAATTTATCTGACAGTCCTGATAGTCAAACTGCAATACTGTAGAGGTAATCGAAATACCTCTTTGCTGTTCCATTGCCATCCAGTCAGAGGTTGCTTTACGCTGTGCCCGTCTTGCCTTAACTGCGCCAGCTTCATGAATTGCTCCTCCGTAGAGTAGTAGCTTTTCTGTCAGCGTCGTTTTCCCAGCATCTGGGTGAGAAATAATTGCAAAGTTGCGACGGCTATCAACTGCTTTGTGTAGTTCTGACTCAAGTTCAGTAGACATAATGCTATTTGATTACTTGTAACTTAACTTAACTTAACTTTTTCCAACTTTAGTAAGTCTTTTAATCTTAAGACAACAACGCCTATGTAGTAGACCGATCCAAAAATCGATTTTTAGTGCGAGCGCGGGGTATTGGTTTCATAGCCATTTTTGGATAGGTCTAGTGGTCGTTATATAATAACCAAGTCAAACTGAAGGAGAAAAAAACAGTGTACGATCCAGATAAGCGAAAGATTTTGTCAGCACTGAGTCATGGTGCAATTTTCTTGAGCGCTACTTTTGTGTCTGTCGGTCTACCCATAGCTATACTCTTTTTGTCTGAAGACCCAGTTGTCAGGGAAAATGCTAAAGAATCCATTAACTTTCATTTAAATGTATGGCTTTTTGGAGCGATTGTGACAGCATTGATATGGGTCAGCTTCGGTTTGCTGTTACCACTCGCAGGTCTATGGTTTCTCATCCATTGGGGACTAACAATTTGGGCGGTTTTTCATGTTCTTACCGATCCAGATCAACCCTTCCGCTATCCCTACATTGTCCGGGTTTTTTAGTTTTTTGTCATCCGCCACTCGTTAGTCATTGATAAGATTACTCGCCCTACTAGTACATGACGGCGCATTGAGCGCACCCATACCCTGCACCCAAGCCCTCCGGGTATCTCCTGCACCAGACGCTACGCGTATCTCCTACGGAGACGCTGCGCGAACGCCCTTGGCGTGCGCTTGCGCTTACGCAGTCGCCTCTGTCGGGAAAGCCGTCATTCGCGCTGTCTCACCGCTCCGGACCTACAAAATCAATGAAAAGCCTAGAGCATAAGCTTTTTGAATTTTGTTAGCGCAGCGGGATCTAGTCCATTTCTTCTGCTTGCGAATTTCGCGTTCCTTGCGCACCCCTTGGGACGAGTGCGGCACTAGTCAGCCTTTAATTTTGGACTAATTACGCGCACATCACCATTAAATTTTAATTACGTCCAAAAACAGAAATAGAGGTAATTTTTAAGATTTTTGTTTGACGATATCGCTGTAAAATACAAAATTACCCCACAGCGTTACAAACAGTAGGGTAGAGGAGCCACCGGGGGTTTGCCCCGAGTTCGGTAAATGGCGTGACAGTTAAGCGCTAATTGCCGAATCTCTGACTACAAAGCGTTTGTATCCTACTATTTGTGACGCTTTGTTTTGTGTACATTTTGTATTAGTAAGTTCACAAAAATTTATGTTTCCTACCCATCGCCCTCGTCGTCTGCGTACCCATCCACAACTACGCCGCATGGTACGCGAAACTGTTTTAACTACCAATGATTTAATTTACCCTGTGTTTGCTGTACCAGGTGAAGGAATCGCCAATGAAGTCAGATCGATGCCTGGAGTCTATCAACTTTCGATAGACAAAATAGTGGAAGAAGCAAAGGAAGTTTATGACTTAGGAATTCCTGCGATTATCTTGTTTGGTATTCCTGCAGATAAAGATGGTGATGCCACTGGTGCATGGCATGATTGCGGTATTGTTCAAAAAGCAGCGACTGCTGTTAAAAAAGCAGTACCAGATTTGATTGTGATTGCTGATACTTGTTTGTGTGAGTACACAAATCACGGACACTGCGGTTATTTACAAGTGGGTGATTTAACCGGACGAGTTTTGAATGATCCAACATTGGATTTACTCGGGAAAACAGCAGTATCTCAAGCGCAAGCTGGGGCAGACATCATTGCTCCTTCTGGAATGATGGATGGTTTTGTACAAGCAATTCGTAGTGCTTTGGATGAAGCGGGATTTCATGATACCCCGATTTTGTCGTATGCGGCTAAATATGCTTCGGCTTATTATGGTCCATTTCGGGATGCTGCAGATTCTGCCCCACAGTTTGGCGATCGCCGCACATACCAAATGGACCCCGGTAACTCTCGCGAAGCCCTAAAGGAAATTGAGCTGGATATTGCCGAAGGTGCCGATATGCTCATGGTGAAGCCAGCTTTGGCATACATGGATGTTATCTGGCGCGTTAAGGAAGCTTGCAACCTGCCTGTTGCCGCTTATAACGTCTCTGGTGAGTATTCTATGGTGAAAGCTGCAGCTTTAAATGGCTGGATTGATGAACAGCGTGTGGTGATGGAAACTCTCATCGGCTTTAAACGCGCTGGAGCAGACTTGATTTTAACTTACCATGCCAAAGATGCAGCGCGGTGGTTGCGATAGGCGGTGAGTTTTGCCTCAAGTGCTACAACGTGAAGTTTTGATAACTTTGCTTGATAATCTCACACCAAACTGCTAAGGCAAAGAGCTAATCTAGGTGTCTTTGTGGCTGGGTGTGAGATTATCCTTTAGCTGGGAGAGAAATTTGAATGCCAAGACTTTTTCGACGACAGAAAAATTTACACTATTAGTAGGGCAAACGTTGTCAACGAGCAACTTTTGGCGGGGGTGAGGGCGATCGCCCGTTTGCCAAATACGTAACTAATAGATTATAAAATAATATAGTTAACAAATAATGCTCAGTTGGCTTTATTACGTCAATTGATTTTATAAATAAGTACTATAGTTTTTCAAAGGGAGCATTGGCTATGGATATGCAAGTCCTGAGAGAGCGTGCGGGACTCAGCCGCGCAGAGGTTGCCTTCAGGCTTGCAATTAGTGAAACGAGTGTGCGTAACTGGGAAGCAGGGCGCACAGAACCAACCATGACACCCAAAAAATATTTAGATGCATTGCGGCTGTTTAAATGCACACCAGAAGAACTGGCTGCTGCTAGCGAAAAATCTATCAATCAACGACATAAGCGTAAACCAGGAAGACCGAGAAGATTTCCAGAAAATTCGGTTAATTCGTCTCCTCCGGTGAATCAGGTAACCCAGGTTAATCAAGTCACTGATTCCCCGAGTTTCCATTTCAACGAAGTTGGATATTAATCAGTGATCACTTACCAGTTTTCACTGTTTACTGTTCACTGCTAACTGTTCAAGGACTTGCTGCCACATAGCCTATAATTTTAAACGCAAGACAAGCAACTCGTGCGTTCGCGTGCGTGCGTCGCGGTTTGCAGCATCGCTCACCATCTAAGGGAGCAGATGCGCGTTAAGATTCTAGAACAATAGTCGCAATATAAAAGTCTAATGGCAGAAACACTGTTCTTCAACGCTTTGCGGGAAGCCATTGATGAAGAAATGGCCCACGATGCAACTGTATTTGTTCTTGGTGAAGACGTAGGACACTATGGCGGTTCCTACAAAGTGACCAAAGACTTATATAAAAAATATGGCGATCTCCGGCTTCTAGATACCCCAATCGCTGAAAACAGCTTTATGGGTTTAGCCGTTGGGGCTGCAATGACTGGGTTGCGACCAATTGTTGAAGGTATGAACATGGGTTTTTTGCTTCTTGCCTTCAACCAAATATCCAATAACGCCGGAATGCTGCGTTATACTTCTGGTGGTAACTTTAAAATTCCAATGGTGATTCGTGGTCCTGGAGGCGTGGGCAAGCAGCTTGGTGCAGAACATTCCCAGCGCTTAGAAGCATACTTCCAAGCTGTACCAGGGTTAAAGATTGTTGCTTGTTCTACAGCTTACAACGCCAAAGGATTGCTGAAATCAGCTATTCGTGATGATAACCCGGTGTTGTTCTTTGAACACGTTCTGCTTTACAACTTAAAAGAAGATTTACCAGAAAAAGAATATCTGCTGCCTCTGGATAAAGCAGAAGTTGTACGCTCTGGCAAAGATGTCACAATTCTGACTTACTCACGCATGCGACATCATGTGACGCAAGCGGTCAAAACATTGGAAAAAGAAGGTTATGATCCAGAAGTGATTGACCTGATATCACTTAAACCGCTAGATTTTGACACGATTGGTGCATCAGTAAGAAAAACACATCGAGTGATTATAGTGGAAGAGTGCATGAGAACAGGAGGCATTGGAGCGGAATTAACTGCCTCTATTAATGAACGCTTATTTGATGAATTGGATGCACCTGTATTGCGACTTTCTTCCCAAGATATTCCCACGCCTTACAACGGAACTTTAGAAAGATTAACCATCGTTCAACCAGAACAAATTGTTGAAGCTGTGGAAAAGATGGTGGCTTTGCGCGTTTAGGAGGTGGAATTGGGGAGTGGTTAGAAGTGAGTGGTTGATAATGTAAAATATCAACAGCGAAAGGCTAACAATCAACAATCCGCCCGCTCCGAAAAACCTATGCAGAACTTGGCATACGCCTAGGTAAATCTGTACAAAGTCGGAGCGTGCAGACTAAGACTCTAGAAGTCTACGATTTTTGAGTCAACACACCTACAAGTGAACCCCAGCTTGTAGCTCTGTCGAGAACGATTAAGTAACGCCACATGCTTCAACGGGGGGAACCCCCCAACGGGAGAACCAGTCGCCTCTGTCGGGAAAACCTCTCCGAAGTTGCCACAACGCGCTTAACCCGACGCCCTTCGGGTTCGCCAGTCGCCTACGGAGGGAGACCCTCCTGCAGCGCTGGTCTCACCAGATACCTTTGTCGGGAAACCCTCATCAAGTACTGGCTCCCTCCGGGTTCACCAGTCGCCTACGGCGGGAAACCCGCCTGCAGCGCTGGATTCACCGCAAGGCACAACTCTTGCCAGCGCTGGATTCACCGCAACGCAGTGGCTCATCAGCAAACAGGTTTCTAGCTGTAGTGTCGTTTTCGTAACAAGCTCTCAAATCATTGTCCAGGCAAACATTACCCGCAAGGGTTGGCAGAATATGCCGCGCATATCTATGTATGATCACAATTATGCATAGATATGCACATAAATCAAGTAACAGTTCCTCACCCTAATTCTTTGTAAAAGTTGTCGCTCAAAACTGTCAACTCATAGGTCACAACTCTTCCAAAGAACGCTATTATAGCCTTTGTCGCAGCAAGTAAGGGTATGCAAAGACAGCAATCGCTATTAGCTTTGATTTTAGTTTTGGTAATTGCCGCAATTGCGGCGATTGCTACGATTCCTTTATCTCTGGGATTAGACTTGCGGGGAGGCTCACAGCTCACAATTCAGGTAAAAACGACACCGGAAATTACACAGATAACTGAGCGAGAATTAGACGCTGTTAAAAAAGTCGTAGAAGGTCGGATTAACGGTTTAGGCGTTTCGGAACCAGTGATCCAAACTGTAGGTCAAGACAAGGTTTTAGTACAGTTACCAGGGGTAAACGACCCACAGCAAGCAGAACGCGTACTGGGAGGTACGGCGCAGCTAGAGTTCAAAAAGCAAAAGCCAAATACAGAAATTCAACTGAATACATTTTACGCATCAAAAACACAATTGAAAGCAAAGCAGGAAGAACAACGAAAGACTAACGACAAAGCTGCAATTGAAAAAAATCAGCAAGATCTCAAAAAGAGTAATTCAGCGATCGCTGAATTATTTGAAAGCACAAATCCACCACTCATTGGTAAGTACCTTAAAGACGCTTATGGCGAACCAACCCAAAGCAATAACTGGAATGTAGCCATTCGCTTCGATGATCAAGGTGGTCAACTATTTGCCGAACTGACAAAACAACTTGCTGGTACCGGACGCAGTATAGGTATTTTTCTTGATAACGAACTGATTAGCTTTCCTACCGTCGGTCCAGAATTTGCCGCATCTGGTATTAGTGGAGGATCTGCTGTCATCACAGGTCGATTTACTTCACAAGAAGCCAATGACTTAGGCGTGCAGCTACGCGGTGGTGCACTACCTGTACCTGTGGAAATTGTAGAAAATCGTACAGTAGGAGCTACCTTAGGTAAAGACAGTATTCAAAGCAGCATTTATGCCGGAATTGGTGGTTTGAGTTTAGTATTAATCTTTATGGTGGTTTACTATCGACTACCAGGACTGATTGCGGATATAGCTCTTGTGATTTATTCTCTCCTGACTTGGGCAAGCTTTGCTTTGTTAGGCGTCACCCTGACATTGCCAGGAATTGCTGGTTTTATTCTTAGCATTGGTATGGCGGTTGATGCTAACGTACTCATCTTTGAACGTACACGAGAAGAGTTGCGAGCAGGCAAATCTTTATATCGTTCTGTAGAATCTGGTTTTTACCGAGCGTTTTCTAGTATTTTAGATAGTAACGTCACAACATGGATTGCCTGTGCTGCATTGTTCTGGTTAGGGTCTGGTTTGGTTAAAGGCTTTGCTCTGACTTTGGCATTGGGTGTTGGTGTCAGTATGTTTACAGCAGTCACTTGTAGTCGCACATTCATGTTTTTGGCAATAACTTTCCCGGCGCTGCGTAAAAACGAACTTTTCTGTCCGAACGTACCACCAGTGACAAATAAGGCAGAGGTGGCAAGATGAAACTGAGTATTAGCAAATCGCGATCGCTATGGTGGACTGCGTCTGCCATCGTTATTCTTGCTGGTATCATCTCAATGGTGATTTCTTGGCAACAAATTGGTTCTCCCCTACGTCCTGGCTTAGATTTTGTTGGTGGTACGCGGTTGCAGTTTGAACGGGATTGTACCAAGCCCAACAACTGCGACAAGCCAATAGATATCAATGTTGTGCGGGAAGTGGCGCAAGCACAAGGTTTGGGTGATAGCAGTATCCAAGTTGTTACCGACAAGGAAACACGCAAAGAAAACGGCGTATCACTTCGGACAAAAAGTTTAACTCCTGAACAACGTACTCAACTGCAAGATACCCTCAGCGAAAAAATAGGCGCTTTCGATCCGCAAAAAAACCAAATTAACACGGTTGGTCCTACCCTTGGGCAAGAACTGTTAAGGACTGGTTTACTTGCTCTGCTTGTTTCCTTCGTTGGCATCACTATCTACATGGCTGTCCGCTTTCAGTTGGACTACGCTGTGTTTGCGATCGTCGCCCTATTTCACGATATATTAATCACAGTAGGGATTTTTTCGATTCTAGGTTTAACACTGCGTACGGAAGTCGATAGCCTTTTTATTGTGGCGTTGCTGACGATTACAGGTTTTTCCGTTAACGACACTGTTGTCATTTATGATCGCATTCGCGAAACTCTCAAAACAAGTCCTAATCGCCCAATTGGCGAGATTGTAGATGATGCAGTTAATCAAACTTTAGCACGGTCAATAAACACAACTCTCACTGTGTTATTGACATTATTTGCTATCTTCTTTTTCGGGGGAGAAACACTGAAAAATTTTGCCTTGGCACTGATTACTGGCTTTGCTGCAGGGGCTTATTCTAGTATCTTCATCGCCAGTACTCTTCTGATTTGGTGGCGAGAACGTACAGGTAAATCAACACCCAGCCAAAGCACAACTGAATCGATTGACGCAGCAGCATCAGAAAAATAACTGACCTCTTGCAAAAGTGAGATTTGACGAGTTTCTGTTAAGAGTTAAATGTTTGCTGTTGCCTGTTCCCGAATTGAGTGACTCTGCCGCACTATCTTCTCATTTCACATTCACCTATGGATCAACCAGAAGAACAACGAAAAACTAACTGGTACAAAGACAACAGTGATTTGTGTTTGACAAAACAAGTACAAAACCTACACCAATTAGAAGTTTATAGCCGATGGTTATTTGTTGGCTTTTTATGGTTGACAATCGCGCCCTTTTGTGTATGGGGCTTACGAGGCGAAATTGTTCTGTGGCGACAATACTTTACCTGGGTAGCTGTGCGATACGGTCTGTACTACCATTTATTGGCTAGTCTTGGTCTATTTTTTTGTCTCGGTATGACCGTTGCTGTTCTAATTTGGCAAAGTCGCAATATTTTATTCGGACTACCACCGCAGGAAAAGGAACGCTTAGAACAACAGGTTTTCCGGATACGTCAGCAAGGACCAAGTCATCCTTTCTGGAAATGGGTTTGTAGTTAAATGAAAATATTAACTTTTTTTAAGCTTACAATTGATACAGGTATAGCACTATCTTACAAAATCGGATAAAAAGGTAGCGAATATACTCCAACGATTCGGTAACATCCATGAACTCTAGTCACAATCAGATTCGATTTAGCGATCGCAAGTCTAAAATCGACCTTTATCAGATCCAACAGCTCTTAAACATTTCTGCTTTCTGGGCAAATAATCGCAGCATTGAAGATTTAGGCATAGCGATTGCAAACAGCGACCCTGTGATTACCGTTTGGGATGGAGAACGATTAATTGGCTTTGCTAGAGCAACTTCTGATTGTGTTTATCGCGCTACCATTTGGGATGTTGCCATTCATCCAGAGTACCGTGATACTGGACTGGGAAGTAAGTTGGTGGAAACTGTTTTGAGCCACCCGCGCATGAATCGTGTTGAGCGTGTCTATTTGATGACAACTCACAAGCAGCGGTTCTACGAAAGGATTGGTTTCCAACAGAATTCTACCACCACAATGGTTTTATATAACCAACCTAAATTTAATTCTCTTAGTGTAGATGTTCAACTTCAGGAATCACTAGGGGGATAGAGACTTGTAGCCTCGTCACATCCGAGGCTTGTTCCTCAAGGGCGGGAGAGGGAACTACTTCTAACTTTCCCCCCATGACTTCCAAAAGAGTTTGATTGAGTAGAAGCTTCATTCCTGGCAAGAGAATATCATTTTTCTTGTCAGCTTCAGGTGAGTTATTTTTCGACGTCATAAAATCTATCGGCTCATTTAGAGAAGTTGCATGGGTTGGTACATCCAACCAAAGATGAACGTGATCACTTGTGTGCCCAACATGAGCAGAAATACAGATGCTGCCTTCCTCCATTTGAGCAATGCAACTTTCCACTAAAGTGACTAATACTTGTCGCAGCCAGTAGGGATCTGCCAGTATATATGTCTCTGGATTTGGCGGTAGAACTTGAAAGGGAAAATTGCGATTTTCAGCCAGCATATAAGTCAAATCGTGAACTTCTTGCAACAATTCGGATAAGTTTAAAGGCTGAATTTGTAATTTGTTTGTACCATGTTCGACCCTGGCAACGCTAAGAATTTCATCAATCAGCTTGAGTAACTTTAGCGCTCGCTCATGAGCTTGAGCGATAAATTCTCGTTCTTCCTCTGGATTGTCACATAGATTAGATAAGATTAACTGATGCAAGCCAATCAGACCATTTAGGGGCGATCGCAACACATGAGTAGTTCGCGCCAAAAACCCCGCCTTAAACTGGCTTATTTCTCGTGCCATATAATACGCTAGCTGCGTTTGCTTCATCTGCTGCTGGAGTATTGGCGTAGCGTGTTGTTCATCTTGCGACAAGACTGTCGATGAGCTAGAAGATACCTTTGTTTGTGCAAATAACCCACGAACAGCAATCCCTATTGCTAGTCCTGCTCCTAGATAGACCCAGTTTTCATTCATAATTTAGCAATAATGACCTTTTTCATTGACCATACAGACACTAGACTTAGTTCCAGAGTTTCCATTTCACCAGTTTTCAACAAAGTCCTCAAAGACTGAATTTCTAGGTACAGATGAAAGTTCATCTGTTTGTCACCCAGTTTGAGGTTAAACAGAAAACCTGAAATTGTTTACACACTGCACTTTGTCCCGAACACTGCGATGATCTTTATTCTTTATACTGAGTTGATTGGGGAGCATCCGACAAACCAAGCTTACAAGGCACGCTGCTTTGTAAGTCTTAAAAAAAGCTGCGTATACCTCCAGCGTGCGCTTTAGGGAGGTTACTTTTATAAAAAGTTAAATATTCTAGCATACAAAGAAAGGATGACGAAATCTTTACAATAAATCATTCAATCTTTACAAATTGCGCATAGTAACTGCACGGCACATATAGTTTAATTTATAGCAAGTAATATTTCAGCAATTACACTAAGGATTTTCTCTGGTGTAAGAAAAAAATTACCAAGCATCATGCTTTTCCATACTTAAGAGAGGAGTTTTCATAATGAAAATACAAAGCCTATTCACAAAGGCTTTCTGGTTGGCATTGGCTTGTATCACACTCGTGGTTGTGACTGTTTTCAAATTAACCCCTAGTTTAGCTTATTCCACGACAACGCCGCCAGCACAACTATCAACAGCGCAAGCGGCTGTAGCTCAGTATGATTCACGTTTAGCAAAAGCTCCTCCCTATGATTCACGTTCACCAGAAAAGTCTCTCTATAAGAGGCTAGGAGGCTACAATGCGATCGCTGCAGTCATTGACGATACCGCGCAAATCGTATTCAATGACCCACTGATTGGTAAATACTTTATTGGCTTGAGCACCAACTCAAAACAGCGACTACGTCAGTTGCTGGTGGATCAATTCACCCAAGCGGCTGGTGGTCCTGCTGTTTATACTGGGCGGAGTATGAAGCTTTCCCATAGTGGAATTGGTCTGACGAACGCTGAATATGATGCTTTTGTTAATGGGATAGCACAAGCCCTTGATAAAAATGGGGTCAATCAACCAGAGAAGGACGAAGTGCTGGCGTTTGCCAATAGTTTCAGAGGCGAGATTGTCGAAAGGTGATAAACCAGGGATAGTACACTCTTAATCTGTTTGGTTATATTTTAATGAGCATGGGAGTTATCTCCCATGCTTATGTTAGTGCTTATGTTAACAGTTATAAAAATCTGCCCTTAGAATTTTTACGGTGAATGCCAATGACTGCTGGACGTGGTAAACCTGTTGCTTGATTGCTACCACCATCACTAGCAGGAATATTGCTTGGCCAGCTACTACCACGGGGTACCGTGCGTGTCTGGTCGAAGGTCGTACCGGTCAAATCCAATAGTTCGATACTGCGACTGAGTTGTGTACCATCGTTAACTGGAGAGTTTTCGCCGGGATGCTGTACGGAAAGAAACAGTGTATCACCGACTAAGGTTGGTCCGGTCATCTCACAGCGTACTGGACCTTGAGCAAAGGGTATGACTTGACCAGCATTGGGACCACTGGTCGGTATGCAGAAAAACCAGTTATTACCGAAGACGCCGGTAAAAGTGGAAACGTTACCAGTTGTAGAGTGGTCAATCTTGTTTTCAGTTGGATTTGCACCAAGACTAAAACCGTTGTGGGTATCGGTGGACATGTCAGTCACACCCCAGACATTTCCCCGTTCGTCAATCACGAGGTTATCCACATTGGCAAAACCAGCGCCTAACTCAGAACCAGCTTCTCCACCTTGGGCGAATCTCTCCCACCGGAAGGTTGTACCTGTACCGTCTTGAGTATTCTCAATAATCTTGTAGAGTCCCCCAGATTGTTGAGTCGCATTAGGTGCAGCGCTTAACTTAGCAACTTGGAAGATGCGCGAATCAGGGTAACCGTCGCTTCCAGGTGCGCCGTCGGTGTAAGCAATAAAGACTTCTTTGGTGCGTGGATGTACTTCTAAATCTTCGGGACGTGCTGTGGGGGTTCCTCCAGCTAAGTTAGCAGCTAAGAAGACGTCAACAAGAATAGCACCTTGGCTGGTGTAGAAGTCGGAAAGCTTTTTGTTTTGATAATCTGCTAGGGTGGTTGTTTCGTTTTTGCGATCGCAGTTAAAAGCACCACCATCAGTTGTTTGCCCAGCAATGTCTTTACGTCTAGGCAGTTTCAGCAGTCCATCTCTTTGTGCTGAGCCTAAAGCGTCGTATTCTACAGAAGATATCACTGATGGCGCAATCGGATTGGTGGGAGTCTGTAGGTTTAAAGCAATCCACTCGCCACTACCATTAGGATTGAAACGAGCAACGTACAGAGTACCATTTTCCCACAACTGGCTATTGCTTCTATCTTCCAGTGAGGAGATTGTACCATTGCTGACAAATTTCCAGGTGTGTCCGCCGCGTCTGTCATCTCCCATGTAGGCGACTAACTTGTTTCCCGCTTCAGCACGGACACCAACGTTTTCGTGACGGAAGCGACCTAACCAGGTATGCTTACGTGGACGGAAATTAGGATCGTCAGGAGCAACTTCTACAATCCATCCGTATTTTTCTCCAACTAGACCAAAGGTTTCACCAACAGTACCTTTGGTGTAGCCTGTTTGGGTGCCATCAGGTTTAACTGACTCTGTAACACCAACAAAAAAATCTTCACTTCCTTGAAAGTTTTCTTCTCCGGACAGGATTGTACCCCAAGGTGTTGTACCACCAGAACAGTTATACCCTGTACCAATGATTTTTTCACCCAGTCCATCAGAACTGAGAGCAAAAACTTCCTTCGCAGCTGGTCCAGTTCCAATGAGATACTTGTCATCACCTTGTTGGTAACTCAAACCTCCCCAAGAGGTGACTTTCTCATAGCCATCTTTACGTTCTTTGTTGATTCCTAAGCCAGAAAGACCATGAACACGACGGTTCTTGGGATCTTTAACAACATAGAAACGACCATTAGCATTGCCACGGCGAGAAATGCGGACAATAGAACCGCCGATGTTGTATAAAAATTCTCCATCAACTTCAGCATTTCTGGTGGTAGGTAAAGCGCGCCCAATCACCTGAGCAAAGACACCAGGATTTTCCCTGAGATTTGTAGGTGTTTCTGGTGCTAAACCAGAAATTGGGTAGCTGACGTATTCATGATTCACCCACAAATAGCCATCGCCTGCTTTACCTCTGCCAACAGGAACAAAGCCGGTGTAGTCGTTGTTGTAGCCGAAATATTCTTCGGGGTTTGGGAAGACGCGATCGCCCCAACTAACAATCACGTACCGTTCATACTCTGGAGCCACCACAACGTCATCAACGACGTTGTAGCTAGCTAACTTCAGATCACCAGATGCATCAAGAGTTTTTCCCTGTCCGATTCCTGTGGGTAAGTAGTTCTTCTGTTGCTTGTAAATTGGCAGAGGATGTGGTAACCGTACAGGTGTAAAACCTAGAGGTGCGAATTTTACTTCTTTTGCATCAACAGTACCACCTAAAACTTGATCTGCCAGTACAGCACCAGCAGCACCAGCAAAGAATATAAGTACTTGTCTGCGATTTAACTTAGACATAAAATTTTCCTTTTCAGTGTAATCTCCACTCTTTATAGGAGTTGTCTTATAAGACAAATTGATGACAAAAAAACCTAATCATTTCCAGCAAAATTCTAGGCGAAGGTTTCATTGGTTTCGCCTAGATAAAAAAACAAATATCCAGTGGATACGAAATCTGCTTTAAAAAAGCTTAGTAACGAAATCCACACAACATGAGCATATACGAGAATGTATAATTTCTAAGTTAAGACCAGGTAATGCATTAGTTAATAATAGTTTATTTTCTGATTGATTATCATCAACCTAATAGGAGTGGTTTGAATTATTGGGAATTATAAAAAAGATTATTTTAGGAATTAACTTGTGAATTGAGAAAAGTTTTTGGTAGTTTTTTATTATGTATTGAAACTATATTTGTGAGTTTGATATTAGTTTGAAAAGCCGAATTCGTATCCATAAACACAAGATTTTTATTAAGTGTGTTATATTAGCCATTGATCAGTTGCTTTTGTGTAGTGTATAATACAGCACTTGCAATTAACAGGTGTCCAATAATTAATGGCGAAACTAAGGTATTTCTGAAATTGTAATGATAAATTATCAACAAAGAGTTATAGATGAACTACTATCTACAAGTGGTTTGTGTTAAAGAAGTTAGGAAAGTTAGTCCATGCCTCTAAGATCTACTCAGCTAAAAGTACCGTATCAACTCAAACACCGATTCACTCATGTGTTGGCATCTGTGCCCTTGTTGCTTGCTTTTGCTGTCTTTTTAAGTGTGATTTGCTCTCAAAGCCCGAGTCTGCTACTTTGCTTGCTCGTGGGCACTATCGCAGTAGCATTTATTCAGCAAATAGGACAAGCGATCGCTCTACCGAAACCTTGGCTCATATTACTTCAAACTCTGGTATTTTCAGCAATACTCAGTTTCTTTTGGATAGACTACTTTAGTGATCCAGCAGCAGCTCAATTTTTCGGAAAAGCAGAAACATTTTTCAAAAACAATTTAACCCAAGGTTCTCAACAAACCGGTGCTGCAGCCGCAGTGAGTTTGGTGTTTAATGTTTTAAGAGCACTTTACTTACTCTACATTGCTGTTGCTCTGATTGGTGTGATTAACGCCGTTCGCAAAGACGAAGATTGGCAAGTCGTCGCCAGAACACCGTTGTTGGTAGTTATTGCTGTGACTGTTGCTGATGTGTTGACGAGCTTTATCGTTGGTAATAATAATTAAGTCAGGAATTTGTTATGGCTGATGAGCGAGATAGAGAATTTCGACCTGTCAACCAAATTTTGGGAACCCAACCTTCCTTAGGACCAATTCCTGCTGACCAAATTTTTCCTTGGACAATTATAGCTCTAGTTTCCTACATGATTGTGAATGGCATCTTTGGAGGTGTCTTCTCAGATGAATGGCAAAAATGGTTGTGGACAGTTTTAATTGCAGGGTGGGGAATAGCAACTTGGTGGATACTAACAGGTGGTAGAAGTTGGCGATTTTTGAGCAAATTTATCGGTGTTCCGACCTGGACAAGAGGTACTGCTCGTTATAAAAGTTTTCTAGAATTCCACTATGAAAGAAAAAATAGGAAAACAAAGCGTAGGCATCGCAGGTCAAGAAAATAGACTAACACCTTTTGAAGATGCTTTAAATCTTGCCACCATGCTGCGTATTGCAGTTGATGGCAGAGATGTTGGTGCTTACATTTTGACCAAAGGTAGCCAAAGAGATAGATTTTGCTTTGTTTTTGGATTTGAATGCAGAGGCATTCATACCACTTTAAGAACAGAGCAAATAGATACAATTTGTAACAATATAGAAGCTGGTTTAAAAGACCTTCCACCAGAAGAAAGAGTGACTTTTCATTTGGGGTCTTTTTCTACAGATAACAAACGCCAACAAGAGCTTGCATCTCTTGTACAGAAAACTCAATCGCCTAGTATACAGTACTTGCTGACCTCTGAAAGAGCCAGAACACAACAACTGACTCGCGCTGGTATCCGAAAACCAAAATTTCTGCGGGTGTATGTAACATATACTGTAGAACCAGATGCTTCTGCTGCTGATGATTGGATTGAGAAGTTTTTGGCAAGGGCTGAGTCTTGGTGGTTATCATTTAAAGGTGAAGCAGCAGAAAGAGAAAACCAACGATTAGAAACTTTGATTTCTAATGCTTATACTGAAGGATTTCGGCGTTGGGAACAGATTTTATCTAATAAATGGGGTTTGGATATTAAAGCCTTGACTGCGAAAGATTTATGGCAGGAAGCTTGGCGACGATTTAATAGTACTGAACCGATAGATATTCCCCAACTATTAGTTTTAAATGAAAAGGGACTTCAGGAAGAAATTTATTCTGATTTATCTAGCAGCAAATTACTATTAGAAAATATCCATAGCACCACATTATTGATGGAGTCAAATGTACCTGTTGCTGACCGTGAATGGGTAAATATTAAAAATCGCTATGTTGGTGTGATGACGTTTCTAGAAAAACCGGGAGGATGGCTGAATAAAGCATCGCAACTGCGTTATTTATGGGAACTGGTTGCTAGGGATGCAATTGTAGATACGGAGATTTTTTGTGAGTTAACTGCAGCGAACCCGGCAATAGTCAAAACGACATTACAACGGGTGCTGAAGCAGTCGAATGTAACGTCAAAAGTAGCACAAGAAAAAGGTAATACAATTGATGTTGGCGCACAATTAAAATTGAAAAAATCTGTGGCGGCGCAAGAACAAATTTATGAAGGAGCGTTGCCAATTTATACAGGGATTGCTATTCTCGTTCATCGCCAAAGCCGAGACAAATTGGATGAAGCGTGCAGGTATATAGAAAACTGTTTTCAACGTCCAGCACAAGTTATTCGAGAAACGGAATATGCTTGGAGAATTTGGTTGCAAACACTGCCAATTGTTTGGGACATACTGTTAGCCAAACCCTTCAACCGTCGTCAATTGTATCTCACAAACGAAGTTTGGGGATTGATACCTTTGGTGACAACGAGGGCGGGCGATCGCACAGGTTTTGAATTAATTGCTGACGAAGGAGGTACACCACTTCATCTAGATTTATTTAAGCAGCACAAAAATTTAGCGTTATTTGCCACAACTCGTGCTGGTAAATCAGTCTTGGTGTCAGGGATTTTAACCCAGGCTTTGGCACACAATATGCCTGTGGTAGCCTTGGACTTTCCGAAACCAGATGGTACATCTACCTTCACCGACTATACAGAATTTGTTGGAGAGAAAGGAGCTTATTTTGATATTTCCAAACAATCCAATAATTTGTTTGAACAGCCAGACTTGCGATTCTTGAATGAAGAAGAACAGCGAGAACGCTTTCAAGACTACGCCGCATTTCTTGAGTCGGCGTTGATGACAATGGTACTGGGTTCATCCACTGGTAATCAACTGCTGGCGCAAACAGTGCGATCGCTTCTGAATTTAGCCTTAAACACCTTCTTCGCCGACGAAGGAATTCAAAAGCGCTATCATGCAGCGATATTAGAAGGATTTGGGACTGAAGCTTGGCAAAAAACTCCAACTTTAAAAGATTTTCTCATCTTCTGTTCGCGGGAACATCTTAACCTGCATAGTATAGGTGGCAGAATTGATGATGCACTCGAGGTTATCAATCTCCGTTTGCGCTTCTGGGTGGAAAGTCGAGTCGGACAAGCTGTTTCTGCACCTTCGAGTTTTCCAACTGATGCTCAATTGTTAGTTTTTGCATTGAGAAACTTATCAGATAACGAAGATGCAGCATTGCTGTCTTTAAGTGCTTATTCCGCAGCACTGCGACGTGCTTTGAGTAGTCCCGCCTCCATATTCTTTATCGATGAAGCACCAATTCTGTTTGAATTCGATCAAATTTCTGATTTGGTAGGTAGACTTTGCGCGAACGGAGCAAAAGCAGGGGTAAGAGTTATTTTATCAGGACAAGATCCTGATACAATCGCCAAATCTAAAGCTTCTTCTAAGATTCTGCAAAACTTATCAACAAGATTAATTGGTCGGATTCAACCCGTTGCTGTTGATAGTTTCGTAGAAATCTTGAAATATCCTCGCGAAATTATTGCGCGCAATGCGTCAGAAGGTTTTTTCCCTCGTAAAGAAGACATTTATAGTCAATGGTTGCTTGATGATAATGGCGTTTATACTTACTGTCGTTATTACCCAGGCTACGAACAGTTAGCAGTCGTGGCGAATAATCCTGATGAACAAGCTGCACGTAATCAAGCAATGCAACGATATGGAGATAAATTTGAGGCTGTTTCTCATTTTGCGCGTCAATTGATCGGCTCAATTCGTGGTTATTGATGTGACGCTAAAATCTTTCCCTCTCCGAAATCGCGCAGAGGGATGCCCGACAGGGCAGGGTGAGGTAAAACCAACGCGGCATAAACCTTTTAACCTTAAATTCACACCACTGTGTTCCACACTCTGCCGACTGCGCTAAAATCTTTCCCTCTCCGAAATCGCGGAGAGGGATGCCCGACAGGGCAGGGTGAGGTAAAACCAACGCGGCATAAACCTTTTAACCTTAAATTCACACCACTGTGTTTCACACTCTGCCGACTGCGCTAAAATCTTTCCCTCTCCTTGATAAGGAGAGGGATGCCCGACAGGGCAGGGTGAGGTAAAACCAACGCGGTATAAACCTTTGAACTTAAATTCACACCAATGTGTTTCACTCATAATGACAGAAAAACACTTCTCAAACATCCACCAAGAGAATAGCAAGTCATTAAACCGAAGCTAATATGATGCTCAAAAAAATTGCCAAACCTCAAATCATCATGACTTCTTTTTTTGCCGTGGCATTTTTAGGAACCTTACCAGCCATAGCAGAATTGGGAACCGTTTGGACTGATTTTCAATTGTACACAACTGATTTTACAAATTATATTACAAACAATATTTCCGAGACTTTAAACCCTGTAGAACTTCAGACACAATCAGCAATCACAAGTTCATCAGGTGATCTCAATCTTCCTAATCCTAATTATGCTAGTCAGTATACTCGCGACCAGATTACTCAGTACTCTATTTCGGATAAATTTGAGAATAATCCAGCAGTATATGGTAAAGAAGTGAGTAGTGAAATTAATCGATATATTACCCGTGGTGCAGTTGAAGGTGTTTTTGGGAGAGATGGACAAACTCGGTTAAAAGGTAAGTTACAGGATACTGAGAAAGCTATTCAGCAGAGCAATAGAGCTGCTAATACAGCTCGGAATCAGTACCAACAACTACCACCGGATATGCCTTCTTCCGGTCTGGAGGGTATGGCTGCTCTAACAGCAGCGGTACCACAGCTAGTTCCGATCATGAGGAGTATAGCAGAATCAGAATTTCAAAATATCAATATTCAAAGAGAACAAACCAAGATAACAGGTGAAACCCTAGGAAACACAATCCAACTGCGTAATGACATCCAATATTCCAACTTGAATTTAGCAGATATCTCCCAGCAAATGAATGAGGCCAATCGTGCCAGAAGAGTGGGTACATCAGCAGAAGTCGCACGACTTTTGCGAGTCACTTCTCAAACAGATTTGTTTAGAAAAAGCGCTAATCCTCTTCCTTTACAAACTAATCTTGGTTCAGAAAGTAATCCTCCTGCTTCAGAAACTAATCCTTCTCCTACAGAAACTAATCCTCCTTCCTCAGAGAATATCCCTTCCCCCTTGACAACACCATAGAATAAATCAAGCTCAAGTGATGGTGAAAAAATGTGGCTTTCTCATCTCTATCTTTTTTCTCAACTAGACACCAGTAATGTTTTAACAAATGGTGTCGTGACTGCACAAACTATTGCTGAGGGTTGGGATAAACAATGGATTGATTTATTACAAAATAACACGAATAATAACTTATACGGTGCACTCACCAATTTAGGTATTTTCTTTGCCGTAGGAACTTTGCTTTTCTTCATGGCGCAATGGATTAGAGATGTCCTGAATAATGAATATTCTCGTCCTCTATCGGCTTTGATTTGGCCTTTTATAGTAGTCATCTTACTCGCTAATCCGGGCAATGGCACTGCACTGTCTAATTTGACACTGGGATTAAGAGATTTTCTCAACACAATCAATCAGCAAGTTGTAGAAGCAGCTGATGTCAATCAAACTTATCAGCAAGCACTGAATATGACTGTTGCTGAAGAAGTTGTTGGTGGTTTATTGCGTCCTTGTCAGTCTCTGACAGGTCAACAACAAATTAATTGTTTGATTAAAGCAAAGGAAAAAATAGATGTCCTCTTGCAACAGTACAGAAATACATACGGTCTCCAACCTTGGATAGACAGACTTGATCTGAAAGTTAGTCAGATAGTGGTCACCCCTGGTAATGTAGCAGAATTCAGTTTTAACTCTCTGTTGGGTTCCACAACTCAAACAATTATCAAAAATCTTTTAGTTTCCTTACAGTCTGCTTTTCAAAACTTAATAGAAGTGGCAATGTTACTGATAGCAGCTTTAGGACCTGTAGCAGTAGGAGGGTCTTTGTTACCAGTGGCTGGTAAACCAATTTTTGCATGGCTTACGGGATTACTGTCTATGGGTATTGCCAAGATTTCTTTCAATATTGTTGCTGTAATATCAGCCGCAGTGATTGTGAATGGTCCTGCGCAAAATCTCAATGCTGATCCAGACTTAATGTGGTTTTTGATTCTGTTAGGAGTTCTCGCACCGATTATGTCTTTAGCTTTGGCTGCTGCTGGAGGATTTGCCGTTTTCAACGGCATCAGCAATACTGCTGTATGGGTACAGGAAAAAGTTTAGAAAAGTTCGGTTCGGATAAGATCCCCCCGCTTGCGGCGACCCCCTTAAAAAGGGGATAAATAGGTAAAAGAGCCCCCCTTTGTAAGGGGGGTTGGGGGGATCTCCCTTCAGATAAACAAGCTAATCGAACCGTATTGGGACTTGAATTATGAGCCGGGAAATTCATTTCCGGGTGGGCTATGGGGCTAGAAGAATGAAATAACCACTAGGTAACTAGCATTATGACCAAGTTATTACAAGAAAAGAAGTCCTCTGTCAATCTTTTAACGCTATTTGCTATTTTTACCTTCAGTTTACATTTATTGGCAGCA
This sequence comes from Brasilonema sennae CENA114, assembly GCF_006968745.1. Lineage (NCBI taxonomy): Bacteria > Bacillati > Cyanobacteriota > Cyanophyceae > Nostocales > Scytonemataceae > Brasilonema > Brasilonema sennae. The sequence continues at coordinate 1,853,892 of NZ_CP030118.1, read as the reverse complement.
ATTTTCTTATTATTTGAAGGTTTACGTATCTACGGTCTCATTCATAAAAAACCTCTGACGTTTGTCCAACTTGTTGATGGTAAAGTAGTTTCTCAAACTGACACTCTCGAACGAGAACCGGAAGTCATTCGCCAATTTGTTGCTAAAACAATGGCGGCTACGTTCAACTGGTCTGGAACACTTCCAGCAGCAACTGTTGAAGAAGCAACTAACCCTAAAACTGATGCTGGAATACCTGTTAAGACTTTACAAGGTTTGACAAAAAAAGTTTCGACCAGTAGTTGGGTAGCGAGTTTTGCACTTTCCGAAGATTTTCGTGGAGGTTTTTTGGCACAAATTGCGGATATGACACCGCTAGAAATTTTTTCTCAAAACAATAAGCAAGCTTTAACAGGACAGTTAGTTATCCAACGGGTTTATCCTCCTGAAAAAATCGCACCAGGTCAATGGCGAGTTGGTATGGTTGCTAATATTGTGCAGGTGAGACGTACTGACAATAAAAAGTTATTAACTCCTTTTAATAAGGATTTTTTAGTAAGAACTGTAGATTCTTATGGACATCCTCTATCAAACGGTCTGACTCCATTGCAGAAAGCTGTCTATAGTGTCCGCGCCCAAAAGTTAGAAATTTACGAAGTCAGTGATTTCTGTCTAACAAATGGTTATGATTCTTCGTCAAAAAGTCAGTCTCAACGCTGTGGAGATATTCTTAATTCTGGTAGCTTTACACGATAGGTAGAACAAGATAATGCTATTTAATCAAAACAATAAGAAAAATAATTTTCTGCCTGTGTTCGTTGTCGCAACATTTGGGTTGAATGTGTTAACTATATTGTTGCTGATGTTTCACCAGTCTATGCTCAAAAGGCTGAGTGGTCAATTACCACAAAGTTTAGTGCAACTTGTTGATGGTCGTGCCATAACAATAGGTTCCCAAGAAAATTTAGAACGCAATCCAGAAACGATTCGGCGTTTTGTTGGTGAAACAATGACCATGATGTTTACTTGGTCAGACAAACAACCACCGCAAATAGTTTGGCAAGCAACTTCCGAACTTTTATCTGGTGATATGAGGCGAAAATTTGAAGTGGAAACGACACAAGGAATTCCTAAAGGTGTTTTAGCCAATCCTGGTGGAAATGCAGAAAGCTTATTATTGATTCGCAGAATTTCTCAACCCGAAAAAATAGCAGATGGTCAATGGCAATTAGAAATCGTTGCGAATCGCTTGATTTTCGCGGGTTATAATAGCAAAGACGGGGAGGCAATTCCTTTTAATAAGAAAATATTGATTCGGGCGTTAGATACACAAGCCATTTCTATCCCGAATGTAGAAAATCCTTTATACTCAGCAATATACCGTCTTAATGAAGCGAGGTTAGAAATTGCGAATATTTGTGACATTCAACAAAAAAAATGCCCCTAGCGAAAGGAAAGACACCAATGAACAACTTACCGAACTCTCATAATTCTAATAATTCTAACAATAACAATCATAAAAATCATAACGGTCATAATAATCATAACAACCATAATAATTCACAGCCTGAATCTAACAATCATCCTTCGCATGAAGTACAACCATCAGATTGGCATCAACGGATGGCTAATTTAGTTGGTTTAGAAGAACAGTTTCCTCCATCTCATCCAGAAAGCAGTCCTTCAGAGACTCCAAGTACTAATCCTGACGAACCACCACCTTCTCATCCATCGTCACAGAAAACAAAACAAGCATTGTCATCTAACCCTTTTGCCAAGGTAGGTGTGGTGGGTGCTGCTACCCTAAGTGTGGCTTTGGTAGCAGGTGCGTTTCTCACTCAACTTATGAGTGGAACAAACAAACAAACGCCGAAGAATTTTCCACAAATAACTCGTAAAGAGAATGAATCGAACAAAATAGAGCAATTAAAACCGCAACAAGAAATTGAGATCTTAAAAACAAAACTAGCATTAGCTGAACAAGCAAAAGCTGTAAAATTAGCACAGCTTCAGTTAAAAACTGTAAGACCTACTCAAACTCAGCCAAAACCAACTCCAGCACAACCAAGAATTAGACCACAAACTGTCACGCGCGTGGTGATCCAAAGAGTACCGACACCAGCGCAGACTGTTTACGTACCTCGTGTTGTCGAACGAATTGTCAGAGTTCCTCAACGTGTTGTAGCGCAGCAGCCAAAACCAACTTATACTCAACCTCCTCAACCTACTCAGCCTACTGTGCGTCCTCAGCCTCCTCAACCAACAGCCAAACCTTCAATATCTCCATCCTTTGAGTTATCAACTCCAGGATTAAAGCCATCGGATTTAGCACAAATTCCCTTCTCTTTATCAATACCCACTCCCACCCCAACAGCCACTCCCACTCCAACACCCACTTCCACTCCAACACCAAACCTACCAAGAGTAGCAAATTCCCCTCCATCTACTTTGGGTTCTGAATTAAATTCCAGGGCTAGAGATAATCTACAAACTTTACCTGTTCCAAATCGGACAAATACAACAGCAAATCCTCAACAGACACCAGAAACAACAAACCAGACTACTCAGTATACTGGTAAATCTATTGCAGTGGGTACTAGTGCCAAAGCTGTGTTAGCAACGGCTATATTTGGGGAAGCAAATAGAATAGGAAGTAATAGTAATTATAGTAGTAATAGTAATAACAATAATAATAAAAATGATAGTCAATTTGTCGTGCGTCTGCAGCAACCATTGAAGTCTATAGATGGGGCGATCGCACTACCTGCAAATACTGAATTATTAGCTCAACTTGATCAAGTTTCTGAAACCGGAATGTTTAACCTAACAGTCGTTTCAGTTATTTCTCAAAATAAAAGTAATCTCACAGAAACTCGCCTAAGTCAAAGTGCAATGAAAGTTCGTGCACCTGGCGGAAGACCTTTACTTGCCAAGAAATATCCTGATAAATCTGGAAAGATCTCAGGTATGGATACATTTATCTTCGGTTTGGGAGGTGCTGGGAAAATAGGAGAGGTACTTAACCGTCCTGAGACAAGAATTAATCCAAACTGTGGTTCTACTATCTACACTAATCGAAATGGTGACCCAGTATCCTTCCCACAAAGCTGTAGCGAAACTAAACAAGAAAGAAACATCCCTGCTGCAGTTTTAGAAGGCGGTATGAATGCCCTGGTACCCCAACTGAACCAGCGCAACCAACAAGCAATCAACGAGATGATTCAAAAAAGTAACGTTTGGTATTTGCCAGCGGGTACACAGGTTGAAGTCGTTGCTAATCAAATAACGCGGTTTTAGTTCCTCTCAATTGACTTAGGTACTTAAGTATACGATTTTTGATGTTTCTCAAAGCCTTACTGTATAACCGTTCTAAAATGTGCAAGTTAAGAGTTAGCCCATTTTGACCGCCTCGGAATTAATTCCGAGGCTCACAGCCCAAGTCTACTTTAGTAGACTTCAAAGCTTATGCAGTCGTCTTTAGACGACTTTTGCTATGAGACTGGGATTTCAATCCCAGGCGGACGAGAATGCAAGGTGTGAGAATTGTGCAAGATCTCAGGTAACCGCAGCGTCAAACGCCACTCGCCTCAAGCCGGGGAACCCCTCCCCGGCGGTGGCTCCCCAACCTACTAGCTTCCATAATTTGCTTTGACAGAAGTGTCTGTTTATGGTAAAAAATAAACTTTATATTAGTCGTCGGTAGTCATAGTCTGCTCATCCTGATAATATGGCATAGTTGGCTTTTGAACCGTGGAAAGCTGAGAGATCAAGAAACTATAATTTAGAATTATTTTTTTTTAGGAAATTGAGAATTATCATCATTAGAAGCTTCTGGTAGTAGTTGTTGACGTCCGTTACGGATGATTCGCAACATATCCTGAAGATTCTGCTCAATATTTTCTAGTACACCGTCAGCGTAGTCATCAGCACCTTGTTCAACTGCTTCTGCTTCTGCAACAGCTTGATGCCGCATTTCCTCTATTTCTTGCTGACAGGCGCGTCGTTTGCGGTCAATTTCTTCAAGAGTGTCTTGCATCATCTGCTCACATTCTTGTTGAACTTGTCGCCGCAGTTCAGCGGCTTCCCGTTCTGCTTGTATGATAATGTCGCTTTCATCCAAGATTTGCGATCGCTTGGCTTGCGCTGCATCAACAATTTGTTGTCCATATTCTTCTGCTTCCAGGAGAATATCTTCCTTTTGTTGGATAATTGTTGCTGCTTCCTGAAAAACTTCAGGTAAAGAAAGCCGTATTTCATCAAGCTGATCAAGCAGCTTGTCTTCATCTACTATCGTGCGTCGCGTCAGTGGAATGTTGAAACCAGCAAGAATCATCTCCTCCAAGCGGTTGAGTTCCATCTGTATATCTACACTTGTTGTTCGTGTAGCATCTGGATTATCCGATATTCCAGCAGGATACTCTTGCGGAGGAGGAGTGCTTCCGTTTTGATTTAGTTCGATACGGGATGGTTTTGGGCGTAGCATTGGTAAATATCTAAAGCAACGTGCGGGGGGACAAGATGATCAACAGAGCCACCAAACTTAGCAATCTCTTTCACCACACTACTACTTAAAAAACTATATTCATTTGACGTTGCTAAGAAAACGGTTTCTATATCATGAGAAAGGGTTTTATTTGTGTGAGCCATCTGAAGTTCTACCTCAAAGTCAGAAATTGCTCGTAAACCGCGCAATAGCACTTGTGCACCATGCATTTGGGCATACTTTACAGTCAAACCAGCAAAAGCGTCTACCTCCACATTCGTGAGATGTTTTGTACACAGACGAATCTGTTCTAGCCGTCTTTCCACTGTAAACAGCGGAGTTTTGTTTGGATTCCGCAATACCGCGACAATCACTTGAGCAAACAAACGACTGCCGCGTTGGATAATGTCAAGATGTCCTAAGGTAACAGGATCGAAACTTCCTGGATAAATGGCAATCATGATCACAGATGCCTCACAGTTGTTTAGGTGATTATATCTAACCAATCGTGATTTGTAACAAAGTACAAGTTCTCAGTTAGAAATTCAATATGTTAATCTTTTTAAGCTTTAGCACACTTACTGCCATAGTTTTATTTATCTACTTTCAAAATAAAATTCTGGATAAATACACTACCTCTACTGCCTTTTCTACTCACAGCGATCTAAAATCAATAGTTTGGCTTTTGCAACAATTTTTGACTGTCGTTCCCGTGTTCCCTGTTAAGAGTGTTTCTTTCATCCGTAACCGGTTGCAATCGCTGTCCGTAGGGCGCTGTTAACAAGCACAACTTAAATCTACATTACCTTTTTTTAGTCTTCTAGGTACTTTTACATGGCACTGGATATTTCCACCTTGCCCTTGGCATTTGAATTTTCTTCTCCAGGACCAATTCTGGTGAAAATAGGACCATTAACAATCCGTTGGTATGGCTTATTGATTGCGACAGCAGTATTGATTGGCGTTTGGCTTTCCCAAAAACTGGCTAAGCACCGTAACGTTAATCCAGATTTAATTAGCGATTTATCAATTTGGCTGGTGATTGGGGCAATTCCAGCAGCACGGATATATTACGTTTTGTTTCAATGGTCAGAATATGCCCAGCACCCAGAACGGATTATTGCTATTTGGCAGGGAGGCATAGCAATTCATGGAGCAATTATCGGTGGTGTTACCGCAGCATTAATATTCGCCAGATTAAAACAGATTTCTTTCTGGCAATTGGCTGACTTGGTGTCTCCTTCGCTGATTTTAGGTCAAGCAATAGGACGTTGGGGCAATTTCTTCAACTCTGAGGCATTTGGCAGTCCGACAAATGTACCTTGGAAGCTACATATTCCACCAGAACACCGTCCCCCAGAACTGGCTAATTTTGAGTTTTTCCATCCCACTTTTCTTTATGAATCTTTGTGGGATCTTATGGTCTTCGCCTTGCTGATCACTTTATTTTTTAGAAGTTTGTCAGGTAAACCAGCTTTGAAAACAGGTACGCTGTCTCTAGTTTACTTGGCAGCTTACAGCTTAGGACGCCTGTGGATAGAAGGTCTGCGGACGGATAGTTTGATGCTTGGGCCTTTACGAATAGCACAAGTTGTGAGTTTATTGGGAATAATCTTCGGTTTAGCTGGGTTAGCTTGGCTTTACATTGCCAAACGTCCTTTACCAGATGTCATTTCTAGCCCTCAAGAAGATAGACAGAGGCGGTAAAGGAATGGGGAAGCCACTCTTCCCCACGTTTTTCGTCCGGTATTGGTGGCTTCGGGGCGGTATCACCGCCTCAAAGAACTCATTCAACTTCTAAGATTATTCCTCTAACTTGTCTACCATCTCGCACAGTTCTTGTTTTGCATCTTTGGCAAACTGAACGCTGCTAATACTGGCAAGAATTCCTGCCCCTGTGGTGAGGCTGGCTTCTGGTACTTTATTTAAATAGAGAAGTCCTACACCAGATAATGTCATCATCGCAGATGCTGCGGTTACGCTTAAAGCAAGGTTGAAGGTGAGACGTGCTTGGCGTAATAATTCTTCAATTATATTTTTTTTCATCTCTTGTGCAGCTTCATTATTGTTGGGTTGTGGTTTAGAAGAAATATTGAAGTTCATGAGTTGTTGCCTTTTGTGGTATGTGTTGTGTGTTGATTGAGTGGTAAGCGCAAGGTTTTTTAAACTTGCATATTCGTATTATGTAGAGGCAACAATTCAAATTCGAGAGCAGATAGGTTGAGTGTAAAGTTATGATTTGCCCTATGTTTTGGGGCAGATGGGGCAAGTGAATAAAACCTAACTGCCCTACACAGGTAAATTAAAGATTAGTTATCTTAGATCTTGTATCTCACTGGTGAGTACGCCTTGAAATAAATTTCAAGGCTCATAGCCAAAGTCCGTTAAAACGGACTGAAATATATATTCAGTGAGCTTTAGCTTACTTGACCTTTGAGCCTAGAAATTCATTTATAGGCGGACGAGAAAGCAGGTGCAATATCTGAGCTATCACATTATTAAATATCTGGATTCATCAATCTCTTTTATCTATGCTGCAATCGGATAAGGTTCAATCTAGCGAAGAAGGCAAAATTAGACTCAGAAATGCTTACAAAGAAGCGGGTTTGACTATAGAGAAGCTTGCAGAAAAAGCAAAAGTTTCTCAGGACACAATTAAACGTTTATTAGGTACAAAAGACTACCTGAATGGAGTTGAAAGAAGGCAAGTTGAAAGTATAGCCAAAGTTTTAGATATTAAACCAACTGATATCGTTGATCCTAAAGATTGGAATCCGCAGCAAATACCGCCAGAATTTGAACGATTAATAAAAGATAAAACAGAGTCATTTAGTGGTAGAAAATTTGTCTTTGATGCTATTGAAGAGTTTTTCAGCAAAAACCCCAACGGCTACTTTACTGTCGTGGGTGATGCAGGAATGGGGAAAAGTGCGATCGCCGCCAAGTACGTATTAGACAACCCAGCAGCGATTTGCTTTTTCAATATTCGCGCTGAGGGCATGAATCGCCCGGAATTGTTCCTGAAAAAAATTCGCGAACAATTGATGAGTCGTTACCAATTGCAGGATGCAGCAGATGCTGATTTATCAACTTTGCTGATCAAAGCTAGTGAAAGAATTGGTGTTGGTGAACGCCTGATAATTGTTGTTGATGCACTCGACGAAGTTGACCAAGAATCGACCGGAAATCTTTTATATTTACCTACTATTCTTCCAGAAAGGGTTTACTTTCTGCTGACAAGAAGACCGTATAACCAAAATGAGAAAAGGTTGAATGTTTCACCCAGCGTTTCTACTAAGGAATTGGACTTAAGAGACTACGCCGATAGAAGTAGCCAAGATGTGAAAGAATATATTTGGCTATTGCTCAATGATAAAGAATATCAACAGGGCTTGAGTCAGTGGATTCAAAAGCAAAATCTCTCTAATCCTGACTTTGTGGAAGAAGTCGCCACAAAAAGCGAAAATAATTTTATGTATTTGCGCTGTGTATTACCAGCAATGGCTAATGGTTTTTACGAAAATAAACCTCTGGATGAATTACCTGTAGGTTTAGAAGGATATTATTACAGCCACTGGGAAATCATGGGCATGACAACCAAGCCTTTACCGAAAAATAAAATCAAGATTATTTATGTGATGTGTGCTTTACGTAGCGCGGCTTCCCGTGCAGTGGTTGCCAAATATTCTAAGCAGAATGAGTTGACTGTGCAGGAAGTTCTTGATCGCTGGGCGCAGTTTTTGCAGAAACAGGAAAATTATCAACCACCGCGCTACAGGTTTTATCACGAAAGTTTCCGAGATTTTTTGCATCGTCAGGATATTGTGCAAGCGGCGGGGGTGAATTTACCAGATATCAGCGCTGAAGTTGCCGATAATATGACAGAAGGACTTTTTGGCTATGAGTAATCTTCGCGCCTGGTTAGCTGAGAAGTCATCGGAAGAAAGAGAACTTTTCTTGAGTGAAGTTCCACGTTTGTGGTTAGAAGGTGGTCAAGTTAAGAAACTCTGCCGTCTGCTGACTGATTTTGACTTTATAGAAGCAAAAATTAATCATCCTAAATTTGGTGTGCAGGCGCTGATTGAAGATTATGATTTGATTGATGATACAGAATTCTTAACTTACTCAGAATACGATGCCCAAACTGTTAAAGCGCTGAGATTAATTCAAGGGGCGTTGCGACTCTCAGCACATATTTTAAATGAAGATACAAAGCAACTAGGAGGGCAATTGTCAGGGCGTTTGCTGCACTTTGATGCACCAGAAATTCAAGGATTGCTGCAACAAATATCGCAAACCAAAATCACTTGGTTACGTCCCCTGACAGCTAGCTTAACTCCTCCTGGTGGCGCGTTAGTTCGCACCCTCACCGGTCATAGTCACTCGGTTAATGCAGTCGCCGTCACACCAGATTGCAAATACGTGATTTCTGCTTCCAGTGACAAAACACTCAAAGTCTGGGATTTGCAGTCTGGGAAAAAAAAGTTTACCTTGAGTGGTCATGTAGGGTCGGTGGATGCAGTCGCCGTCACACCAGATTGTCAATACGTGATTTCTGCTTCCAGTGACAAAACACTCAAAGTCTGGGATTTGCAGTCTGGTAAAGAAAAATTTACCCTTAGCGGTCATAGTGACTCTGTAAATGCCATTGCAGTTACACTGCGTGGCAAATACGTGATTTCTGGTTCCACTGACAAAACACTCAAGATCTGGGATTTGCAGTCTGGTAAAGAAAAATTTACCCTCAGCAGTCAGAATTTATCGGTTAAAGCAGTCGCCGTCACAAGTGATGGCAAATACTTGATTTTCGGTTCCAGTTACGGTTCCAGATTCGGTATACTCAAAGTCTGGAATTTAGAGTCTGGGGAAGAAAAGTTCACTACCAGTGGTTATTTTGACTCGGTCAATGCAGTCACCATCACTAGTGATAACAAATACGTGATTTCTGCTTCCAGTGACAAAACACTCAAAGTCTGGGATTTGCAGTCTGGGGAAGAAAAGTTTACCCTTAATAGTCATAGTTACTCAGTGAATGCAGTCACCGTCACTAGTGATAACAAATACGTAATTTCTGCTTCCAGTGATAAAACACTCAAAGTCTGGGATTTGCAGTCTGGGAAAGAAAAGTTTACCCTTAATGGTCATAGTTACTCGGTGAATGCAGTCACTGTAAGTACTGATAGCAAATACGTGATTTCTGGTTCATTTGACGGTACACTCAAGGTCTGGTATTTGCAGTTTGGGGAAGAAAAGTTTACATTCAAGAATCATGATAACTCGGTGAATGCAGTTACTGTGACTAGAGATGGTAAAAACGTAATTTCTGGTTCACTTGACGGTACACTCAAATTATGGAATTTAGACGGAAAACAGTCATACCTTTTATCCAAAAATAGTGCAATTAAAGCTATTACCTTAACCACGGATGGAAATAGCTTAATTACCTATTCTGAGGACAAAAACCTTAACGTTATCGATCTAACACAATCACAAAAACCTCTTTTTAGGAAAACCTTATTTAGAAGATTTGATGTTGTGTTTTCCTTGATTTTAGTAAAATTATTTGTCTTCTTAAAATTTATAGATGAAACTTTTTTAAGTATTTTTTTATACATGCTATTCCATCATTACTTTACGTTAAGTTTGGTAGGTTTATTTTTATATTTAATAGGAAAAATAATTCTACTTTTCATAGAGAGTAGTGAAGTAATATCTTTAACAGTAACTACAGACGGAAAAAGAATAGTTACTGGTTGTAAAGACAAAAGTATAAAAATTTGGAATATTAAAAATAAAAAACAAATCTTTACTCTTAGAGGTCATAGTGAGTCGGTAACTGCTGTAGCCATCACCTTAAATGGTAAGTACTTGGTTTCTGCCTCGGAGGACAAAACTCTCAAAGTTTGGAATCTAGAAACTGAGAAGGAATGTTTCACTCTTACTGGTCATAGCGCTTCGGTAAATACTCTGGCTGTCACACCTGATGATAAATGGATAATTTCTGGTTCTGATGATAAAACTATCAAAGTTTGGGATTTGGAAAATAGAAAAGAAATTTTCAATTTTAGAGGTCATAATAAATCGATAAGTACTGTAACAGTTACACCATGTGGCAAACAGGTCGTTTCTACATCACTTGACAAAACTCTCCAAGTTTGGAATCTGGAATCTGGAGAAATAATTGCCTCTTTCACAGGAGAAAGTGAAATCAAATGCTGCGCTGTTGCATCTGATGGCGTAACAATCGTAGCAGGTGAAGAATCCGGACGCTTGCATTTCCTCCGCCTAAAAGGCATTGAGGCGAAACCATGAAAACCCCACCTTCCCAAACCCTCATCAATTCCACCTCCTACCCAACCGAGTTTCAACAAATCATTCTCGAAAAAAGCCAAAATTTTATCGGTCGTGAATTTATCTTCACCGCCATCACCGAATTTCTCCACCGTCACAAGCGCGGTTACTTCACCATTGTTGGTGTTCCTGGTAGCGGTAAAAGTGGTATAGTTGCCAAGTACGTGACGGAAAATTACCACGTTATTTATTACAATGCCCAAATCGTCGGTAAAAGTAGGGCTGAGGAATTTCTCAGAAACATCTGCACTCAATTAATTCATCATTACCCGGACGTAGGCGCACAATATTCTTCATCCTCTACAGACGTGGATGTTTTACCCGACAACGCCACACAGGGAAGTTGGTTTCTCTCACTCCTGCTGCAAAAAATCAGCGATCGCCTAGAACCACCACAACGGCTGATAATCGCTATTGATGCCTTAGACGCGATTGACCCTAACAGCCAACCCCCAGGTACAAATCTGTTTTATCTTCCCAGATATCTGCCGGATAGAGTCTATTTTCTTCTCACTCGCCGTCCCTTCAAAAGAGAAAAATCTGGTTTGTTAATAGAAGCACCTTCACAAATACTTGATTTATCGGAGTATCCAGAAGAAAACCGCGAAGATGTGCAAGCGTATATTCAAGCAAACCATTACCTCTTCCCTAATAAAGAGACCTCATCTCCCCTCACAGAGGAGGAGTTGGAAAACAGATCAAAATTCGTTTCTCGCCTCACCACGGCAAGCGAAAATAATTTTATGTACCTGCACCATACTTTGAATGCGATCGCTGAGGATTTTGACTCCCAACCCTACCAATTTGATTGCATTCCCCCAGGTTTAGAGGCATATTACCAGCAGCATTGGCAGAAAATGAAAAGTGAGGGTTTATCTGATTTGGTTTTGAAAGTGCTGAGTGTCCTCACTTGTGCGGAAACTGGAGAAATTTCAGCAAAAGGGATTAGTCAGGCAATAGCCGAAGATGAATATGATGTAGAAGAAATTCTTGAAAATTGGCTTGAGTTTCTACAGCAGCACCGCATCGGTAAAGAAACCCGTTACAGCTTCTACCATTCCCACTTCCGGCTTTGGTTGGCAAAGCAAATTAGTAAGACAAATGGAGAATGCTGAGCTAATTTTCCCCGTCTCAAACAAGAAACTTTCTGTCCTATCATGCGCCTGTAGTACTTTGCAATTCTTTTTGAGAATAAACTTCCTGCACCCGTTCCAATTCCAAGTCAGTCAGATCATCTACCGTCCAGTTGCAGCAACGCTGAAGCATATGGAAAGGGTAAGTATTCGCCACACCAACCACTTGCATACCTGCTCGTTTTGCAGCTTGGATACCAGCAGGAGTATCTTCTATCGCTAAACACTCTTGTGGTTGAAGATTCAAAGCAGGATATTCCTGGTTCAGGCGTTCCACAGCCAACAAATAACCATCAGGTTCTGGTTTAGTGGTGGTAACGTCATCACCTACGACAATAACTTTGAAATATTGAGCTAGTTTAGCACGCTCAAGTACCAGTTCTATTTCTTTGCGGATAGCACCACTGACTATCCCGAGTTTGAGATTGCGAGAAGACACTTGAGATATGAAGTCATTTAAACCAGGATACAAAGGCAGCTCTTCTATTTTTTCCAGTTCCAAAGCATACCCTTTTGCTTTAGAATTGAACAACTTAGTTAATTCAGTATCACTTAGCACACGACCACGATTAGCAAGCAAATCTTTTAAACAACTGCGATCGTTACGTCCTAAGCAAACTTTCCGATACTCACGTGGCTTAAGAATGAGGTTCTCCTCAAGTAGAATTTGCTCTGTCAGTTGCTCGTGGATTGACTCATCATTAATGATGACACCATTAAAATCAAATAAAACTGCCTTTAAACTCATGGCATTGTATCAAAAGCTGGAGATGGAAAACCCTGTAAATCTTCATTATCCACTGTGTCGTCTCTTTGTACAGAAGTGTAACGTCCTACATCTGTTCGTACAGTACCATCTTCAGATAAAATTGGTTTCACTCCACTTGTAACTTGATTTATCCACCATACATCCTGGGTTTGCACTGCTTGAAATCCTGCTTCCCCCATCCACGCATCCACACTCCCAGCAGCATATTCACGAATATACGGCTCTTCAAACACATTATTCAACCAATCTAATTGACGCAAAGTGTTTTGATTTCCATCCAAAATCAGCACTTGTCCACCAGTTACCAGCAAGCGGAAACACTCTTGTAAAATTGCCACAGCTACTGTTGTTGGCGTTTCGTGGAATAACAAAGAAGCTGTAACCAAGTCGAAAGAAGCATCAGGAAAACCCGTCTTCTGTGCGTCCCCATGTCGCCAATTTATGTCTAAACCAGTTTTTTCAGCTTTGTGAGAAGCACGCACCAACATATAAGGCGATAAATCCAAGCCGATGACTTCTGCCTGAGGGAAAGCCTGCTTTAACATCAAAGTTGTGGAACCTGTTCCACAGCCCAAGTCAAGAATACGTCGCGGCTGTACTTTGATCGAATCGATTATTGCCTGACGCACTATAGTTTCAGTAGGCGGGAGAACATATTGGGTAATAGGATCGTAGCTCACCGCCGCACCTGGCTTGAGATATCCATCCTTAATTCCATGAAAATTTTGGCTGCTGTAGTATGGCGGAACTGTGACATCAGCGCGTCGAAAGCGGCTGCTTTCTTTTTCCCAATCAACGCTTTCAAAGTAACGCCGTAACCCTTCCTCATCAATGAGCAAACGTACTACAGGGGATAGAAAACGTTCCCAAATTGTATCTTGACGAACTGTCATAAGATTGTGTTTAAGCTGTCGGTTTTTTTAATTTATTGTCATTTTATTTACAAATTTTAATATATTTTTTACAAGAAGTACTCGTTATCTAGTTAATACATAATGTATTATATAAATAATACAAAGCCAGCTACTTGCTGGGAGTGGCACTTAGGTAATGCCCATCGTTATCTGGTTGTGGTGGGCATTATCCATTTAACTAACACATGTCTATTTGTAAGTAGGAAATAAAATGAAATACTGTGCAAAATTAAAATTGCAGTGAAACTGCCCCTAGAATCCGAAATTTTAAATTGAAAATTCTAAATAATTATGGCTTACGAAGAGTTAAAACTTTCAACACCATCACCCATTCTCTCTTGGGCAAATCACCCTTTGGCTTCAGAAGAAACCAAGATGGCAAAGAATGTAGCATCACTACCATTTGTTTTTAAACATGTAGCTTTAATGCCAGATGTCCATTTGGGTAAAGGTGCCTTAGTTGGTTCTGTCATTGCGACAAAAGAAGCAATTATTCCTGCTGCAGTCGGCGTGGATATCGGTTGCTTTGTGGGCGATACTCTGATTCCTTTGCTTGATGGTAAATCATATCCAATTAAAAACTTAGCTGATTGCAACGAAGAGTTTATTGTTTATGCTTGCACCTCTACCGGAAAAGTCGTAGCAGCTAAGGCAACTGCTAAGTTGACTAGACGTAATGCTTCTGTGATAAAAGTGATTCTGGATAACGGTGAAGAGATTATTTGCACCCCTGATCACCAATTCATGCTGCGGGATGGAACGTATAAGGAAGCTCAAAATCTTCAATCTGGGATATCCCTCATGCCGTTCTACTCTAAAGTTGACAAAGATGGCTATACCTTAATCGCTCAACCTTATTCAGGTAGGTGGCAAAAAGCACACTGGATTGTTGCCAGATCAGGCTTATTAGGCAAGGTTCCCAAATTTGAAGAGCAAAGAACTGTTATTCATCATCGCAACTTCAATGAATCTGACAATCGACCAGAAAACTTGGAGTTTATGGGTAATAATGACCATTCTGCTTATCACCGTAACTTAGTTGAACGTAACCAACATTGGCAATCTCCAGAATTTGAACAAAAGCGAGTAACTGCACTTGCCAGAAAAGCTCAAACTCCAGAAGGGTATGAGTACTACGCAGCCCGAGGAACTCAAAATATTCTTCAATATATGCAGCAACAACCAGAACACTTTAGACAAGCGGTTGCTGGCAATGGTGAACGTGGAAAACAACACTTGGTCGCTTACAATCAAAGTGAAAAAGGCAGAGCAAAATCCAAGGAAATTGCAAATAGATTCTACACCTGTGACATCTGTGATGCAGAAGTCAAAACACCAATTGGACTTCATAACCACCGAAAAAAAGAACACCAGTGCAATCACAAAGTTGTAGCTGTACTGCCTTTAGACTATACAGAGGATGTTTATTGCCTAACAGTACCGGAGTATCATAATTTTGCCTTGGAAGCTGGTGTCTTCGTTCATAACTGCGGAATGTGTGCTATTAAAACACCATTTAACGGTGATCAACTGGAAGGCAAGCTAAAGAAAATTCGCTTGGATCTTGAAGCAGAAATTCCTACAGGTTTCAACGAAAATAAAGACGTTGAAAAAAGTGTCACCAATTGGCAACGCTGGCGTGATTTCCAAGACTTGCATCAAGGTGTTCAAAATTTGCAAGGTAAAGCGATGAAACAAATGGGTTCTTTGGGAGGGGGTAATCACTTCATAGAAGTTTGCCTCGATACAGAGAACCAAGTTTGGCTGATGTTACATTCCGGTTCCCGCAACATCGGAAATAATCTAGCCCAGTGCCACATTAATACAGCTAAAGAATTAGCAAAAATGGCGGGTAATAAATTACCTGATCCCGATTTAGCTCATTTTGTCGCTGGTACGCCAGAATTCCAAGCATACTGGCATGATTTGCAGTGGGCACAGAATTATGCGCGTTTCAACCGTGAGGTGATGATGGGGCGTTTCAAGCGCATCGTCGAAAAGCATCTAGCGGGTGGTAAAGCGACGAAGCCTTTATTAGAAGTGAACTGTCATCACAACTACGCTGAAAAAGAAGTGCATTTTGGCGAGGATGTCTATGTGACTCGCAAAGGTGCAGTTCGTGCAACAGAAGAAGACTATGGCATTATCCCCGGTTCGATGGGGACTAAATCTTACATCGTTAAGGGTAAGGGTTCTGCCAACAGTTTTTGCAGTTGTTCCCACGGTGCCGGACGTTTGCTATCAAGAAATAAAGCAAAAAATACCTACACGCTTGATGATTTGATTGAGCAAACAAAAGGTGTAGAGTGTCGTAAAGATACAGGCGTTTTGGATGAAATTCCCAGCGCTTATAAGCCGATAGATGAGGTGATGAATAATCAAGCGGATTTGGTTGAGGTTGTAGCAACACTCAAGCAAGTCCTTTGTGTGAAGGGTTGAATTCCGGGCGTTGCTGAATCAAGATATGAATTTTAAAATTCCCATTGATGTAGAGACGTTGCATCCGAAAGTTCTACAGGGTTACAGGAAATTGAACATCGTGCTACAACCATAATTCATTCCCAAATTCAGCAACGCCATATTTTTTGTATTAGCTCGTAAGTAAGGAGATTTTCAGAAACCAAGTTTTTTAAAAGACTTGGTTTCCGAAAGCATCAATGAACATCAAGTGCTATGTATCAAGCACATACAAAGAGCCAATCAAACAGGCAATATAACTCTGGTTTGCCTAGGACTGTGTACCATCAACGACTTAAAACGAAGGAGCGAGTGGACGACGAGGTGTCCCGCCACCACCAACACGCTCTGAAGCATTGTTCGCTACCACCTGAAGGAACTTTGGCAGTGCTTGCAGACCTTCCCATGAAAGCTGTTTCACCTCTTCGTCTGCTGAGGGTTCACCGTACAGGTTAAGGTGACCCCGATCCACTACATAGGCACCGTAGTCTTGGAGGGCGCGAGCCAGCTCGTAGATCGGTGTGCCCGGTGGTCCGACAATAGCCTGGATGTCTACGTTTGGCGGGATTGCCAACAACGAACCCATGTACACATTTCCCGTCCCAGTATAGCTGCTGCCATTGCCGTCGTCGTCAGCCCAGTTTGCAGGCCATACATAAGGCTTTCCACTAGGGGTGTTCTTATTTAAGACAGCAGGTGTGATCGAGATTCGCAGTGCGTGTCGAATCCCGTTGTGGAGTTCCCCCTTGCGGATCAGCCCAGCTGTACACGATCCACCGTAGGCACATGAGCCGTGGTAGGTGTCAAAGACTCCAGGACCCTTCAAGTCTATTTTGTTGGGGTACGGTGCTTCAAGGTTGCCGTCAGCCCGCCTCTTTGCCCAGAGCATCTCTATGACAAAATTGTGGGTTTCGTCGATGATGTGCAAATGACCGTCCTCGTTAGAATCCGGTACAGCGGGGTCTGGCACATGCATCTCGAAAGCAAGTTTGTCGTAGTCGGTGCTATAAATGCTGCGCATCGGATCAGATGCATCAGCCATAAAGATCGGGATAGACCAGTCTGTTGTATTGATCTGGAGACCGTACTTTAACGCTTGCGTCGTCCACTCGGAGGAACTCACCGGCTCGAACTGCGCCTCAGAGCCGATTGGCATATTCCACGGGCTGCGTGCATCAAATGGCCAATAGGCGGGGTCGCGTGTTTCGCTTGTCGTGTTGCTAGCCAACATAACGGGCGATAAATCGGCTTTTGAAGTCGGCTTGCTCTGTGCCGCCATGATTGGCGGCACGCCGGACAGGACAAAAGTCATCACTCCCAGCAGGACAAGCCGTGCAAGCCTATAACGTGTGACGCGGTGTGGGCGTTGCACTGATATGCGTTGCTGGATCTTGGAATCCATTATCGGTGTTTTAGGCTTCATAGTCAGTGATTAACCCACCATGTTTTGTCATGCGATAACCTTACAGAGTTGAAGTAGAGTAACTTTGTCCAGAGAAAAATTGGGGATTACTACTAAGCGTTGGAGTATTGACTTTGTCCAAATTCGCCAGTGACCGAGGCTGAATGTTGTCCACATTCGAGCTATCTTGACCAGGCTGGCTGCTTGAAAAATGACTCGGAGTCAGAGTGTCCAATAAGCTGACATAGTCTTGTCCAGAGTTCAACTGAGAATTTAATTCAGAGCTTTGGCTAGGAGTGAGCACAGAGTTGTCAATAGCCTTGCCTTGTATGAGAGTGTCCTGGCTAAGACCACTGTAGAAATGATCACCCTTAGTAAGATTACCACACAGTAAACTGTTACCAGCCTCAGTGAATATAGGGCTATTGCTGCTGGAGCTATCGTTACCGGGTACTTGAGTAAGACTACCATCCGAAGCATTGCTAGAGCTATTTCCATTAACAGCCACAGGGGTAAGGTTATCATTAGGATTATTGTTGGGACTATTGCTTATGGCGTCTACAGAAGTGCCTTTACTTGAGCTATAGTCACTCACTGCTGCTGGGGTAATAGCTGTACCCAGATTAGAATTATTCTCAGTCAGAGAATTAGTTACATTTTGGCCAGTGTTCTGCAAATTACTCAAGTCAGGCTGTGCAATATTAATAGATGCTGTGACATTGATGTCAGTGGGGTCATTCGAGTTCTTCGCTGGCCATTGAGTATTTCCCCCACCATCGCTGAGTTGATCAGTCGCTTGATTCTTGATGTTCCAATTGTTGCCGCCATTGTAAGCAACGTTATTTGCAAAGGTTGAATTTGTAAGAGTAGTGGACGAACCTCCTCCAAAAATGCCTCCACCTTGCCACCCAGCGTAGTTGTTAGCAACAGTCGTACCATCGATAGTGACGGGATTAGAGTTATTAGCTAAAGCGATCGCTCCACCAAGACCATTTTTGCCGTCAGTACTCTCGGCTCGATTACCAGAGAACGTACTCTTGGTGATGGTACCTGGTGATTGTTCTCCTACCCACAAACCACCACCTTGGTTCAGTGCCCGATTATCTGTGAAAGTAGTGTTGTTGATAGTAAACTCACCATTACCAATTCGCAAACCACCGCCGAGTGAATCACCTTGACTATCCGCAACGACCTCATTTTTAGTGATTGTGGAATTGTCAACGATGATCTTGTCTGGAGGATAAGCATACAGAAAGAGTCCTCCCCCTTGTCCAACAGCTTTGTTACCCTCAAATTTGCTGTTGCGAATAGTAATTGTGCCCCCTACAGAACCATGATCGAAATTTGGTCCAGAGGCATTCGCTCCATCAGTATAGATGGCTCCACCGTAACCTATGGTATTGGGACCAATCGGACCTCCAGCGGTTGAGTCATTATTGCGGAAAGTAGAGTCTTCTACAGTGAGTGTGCTCAATACACTATTGATTGCACCGCCATTAGTTCCCTTGTTATTATCGAACTCACTATTTTTGACCGTGAGAGTACTGTTAGTATTAACTGCGATCGCTCCACCACCGCGTTCGCTTTTACCAGCAGTACCATCGTTACCCTCAAACAGACTGTTAGTGATGGTGTTGGCTGTATTAAACCCTGCCCAAATTGCACCTCCTCCATTTCCTGAAGAGGCGTTATTTATAAATTTGCTATTCTCTACGTTAAGAGTGGTCAGTTTATCACTACTGATTGTCCGAATTGCACCTCCGGCACCATTTTCACCTTCACCACTGGATTTTCCATTGACAAGGGTCAAATTTCGCAACGTAAAACTTGAGCCTGGTGTTGTGACATCGAAAATTCGGCTGGCATTATTACCACTAATGGTTAGACCAGTAGTACTTGCACCATCAACTGTCAGGTTTTTGTCTACTGTGAGTTCACCTGAGGTAAGGTTAATTGTTTGATTGGCGAGGTTAGAGCCAAATTGAATGGTATCATCTGATTTTGCTTGGGCGATCGCCTCTCTAAGAGAACCAGCACCATTGTCAGCATTAGACGTCACGTTAATAGTACTCATGTTTCATCAATCCTCGTTTGTTGTTTGTCTTGACCAAATCAGGACTTACGCACGAACAACGTAACCATAGTTTGAATTCAAAATTCAAAATTCAAAGTTCAAAAATCAAGAAACAATTTTGAATTGATTCATTCAGGATGCAAGCCCCTGTCTTTAGACATGGAAAACAAAAAACGCCGCATCCTTATTTCAAACCCCTGGCTTTAGCTAAGGGGTATTAATTTTGAATTTATAATTTTGAATTCTGAATTCTTGTGACCTGATAGGCATGATCATATGAGTTAGATCTCATATAGACGCGCTGATTATGTCATCACCGATAGTTGCGCTGTTGACTCTAGTTAACTCATACCAAGCTTTGCTCAAGGGCAAATCTAGTCACCCTTAGCACGAACAGAGCTACCATAGAGTCTGGTACTTGCATCTGATGTTGAAACTCTTGCCTACTCTTGTTAACAGTTATCAGTTACCAAGTACCCGCAGTATCAGTTATCAGTTACCAGGCAGGAAACGGACGAGTCCACCCCTTGTTAACTGCGTAGGTAGCTGTTCACTGTTCACTGTTCACTGTTCACTGGTTTAACAGGCAGAGTAGTTTTTATTTCAGATTTGTTTGTTGAATTTCACTGTCCCTGATTGCTGAGTTTTTAGTTGTTGATGGGAAATAGAGACACCACAAAGATTGAAATGTGGAATGAACACTTTAGCAACTTGTGCGTTTTTATTGTGTGTAGTGTTCAAGACAATCATCTCGGCTTTTGGTGTCATGCTTTTAATCAGCAAAGGAACCTTTACTAGTTGAGACTCACTCAACATTGGGGTATTTTTAGTGAAAGCCTGAAGCATTTGGCTGTACATAGTAAATTCTTGTGATTACGGGTTTGCTGCAGATACTTGACTTACACAACACTAAGCACCTGTACGTTGCATTAGTATTTCAGCGATCAAGAAGCATGAGTTGCTTAGCTTTTGGTAGACACCCGTTATTCAGTCGATTTACTCTGGGCAAGCAAGTTTTTTAATTTTCTCGCTTGATACTGTCAAAGAACTTTTAACACTCTTTGCTCTTACTCTGATGAAGCTTTAAAAGCTGAAGTTGTTTTTTGAAAGTATGCACCTTAAATATTATTTGCACCTTTTTCTACCGAAAATGTCAACTTATTTCTAACTTCATGAAGCTTTTATCTTTATGAGCAAAAATCTTTATCATAAATTTTTAATTCACTTCTCCAGTCTAATTGACTGAAGTTCAAAAGCGTGCATATTTCGCTCTCAACATTTGTCATGTCCTACTTGGCTGTATAGCGTAAAAATTTTTTATTTTCTTTATTTTTCTTGTTATGAAACTATGATAAGCATTTATACTTAAAAAGAACTTGTTAATTTATTTGGAGAACCGCAGCGTTTCCTACCATTCAAAAGTGTTCACAAAGTGTTTGTTGCAATCAACCATAACAATATAGTTTACCGTTGCAGTGTACCGTCGAAGAAGACGGTTCTGTTGGTGTCATTCATCTACATACAGGAATATCAACCATGACTGTTGCTACAGCTAGCTTTCCTATAAACCTTAGTGCTTATAAGCAAATAGCACTGAACCCTGCCAATCCAACTCTGAGCGATGAGGAACGGGAGACACTCAAAGCCAATATTCAACTCTGTCGTGATGCAATTGTTTTCTTTACAGCCACAGGAGCTGCTAGCGGTGTAGGCGGTCACACTGGCGGTCCTTACGATACAGTACCAGAAGTCGTTATCCTCGATGCCTTATTCCGGGGGGCACCAGATAAATTCGTACCAATTTTCTTTGATGAAGCTGGACACCGCGTTGCTACCCAGTACCTTATGGCTGTGTTGCATGGTGAGTTAAGTGCTGAACAACTTGTTCATTACCGCCAAGCTGGTGCAAAACTACCTGGACACCCCGAACTCGGCTTGACTCCTGGAGTAAAGTTTAGTTCCGGACGCCTGGGACACATTTGGCCTTACATCAATGGTGTCGCACTGGCAAATCCGAATAAGGTGGTTTTCTGTCTCGGCTCTGACGGTTCCCAACAGGAAGGTAACGATGCGGAAGCAGCACGTTTAGCAGTTGCCAAGAATCTTAATGTCAAGCTCATTATCGATGATAATGATGTCACAATCGCCGGACATCCTTCGGAATACTTACCAGGATTTAGTGTCGCTAAGACACTTGCTGGTCACGGACTCAGCGTCAATGAAGGAGACGGCGAAGATTTGGATGATTTGTATCGTCGTATCTGTCAAGCAGTGACGAGTGATGGACCAGTAGCTTTGGTCAACAAGCGCAAGATGGCTGTGGGAATTGAAGGTATCGAAGGTTCGACTCATGGTCATGATGTGATTCCAGCGGATAAGGCGATCGCCTACTTGGAAAAGCGCGGACTAACTGAAGCCGTTAGATACCTCAAAAGTATTCAAAAACCCAAGAACAGTTATACCTTCATCGGTTCTGGCGATAAGTTGGGTTCCAACCGCACCGTGTTTGGCGAAGCTGTGGTGTCCGTCCTTGATCGCTTGAGTGAAACCGAGCGTAAAGAAAAGGTCATGTGTATCGATAGTGACCTCGAAGGCTCCTGTGGACTGAACAAGATTCACGACGCTCACCCAGAAATCTTCGTGAGTTCTGGCATTATGGAGCGAGGAAATTTCTCCGCCGCTGCTGGTTTCGGTATGGAAAAAGGTAAGCAGGGTATTTTCGGCACCTTCAGCGCATTTCTAGAGATGTGCGTTTCCGAAATTACAATGGCGCGGCTGAACTATTCCAACGTCCTATGTCACTTCTCTCACTCTGGCATAGATGACATGGCGGATAATACCTGTCACTTCGGTTTAAACAATTTCTTTGCCGATAATGGCTTAGATGACGGCTACGAAACGCGACTGTATTTCCCCGCTGACGCAGCTCAAATGAAAGCTTGTGTTGAAGCAGTATTTTTTGAGCAGGGACTCAGATTTATTTTCTCCACCCGGTCTAAAACGCCGAACATTCTCGATGCCAATGGCAAAGACTTACACGGCGAAGGCTACACCTTTACTCCCGGTAAAGATGAAGTTGTGCGTGAAGGAACTGCTGGTTATATCATCAGCTTTGGTGAAGCACTATACCGCGCAGTTGACGCCGTGGAACGTCTCAAACAGCAAGGAATTGATGTCGGCTTAATTAATAAGCCAACACTCAACGTTATTGATGAACAAATGCTGGCAAAAGTTGGTAAAGCCCCATTTGTATTGGTTGTTGAATCTTTCAACCGCCGCACAGGATTGGGTAGCCGCTTTGGTAGTTGGTTACTTGAACGGGGACTGACACCAAAATTTGCTCACTTAGGAACTCACAAAGAGGGATGTGGTGGTTTATGGGAACAGTACCCCTATCAAGGAATTGACCCTGAAGGCATCATCAATAAAGTCAAGGAACTTATTGGTTAGTCGCATTATTTCCATTTTTACAAAGAATGTGTCGTTTTTCCTCCGTTTGGCTTTAGCTTGCGGGGGATTTTTTATAACCCAAACAGAGAGTTCAGAACGGTTGCTGATCCGATAATTTACAAGAATAATAACTAATGCAATCTTATGGTGAGCATCCTAAATGTATAAAGTAATTTGATTTTGTAGTGGAGCCATCTTGCCCCCTTTTGGTAATAAAGTAGGGAGCAAGATGCACACCATACCCTTCTTTTTTTACAAAATTGGCATGCTCCCATATTACGTTGCGTCTCTTGAGTTTTACACCTCTGAAATCTCCAAAAACCATGTTTAACAACAATGGTATTGTTTTATAACTTGATGGACAAAAATCCTGTGATTAGTACGCTCTTTAATTTATCCTAATTTTTGTTATATTTTCTACTTTTTTATTCATTGATAACAAAGTAAAAATCATATATAGCAGTTCTCATTTTTGTGAAAGTGCCTGCGCTCTGCGCTTAAAAAAAAAGTACATTTGTACATTCTTCTTAAGCGTTAAGCGTTCTTTACTTCAACGAGTAATTTCACAACTCCCGCATGGATTGCTATAGATGCATTGAGATGAGAGTGTCATTTACAAGTGATACCCGTTTACTTGTCATCATTGTGTTATTTCAACTTTGTAGAAATAACTATTTGCTTGCTTTTCGCCAACCTCTTCAAGAAGAAAATCAATCAAATTAGAATTTTGCAAACGCAATAGCTTTGATGATTAAAATCAAATATTCAATCTGAGCACCAATTCTTACTTTTTTTCAAATTAAAGATTGAGGATAAAAAATTATGAGACTAGTTAAATGGGTAGACACTTTTCTGCTCACAGTTACACTTGTCAGTGTTCAGACTTTCGCTAATCAAACTTTAGCTACTACAAAGCTCAAGCAGCATCTTGATACGCCATATTCTCAAATGACGATAGGGCAATCACTCTCTACTGATCAACAGATAATCAGAAAACTTAAGCCTTCTACTGTTATAGCGTCTCAAATTAATTCAGTTTTCACAAATTTTCAAACCTATGTAGAAAACAAAGTATATTCTATTTCTTATCCACTCGGGTGGTTTTTGACAAGAAGCTGTAGTGAATTAGCTTATATTACAAATCTAAAAATGGCAATAAGAGGTGGAGGAATAATTACCCAAAATTTTATTAAAACTGATGTTCAAATTATTTCCGAAAAAATTCAAACAACTTTCACTGAAAACCTCAGCTATTCTGAAGAAAATGGAGAAAGGCTAGTTAAAAAGGAAAAAATTAATGTGGATGGTAAAAATGGTATGAGGATGTGGTATTCTGGTAGAGAAACAGAAACAATGATTACTTTATTACCTTATAAAGACAACAATACCGCTTGTATTACTACTTTTTACACAAGGAACAATTCAAACTACATACCTATTTTTGAAAAGATACACTCCTCCTTCAAAGTTTTGAGTTGATAAACTTAACATTCTAAAATTGTCTACGGCTTTGTGATTTCGAGTTGCACTGCACAAACAATAGCTAGCAGGTGATTTTCTATGAGTTCAGAAATGATTTCCAAATACATAGATGCGTAGATTGGCTAGAACAATGCAAAACCCAACCCAACTTTTACAAGCGTTGTAGCGTTGGGTTAATGCATTGTAGCTAAAATACAAAAATTGCAATTATTTTTTGAATTCATATAAAATTCCTATTTGATTTTTGTAAAACTAGGTACAGTTCCGTGTTACGGATCTCTACTCTGTGATCCTTCGGGTGTGCGCAGAGCGCACGCCTTACGGCGAACGTCCTATGGCGCTCCGCCACGCCTTAGGGTGAGTAAGCGCGCTCTTGGTAGGGTCTCCAACGCCAGAATGAGGGAGACCCTCATCAAGTACTGGCTCCTGTGCAGGCGACGGGCGTTCCCGGAGGGCTATCGGGTATCTCCTGCCCAGACGCTACTTTGTAAGTGCCAAAGGGACACGCTTACGTGTTCGCTCGATTCGTGCGCTTGCGCTTACTCTTACGCAATCGCCTCTGTCGGGAGACAAGGACTGCATAGCGCTGTCTCACCAGATGCCTCTGTCGGGAAACCCTCATCAAGCACTGGTCTGACCAAATCAAACCGGATTCCTATATGAGCCTATTCCTTTAGGTAGATTTTTAGTATTCTTGGCTCAGAAATAGCTAAAAAAGGGATTAATGAACTTAAAAACGAAGACTGACGTAAGTATAAGCGTTGTAACTCCTATTTTTTGTAGATAACATAAAGAATAGTTCTTTAAAAGCTTCTCTCACCGCGTTTAGCGTCAGTTTTTTTATGGACATTCAGTTAATCAACATCGGCTTTGGCAACATCGTGTCTGCCAACCGAGTAGTTGCCATTGTCAGTCCAGAGTCTGCCCCGATTAAGCGGATCATCACTGATGCGCGTGATCGCGGTCAACTGATCGACGCAACTTACGGTCGTCGTACTAGGGCTGTTATCATCACTGATTCCAGTCACGTTATTCTTTCGGCGATTCAACCGGAAACGGTAGCGAATCGCTTTGTGATCACACGTGATCACCATCAAGCTGTAGATAATTGAGCAAAGGTTAAATCTATAGTCCCACGCCTATTTGCGCCATACCAGCAGTACCATGTGAATAACAGTGGTTTTATGTCACCTAGGCTACAAAATTTCGTTAGTCAGGAGTCGTCAGACTCATGGCCAATGAATAGTATCTACTAATTAATTCACAGGTTAAACGGATGATGCAAGTTATCAGCACTAAAAGTGGTGCTACTACTAAAGAATGCCCGCCAACAGGCAAGCTAATTATCTTGACTGGTCCAAGTGGAGTTGGCAAAGGCACTTTAATGCGATCGCTCTTACAGCGTCATCCCCAACTGCATTATTCTGTATCGGTGACGACTCGTTCTCCTCGTCCAGGGGAAACGAACGGCAAAGATTATTATTTTGTCAGCCGTAGAGAGTTTGAAGAATTGGTTGCTGCTGGCGAATTATTGGAGTGGGCAGAATTTGCTGGTAATTATTACGGCACTCCGCGAGAAGCCGTAATGAACCAAATTCGCTCTGGCAAAAGGGTTGTGCTAGAAATTGAGCTAAAAGGAGCACGACAAATTCACACTTGTTATCCTAGCGCCCTGAGTATTTTCATTTTGCCGCCTTCTATGAGTGAATTAGAAAAACGAATACGTGGTCGGGCACAGGATTCAGATGAGGCGATCGCCCGTCGTCTGCGCTGTGCTCAAGAAGAAATAAATGCTGCTGATGAGTTTGATATTCAAATTGTTAATGACGATTTTGAAAGCGCTCTCAATTCCATAGAAGCAGCCATACTGAGTTAACACTCGTTGGTAAAACCCTCCTATGACCCTCGCTGAGCGCCAGAGGCGCACGCCAAGGGCGAACGCTCAAATTCAAAATTCAAAATTCAAAAATAATCAAGAAATTTTGAATTGAAAATTTTTAAATTCTTTGAATTTTGGAATGACATTTGAATTTGAGCAAGGGTTTCAAGCCCCTTAATTTTATGAATAGAGGTATAAAAAATGCGCAGCAACATGACTCAATGCCCCGGATTTATGAGCCAGTGCATTGGGGAGCCAGTGCATTGGGGAGCCAGTGCCCTTCGGGTATCTCCTGCCCAGACGCTACGCGTAAGTCCCAAAGGGACACGCTTACGCGTTCGCTCTTAGCGTGCGCTTGCGCTTACGCCCTTGGCGTGCGCTTGCGCTTACGCAGTCGCCTAGAGGTATCTGGCGTTCGGGTTCCCCGACTTGTAGACGCCCGGAGGGCGGCTTCCCGATAGCCGTAAGGCGTGGCGTCAGCCATAGGGTAGCACCTGGCGTCCGTAGAGTTCTTAATTTTGAACTTTGAATTTTGAATTTTGAATTCCCCCGTTCGCGTAGCGTGCCCGAAGGGCTTAGGGGGTTGACGCTGTTGGAGGTAAAGTCACAACTAAAGGACGCAAGAAAAAGTTACGTAAACCTTTTCCTTGCGTCCTTTATCTTTTGTAATCTGTCTGGCGGCTTTTTGATAGAGGTATTATGACCTCATGCCTCAGAACACTTATTAGCCAAACAAACCTTGAATCAGACTGAGATTACTAGTTAAAAAGTAAGCGACTACTGCACCACCAATACCACCGATTAAGAAAGCACTGGCAAAGCCATTCCAACCTTCACCAGATTTAAAAGCATTTGGAGGATTGGGTGCAGTCACAGTCACGCTTGGTTCAGGGGGATTGCTAGCTGCATATAGAGATATGACTCCAGTCATAAGGACTACGAAGCCCAAGGTTGACAGTAATCCCGCTAAGTTGGCATTAGGCGTATCGCGCAGGGGACCGAGTTTGGCGAATGGACCAAAAACCCAGTAACCATGAGCCATCCCAACTTCTAGTCCTCTCCTGAAAGGAGTTAGCCCTGGACGATAGGCGGGCAAATTACTGATGAACCACTTGATTAAGGGAGAAGAATTAACCGGTGTTTCCAAGTTGCCCCGTTGTGGATCGCGCCATTCAGGGAAAACAACTTCGCGATTTCTAGGATCGCTGGCAAGATTTTTTGACGCATCTACTGCTTGCATATGTTCTGTGTGCCTCTCAATAAAGTATTGGCAGTTTTCTCCGTAATTTACGGCATGGGATGGAAAAGTAAATCAGGGAAAAACCGATTAAATTCAATCAAAATGCCAGCAGTGATGAACAACCATATGGTAGTGATCACTGGTGCTGTGGAAAGAAACTTCACAAAATGATTTTGGTTCATGAATCTATACTCCAAAATGTGTGAATGAGTGATGTTGAATTAACGCGGCGAAATAGGAACTTCTTCATCTTTGGCTGTGAGTTGACCAGACAGTAGTTGTTGTACTGCTGCTGCTGGCCAAGCAAAGCCTGATGCCATAATTGGAAGCGCTAGAGCAACATCAATCTGAATTTCTTTTTGTTCAACATCGCCCCCTTGTTTTTTAATGACCTGTAGGTAGGTACGACCTACCCAGCCAATCCAACCAGCGATGTAAAGAAAAAGAATGCTAGGAATCAGAAAGTCACCAGCGCGATCTAAGCGACCATCTACTATGAGATGAGGTAAACCTTCTGGTCCGCACAGCGCTTGAGAATAGCGCTCAAACCGCTTTTTCCCAGATTCGGGGTCAGCTGTTGTATTCCGGGCAGATGCTGCTCTCTCCTGAAAGCTTGGAGATTCAGCACATGGTACAAGATTCTCCCCAAGCGCTAAAGCTGGTGGGGAAAAGTTGAACCAAACACAAATAGCTAGAACTAAAGCAAACAAGCGACGCATGGAATTGTTTCCTTTTATTACGAAACAAAAAGTTTTTTGTACAAAACGAAGCGGCTTGTACAATCTTGATTTGTAGAACTAGGATGTCATGATACTCTTGCGCGTGAACCGAGTAAAGTTGAAGTAAATAAAAGTTAAAGCTTCTCAAACCAGTTCTTATGAAGTTCTGAGTTCACAAGTCAGTTATAAGTAAAATTTTTCTATAATTTTACTCACAACCGGGCACTCAGTAACCTGCTGCCTTTTGTGCAAGAGAAACACCTGTAGCTGAATAGCTCCTTTGTACTTACCATGTTATTGTAGCAATGGCAACTGTTTTAGCAATAGAAACGAGCTGTGATGAAACTGCCGTGGCAATTGTAAATAATCGTCAAGTTTGTAGTAGTATTATTGCTTCGCAAATTCCAGTTCATCAGCAGTATGGTGGAGTTGTACCGGAAGTGGCGTCCCGGCAGCATCTAGAAACGATAAATGGGGCGATAGCCCTTGCCCTGGAACAAGCAGAAGTAGATTGGGGCAAAATTGATGGTATCGCCGCAACTTGTGCTCCTGGGTTGGTTGGGGCGTTATTGGTCGGGTTAACTGCCGCCAAAACCTTAGCAATGGTACATAACAAGCCATTTTTGGGTGTTCATCATCTCGAAGGTCACATTTATGCAACTTATTTAAGTGAGCCAACCTTAGAGCCTCCTTTTCTTAGCTTACTAGTTTCTGGTGGTCATACAAGCTTGATTCACGTCAAAGATTGTGGTGTGTATGAAACCCTAGGAGAAACTCGTGATGATGCTGCGGGTGAAGCGTTTGATAAAGTAGCACGTTTGTTACATTTGGGATATCCTGGCGGACCCGTAATTGACAAGCTAGCAAAGCAGGGAAATCCGCAAGCTTTTACATTACCAGAGGGGAAAATTTCTCTACCAGAAGGTGGATATCATCGGTATGATGCGAGTTTTAGTGGGTTAAAAACAGCAGTGTTGCGGTTGGTACAGCAATTTGAGAAAGATGGACAGTCTTTACCAACAAAAGATGTGGCGGCTAGTTTTCAGGAAACTGTAGCACGCTCCCTCACCAAAAGGGCAATAACTTGTGCTACAGATTATGGTCTTTCCACCATTGCTGTTGGTGGAGGCGTAGCAGCCAACAGTGGGTTAAGACAACATTTACAACAAGCAGCACAAACTCATAACCTACGCGTGCTATTCCCTCCCCTAAAATTTTGTACTGATAATGCCGCTATGATTGGTTGTACTGCTGCTGACCACCTCAACAGAGGTCATACTTCGCCTCTGACCTTAGGCGTTCACTCTAGGTTAGCGCTGAGCCAAGTTATGGAGTTGTATCAAATTGGTACAGATAATCTTTAACTTGACCGAGACAATTTTAGATTTTAGATTTTGGATTCCCGAATTTTGGATTTTAGATTTTAAATTTTAGATTAGAAGATTGAGTTGAGCCGTGGGACTAGAGGCTTAAATTCTTCCAGATCTTGGTTTTCAATTCTTTAAATCGGCTTTTCTTTAATTGACGGATTTTGGATTAAAATCTAGATTCTAAAAAAGGGTTTCAAGCCGACGCAAAGTCAGCGGCAGCTTATCTCCTCCAAAGACGCTACGCGAACGGGTAAGAAGCAACAACCCGAAAGCTGCCTTGTCAATCTAAAATTTCAAATCCAAAATCCAAAATTCAGTGACTCTATTAACAATTGACGACTGACGATTGATTCTTGACAACAGAGCGAATATGAGTAGCAACTGCATCCGGCTGTTCCAACATTGCTAAGTGTCCGCAGTCAGGAATTTCGATCACATTGTCACCACAGTAAGAAAAAAGAGGGTGAAAGCTAGCTAAATGACGGACATACTTAGGTTCCATAACCTTGTCTTCCGCACCAGCTAAAAAATAAATTGGTTGCTTAAGTTGAGCAACCAACTGTGGCAAACAGTTAATTTCTTCCTCTGTTGTAGAATCTAGCAACGCTCCCAAAGCAGCTTCTGGGTCGGCAACAACAAAATCAATCACTCGCTGCCGTGCCCAATTACGCTCCAAAGGACGTGCTACACTCGCTCTAGTAAACAGTAAATCAATCAGGGGCAATTGCCCAAGCCATTTAGGGCGAACTTGTAAAAACCGCTGACCGGCTGAACGAAACTGCTCAAAAGCTTCCTTGAGGTAAATCCCACCACCAGAGTTAATACAAATAACTCCTTTGACACATTCCGGCATATGGGCAGCACCCCAAAGGGCGATCGTGCCTCCCAAAGAATGACCAATCAACCAAGCACTCTTGACATTTAACTGTTTGAGAATATCTGCTAAATCTTGAGTGTAGGCAGCTGGAGTATACACAGAATCAAAGGAATCAACAACTGCACGACTAGATTTAGTACTTTGGCTGAAATAATTTTGTTCTTGACTAAAATCAGTTTTTAATTTCTGTTGCGACTCCCCAAAACCTCTTAAATCATAAGACAGACACTGAAAATCATCTGACAACCGAGAAATTACAGGTTGCCAGTATCCACGGCTATTGAGCCATCCGTGGATAAAAACTAAAGTGTCGGGGTAGTTCGTAGGAGCTGTGAGTTCGTATGCGTGTGGAACGCCCAAGATTTCGATGGTTGCCATATTTCTATCGTACCCCGTTCAGTTCGGGAGTTGGCAAGATAAGGAGATTGGAAAATGGAGGCACATGAATTCTGGTGTCATACACAATAATGTTTCCGTTTTAGCTAATTTCTTCTTAGCTCCACAACAAAATGCTAAAGTTGAAAAAGACTAGTGTAAGATGCACCCTTGATGACTACTGTCATCGGAAAATTCCGCCAACAGACAAAACAACTGTATGTGTTGCGGAATACAACGTAGATAGTTGAATCACAAGTGAATCAGCACTCTTATCTGTCAAAACCACCTCGTATATACTACCTGAACCACGTTGGCATGGGTTTTTGGAAAACTTGGTTTAGTACATCAGAAGCTAACTCAACAACTAGGACAACACCCTCAGAAGAGTATGCAGTTGAAACTGTAGGTAACTCAGACTTGAATGGTGTTGGCGAAGTTCATCAGCAGGAAACTCGCATAGTTTTTAGTACGGAGCGAGATCTCGACCTGTATGAACTAGAGGAACTATGCGATTCCGTCGGTTGGTCGCGTCGTCCTTTACGAAAGGTAAAAAAAGCTATAGAGCATAGTTTTCTTGTCGCTTCTATGTGGCAAGTGCGAGGAAACAAAAGGCGACTTATTGGTTTTGCCCGTGCGACGTCAGATCATGCCTTTAATGCCACAATTTGGGATGTGGTAGTTCACCCAGACTTTCAAGCAAAAGGACTGGGAAAGGCACTTATGAAATATGTACTCAAAAAACTCAGGAGCGAAGAAATTAGTAATGTGACTCTATTTGCTGACCCCCATGTCTTAGATTTTTATCGGGGTTTGGGGTTTATGTCCGATCCAGAAGGCATCAAAGGTATGTTTTGGTACCCTCATTAATTTTTAACAGAGACATTACTGTTATAAGTCTATGTATAGGGAACGCAACAGTTTACAAAAAGCAAAAAAGCATGGTATGATGTGGGTGAACATTTGGCAACATAATCAAGTAAAATCTAAAAAAAGCTATTGATTGTCGCCAAAAAGCAACAACTAAGTTAGAATAACAAATTAATCGGGATGTAGCGCAGCTTGGTAGCGCGCCTGCTTTGGGAGCAGGATGCCGCAGGTTCAAATCCTGTCATCCCGATCTTATAGATGAATAGTAAACCCTAGATCAGAATACAGGTCTAGGGTTTATTTATATAGTGCAACCAATTAGCGCAAGCAAACACGATATCAGTTCAAATTCTGTTATCTTAGGTTGAGCGTGCAAATGACTCAAGCATACATAAATGACTTACATTATTTTTTGGATATACCATCAAAAAATTAAATCAAAAAGTCAAAACTGGATTGTGCTACAACTATTTGTTTGATTTGTCAGACAATGTACACTGAAATTGCATATTTTCCCGGAAGCAATAGTCATGTTGCTTTGCTATTTCTTATTTTCTATTAGCCAAAATAAATTCCAAGCATTGAATAAACCCACAAGAAAGGAAATCTGTAAAGCTTGAGACATTTTGCGGCAAATCTAGAAGGAACGATCTTATATTTCTTGTCGTCAACCATAGCTGAAAAAGCCAATAGAATGGCAGAAGACACCCTTGAAGTAAAAAGCACATTTTTCGCCTTTGTTAATTACAGCAATCATCTACCGTTCGAGCGCAATTGTTTAGTAGGGCGAAATTGAAATACCGAAAACAGCACAGTTAATGAGCAAAGAAGGTAATATATCTAGAACTGGTTAATACTGTGCAAATCCAACTATATTGTCAGACTTGATTTTAGAGAAATTGATGCGAGGAGTAGTTATGAATTTATTAGTTCGCTGGGGCACAACATTGACTTTAGTTGGGAGTACTCTGCTAACAACTGTTTTTAGCGGAAATCTTCCAGTAATCGCATTGACAGAACAACAAATTAAAGAAAAATTAGATCCAGTACCAGTCTTTTTGATTACTAACAACCAGGGTGTGCCTCTCACTCGTACAGTGCCTAACAATGCCGCAAATGCGCAAAACGCTCAAAATAAACAAGCTACGGTGACAGACGTTTTTATGAGTGGGCAGGAAGCTCAGGCTTTTATTAACGAACTGCGGAATGTCAAAGGTAAAGATCCAAAAATGGCAGATATGTTAAAAAGCCTGCAAGTGACGCCAGTACCTTTGGGGATGATTTATCAGAAACTTCAAGAAAATGCCAAGAAACCAAACAACCTAGTGTTTGCTTTTAATCCTGGAAAACAAGATCTAGAAGGAGCAGTAACATTGCTGCGCCAAAGCGGTAAAGAAGTTAAGCAGTTCCCAAGTGTGCCTGTTTTTATTGTTAGATCTCCAGATAAAGGATATGTATCCGTCAAACGGAAGACTGACAATAAGGAAGTTATTCCTTTGTTCTTGAGTCAAAAAGACGCCCAAAATTTATTAAGCCAGGTCAAGCAACAAGTTCCCAAGGCTGATATTCAGGTTGTGGACATAGAGGGAGTCATAAAAACTTTGAAAGAGAAAAATGACACTTGGCTCAGCCAAGTCGCCATAGTACCATCTACCGAGAGCATGCAGTATGTCGTTAGCAAGCGAGGTGGTGGTGCAAGTCAAAACCCCCCTGCCAAAAAGAAATAAACTTATGCCTGATAGTATAAAGGCATGGCAGATAAGCAGTTATCAGTAACTGGTTTACAACTTTGGCAGTGGCGTAACGTGGCGATTCAAGCTGCCAACGCCACTGCTATTTTACCTACTGAAGTCGATTGGTTACTACAAGAAGTCGCTGGATTAGACCGCTTGGCATTACGCTTGGAATCATACAAAAACCAGGCTGAGATTCCTTTGAAATTATCTTTAGAGGATTTAGACAAACTCTGGCAGCAGCGCTTAAATGAACACTTGCCAGTACAATATGTTGCAGGAGCAACTCCTTGGCGAAAGTATAAAATCGCTGTGTCAAAAGCGGTTTTGATTCCCAGACCAGAAACAGAGTACTTGATAGATTTAGCTGTCGCTGCTGCTAGAAACAGTAAGGTGACACCGTCTTTAGAGCAAGGACACTGGGCTGATTTGGGAACTGGTAGTGGGGCGATCGCCATTGGATTAGCAGACGTTTTCACCACAGCAATCATTCACGCTGTTGACTACAGTCATGAGGCGCTAGTGGTTGCAAAGGCAAACGCTCAAAATTTAGGTTTTGGGGAGCGTATTCAATTTTACCAAGGTTCTTGGTGGCAACCTTTAGCATCGCTTAAAGGTCAATTCAGCGGAATGATATCTAACCCGCCCTATATTCCCACTAACATCATACCTACCCTACAGCTTGAAGTTGTTAAGCATGAACCACATTTAGCTTTAGACGGTGGCATAGATGGTTTAGATTGCATCCGCCATTTGGTAGAAATTTCTTCCACCTATTTACGCTCTGGTGGGGTTTGGTTGATTGAGATGATGAAAGGACAGGCAGATGCTGTGGGAGAAATGTTGCACAATCAAGGGAGTTACTGTAACATTCAGATTCATAAAGATTTAGCTGGCATTGAGCGCTTTGCTCTGGCATATAGAAAGAGCTAACATCACAAACAAAGAACTCAGAACTCACGACACTAAACAGTGAATCGATCACTGTCCACTGTCGTGAGTGCTCACTAAATTCTGAGTTCTGGGTTCGCAATTCTGAGTTTTGTTCATGCAAGTTTCTTTAGACACCCTTATCTTAGGCGCACGTGCTGGTAAATTGGTGAGCTTTCCTACAGATACTGTTCCGGCATTGGCAGCAATACCCGAACAAGGAGAGTTAATTTACGCAGCTAAGCAGCGCAGTCGAGATAAACCCTTAATCTTAATGGCAGCGACTGCTGAAGAAATCTGGTCTTTCACCACGGGTAGTGACCAAGAGTATGAAATTTGGCACGGACTTGCCAAGAAATATTGGCCAGGAACACTGACTTTGGT
The DNA here is from genome assembly GCF_006968745.1 of Brasilonema sennae CENA114. Classification (NCBI taxonomy): domain Bacteria; kingdom Bacillati; phylum Cyanobacteriota; class Cyanophyceae; order Nostocales; family Scytonemataceae; genus Brasilonema; species Brasilonema sennae. The sequence goes on along the minus strand of NZ_CP030118.1, from coordinate 1,819,021 downwards.
GTTACCTGCCTCCAAGCGAGTACCACAAGAAATAATTTCTATTTCTGATGGAGATTGCGATCCTCACAAGGATAAGCTTACTCCTGACAGGACAATTGGAATTCGAGTGCCTAATTGTAGAATTGCCCAGACTATCTTGGCGCAAACAGGTCCTCTTGTAACCACCAGCGCCAATTTATCAGGTCAACCTCCTTTACAAACAATGGCAGAAATTTCGGCACAGTTTCCTGATGTTTTGACTTTGGCGGCGACAGAATTAAAAGACGAGGTACACGGAGATGGTGTTCCTTCGACTGTTGTGAAATGGACTGGAAACAATTGGCAAGTTTTACGACAAGGTGCTACGAAGATAGAAATCTTTAGTTGAACCCGACACCCCTACACCCTGAATTTTGCTCAATCAAACAGCCTTAACTGTTCCTTTGCTAGGAATTAACGTCTGACTGGTAAATTAAACTCGGGCTTTGCAACAGTTGATACCTTGAAGCAGCAGGAAAATTTGATCGTCTGGTGTTCTTTGAATTAACGTGAGTTCGACGGGTTGATTTAGGCACAAAAAAGGCGCTCGCTGTAAAAGAGTGTGATATCGACGATTGAAATATTGGTTTAGTGGTTTGTTAATTCTTACCCTGGATGCTTTGGATCATCTGTTCCTCTGCCTTGATTTGTGAGTTACTCAGGGGAAAAAGATGTTAGATTACCAGAATTTTGAGCGGTTTTTGTACAGCCGAGTCAAGCGACGGAACTTAATTATTGGGGCTGGGGCATTGACTGGTTTGGCGATCGCCAGCCAATTCAATCAACGAGCCATCGCCCAAGTTCCATTTCCCAGTTATCCCTTCACGCTTGGTGTAGCGTCAGGTGAACCCTATCCTAATAGCGTGGTGCTTTGGACTCGTCTGGCTCCCAATCCTTTACAAGGCGGTGGAATGCCATCTGTGAATGTGCCAATTCGTTGGGAAGTCGCAACTGATCCCAACATGAAAAATATAGTAGCAAAAGGCACTGAGATTGCCATCCCAGAATTAGCTCACTCAGTCAGAGTGGTTGTAAATAAGCTCAAACCCAATACATGGTACTGGTATCGCTTTACCTCAGGTACAGAAGAAAGTCCAATTGGTCGCACTCGTACAGCACCTCAACCAGGTAGCGATTTAAGTAAATTTGCCTTTGCATTTGTTTCCTGTCAGCACTATGAGCAAGGGTACTTCACAGCATACAAATATTTGGCGCAGGAAGACCTAAGCCTAATAGTGCATACGGGTGACTACATCTATGAGGGAGGAATCACACCAGATCGTCCTAGACAACACAATGGTCCGGAAATTTTCACTCTAGATGATTATCGTAACCGTCACGCCCTTTACAAAACTGATTCAAATTTGCAAGCAACTCATGCAGCATTTCCCTGGATTGTGACTTGGGATGACCACGAGGTGGAAAACAACTACGCTAATGCTACCTCAGAAGTCGATAATGAACCGGATCAAGACCCCCAAGTCTTCCTACAACGTCGGGCGGCTGCTTATCAAGCTTACTACGAGCATATGCCACTACGACCCTTCTCAAAACCAGAAGGACCAGATATGCAAATTTTCCGTCGGCTTTCCTTCGGAAATTTGGCGACTTTCCATGTGCTAGATACCCGTCAATATCGCACAGACCAACCCTGTGGAGATGGTACCAAGGAACGTTGCCCAGAAAATTTTGATCCTAATGCAACGATTACTGGTAAACGTCAAGAAGAATGGCTATACAAAGGTTTAGATCGCTCTACGGCTCGTTGGAATGTTCTAGCACAGCAGGTTATCGTTGCTCAAAGAGACTTCACGCCTGGGGAAGGCGCAACCTTCAGTATGGATAAGTGGGATGGATATTTGGCTTCGCGCGATCGCCTAATGAGTTTCCTAGAACAGCGCAAACCTTCCAATCCTGTTGTCTTGACAGGCGATGTACATTCCAACTGGGCAATGGATCTCAAAGCTGACTTTAATAAACCAGAATCCGCTACGGTTGGCAGTGAATTTGTTTGTACCTCAATTACTTCTGGTGGAGATGGGGCAGACTCAAGTCCTACAGTTGAAGCGTATTTGCCAGATAACCCCCACATTAAATTTTATAACGGTCAACGGGGATATGTTCGCTGTGTGATAACTCCAGAAACCTGGCAAACTGATTTTTTAGTTTTATCAAACGTGACAACCCAATCTGGCACAATCAGTAAGCGTGCTTCATTTGTAGTTGAAAACGGTCGTCCAGGAATACAGAAAGTTTAGAAAAATAGTTGCTTCTCGTTGTAAATAGCCAGTATTACATCTGCTGAGGATGTGATACTGGCTTTTGTGCATTCTGGGAGTATGATACATATTTTTTGCAGTTTGGCAACCAAATTATCATCAGATAAGCAGCACGCACTGCTTCAACAGATAAATTTATTTAGTTGACAGGACTTACGCGAAAATAACGTAGTTGTGTCATTGCGACGTAAGGAAGCAATCTCACACTCTTGTTTTTTCGTAACTTGTGCGTCATTCCTAATTGAATCATCTTTGGAACTCGGGTTAAAGTTGTGATTTCAAGTTTTTTTACAATCAAAACACTCACCACTGATTGACTTTTGCCCCGAAAAGCTGGAATCTTAATAATATTCTTTTTTAAGAATTAGCTTGTTAAAAGACTTTAGCAAAACTATTAAGAAAGATTTCTATCGAGGGTGGGAAATGAATGTGAGGAAAAAAGGCTTTTTGAGTGCTGGCGCTGCATTTGTGGTGCTTACAGGTTTGGTTGCTGGTAGCTGTGGAGGTATGCAAGCCGTTCCTAACTCAACGCGAAATCAGAAAGATTCAACTTTAGTTGCTCAAGGACAGCAAAAAACTTTAACAGTTATCTTTCCTACTCGTAAAGATGCACCAGACTTGCAAAGTAAAGCAGATAAAGTTGCAGAGTTCTTGTCAAAAGAACTAAAAATGCCAGTTCAGGCAAAAGTCGGTGATGATACAGCTGCAGTAGAAGCCTTGAGAGCAAATAGCGCTGACGTCGCTTTCTTAAGTAGTCGTCCAGCTTTGAAAGCTGAGGAACTCGCAAACGCACGCTTGTACTTAGCTGAGGTTCGTCCGAATTACTCTGGAAAATACACTTATAATTCAATCATAGTTGTCCCCAAAGATAGCTCGCTCAAAACTCTAGGCACATCTAAAGCGACCTTGGAACAGTTGCGGAGTAAAAAAATGGCATTTACTTCGCCAACTTCTGGTTCTGGATTTATCTTCCCTGTGGGTGAGTTGGTTAAACAGAAACTTGTGGAAAATCGCGATCGCCTAGACGGCTTCTTCAGTCAAGTTGTTTACGGTGGCGATTACAGTAAAGCCCTAAAAGCAGTTGTGCAAGGTCAAGCAGATGCGGCGGCTGTGTCAGAATATGCTTTTGGTAGCCCGTATATTTCCGACGCGGAAAAAAGTCGGTTACGAGTTCTGTATAAAATTCCTGGTGTTCCAGCACACGGTGTAGCCATTGATGATGACGTTCCTGCTCCCATGCGCGAACGAATTATCAACGCCTTGCTGAAATTAAATGAGCCACAAAACAACGAGATACTGCGCGGCTTGTATAACTCCACAGAATTGGTGAAAGTTGACCATGACAAACACTTAGGACCAGTTCGTGAAGCCCTCAAGAATGCAGGAATGGAACCGTAATCAGGGAGTAATAGAATGAGGGAAATACGGTATAAAAATGTCTTTTTATATACTATTATACCGAGCAATGACCTCACCCGCGCCCCTAATCCCCACAGAGTGGAGAGTGGTGAGTTCCCCTCTCCTTAATAAGGAGAGGGGTGCCCGTCAGGGCGGGGTGAGGTGACACGTATGAATGCAACGCGCGTATAAATCTACAATTATTACTCTTCCTCATTTTCCTCATCTCCCCAAACTAGGTAATACAATTACTCAGCAACATATGACTCAGCCAGTGATTTCGTGTCAGGACGTAGAAACTGCTTATTCCGCAGCTTTGAATCGTCCTATTCTTAACCAGATTAATTGCCAGATTTATCGTGGTGAGTTTGTTGTATTGCTGGGACTCAATGGCGCGGGGAAGTCTACGCTTTTACGTTCTTTAGTTGGGTTAGTACCAATCTTGCGAGGAGCAATTCACATCAACGATACACCATTAACTCCACGTACGCTGCCTAGTCTTCGACGAGATGTTGCTATGTTATTTCAGGGTGGCGGATTGATTCGTCAGTTATCAGCAATTGAAAATGTGCTTTGTGGACGCCTGGGTACTAGGACAACTTGGCAAACGCTGTTTGGGTTTCCTAAAAATGACCGTCGTCAAGCATTGGAACTGTTGGAACAGTTGGGCTTAAGGGAGCAAGCTTATCAAAAAACAGGTCAACTTAGCGGTGGACAGCAACAACGGGTGGCGATCGCCCGCGCTTTAATCCAATCTCCCCAAATTCTGCTTGCAGATGAACCCATTACAGGATTGGATATCAAAGCATCTAAGCAGGTAATGGATACTTTGTCAATGCTGCACTCACAGCAAGGTATGACAATTGTCACAGTTTTACACGATTTGAGTATCGCAACTGAGTACGCCCAGCGAGCAATTGTCTTGAATGCTGGACGTGTTACTTACGATGGGTGTTGTGATAACTTGCAAGCTCAATTTGCTCAGGTATAGTCGAGTTTATCGCACATAGTAGGCGAACTCTGTTTTAGTAATGAAAAAATTTTCTCATGTTTGGAAACGCTTTTCTTGGGTGAGTCGCCTACTCATCCTGTGCGTTGTTGTTTTGGTTTATGGTTGGGCGTTGCAAGGTTTGAAAGTTGATTTTGGACTCCTAAAGCAGAGTTTGTTCAACATCATTGATTTTGTGTCACGCTTGTTTCCCCCAAATACCAGTTGGGATATTTTCAACAAAACAGTCAAAGCACTTGTAGAAACTGTGCAGATGTCTGTGATTGGAACAACTCTTGGGGCAATGCTTTCTCTACCGATTGCGATCGCAAGCGCCCGTAATGTCGCCCCTATTTGGCTGCAATGGTTAGCAAATTTTTTGCAAAATGCTGTGCGTTCTGTCCCTTCGATTATTCTTGGATTATTATTTGTCGCAGCAACTGGACTCGGTCCTTTCGCAGGTACATTAGCTTTAAGTATTTACACAATTGGCTACCTAGGAAAATTCTATCAGCAAGCTATTGAAGCGGTTGACCCTCGTTCAATTGAATCTTTGCAAGTCGCAGGTGCATCTCGCATACAAATTGCTCAATATGGTATCTTGCCTCAAGTATTGCCCTTAGTATTGGGCTACACCTTGTGGATGTTTGAGTACAATATCCGTGCTGCCTCAGTTCTTGGTGCTGTTGGTGCTGGTGGCTTTGGTTTTGAACTAAAAAGTTATATAGATGGCTTTGAGTACACTAAGGCAACGACTATGATTCTGATACTGTCGGTAGTCGTGACTGTGATTGATGCCCTTAGTAGTAAATTACGTCAGCGTTTGGAATCAATGTAGTTATCTGCCAAATTGGATTGTTGCTTTTTGTTGAAAATAGCCTGTATGACATCCTGAGGAGATGTGATACGGGCTTTTCAGCATCCTACGCCTTTTTTGTCAAAATCTTGGCAATTTGGCAACCAACTGATTGTAACGAGTGTAAAAACTGAATATACCTAATTTGAATAGGTAATCTAAATTTCATACCATAAAAAAATTTATTTTTGAAAATTGTAGGAGATTAAGTATGTCTCGGGTGCTGAAGCGTCGTCAATTCCTTCAGGGTTCGCTTGCGGCTGCGGCGAGTGTGGGTGTGTCTGCCGTTCGTGCTTCTGCTGTTCGTACTAAAGAAGATTATATTGAAGCAATAGTTATCGGTAGTGGTTTTGGTGGAGCTGTCGCATCACTGCGCCTTGGTCAGGCAGGAATTGAAACAATTGTACTGGAGCGGGGGCGACGATGGCAAATCACCGACGCTGGTGATACTTTCTCCACATACCAGAAACCAGATGGTCGTTCTACTTGGCTGAGTCCGACTACGGTAATATTTGACCAGGTTCCCATTGATGTGTATACTGGCGTCCTTGATATCAAAAGAGGTAATGGGATAATTGCCTATCGGGGAGCAGGTGTTGGAGGCGGTTCGCTTGTCTACAATGGGGTGACTTATCAGCCGACTCAAGAACTTTTCTATCAAGTCTTCCCACGCACCATCAACTACGAAGAACTTGATCGGGTTTATTATCCGCGAGTACGTTCTATCCTCAAGCCTTCTCAAATACCAGACGACGTTCTACAGACTAACTACTATTTGTCAAGCCGGATTTTTCTGGAGCAAGCAGCAAAAGCAGGTCTAAAAGCTCGCAAGCTTGACATGGCTGTTGATTGGGACATCGTGCGCCAGGAAATCGCAGGTCAAAAGGTTCCTTCCGCCATCACAGGTCAAGTGTACTACGGTATCAACAGTGGTGCGAAAAACAGCTTAGACCGCAACTACTTGAGCATGGCTGAGGCGACTGGAAAAGTGGAAATTCGACCCCTACATGTGGTCACTGCGATAGAGGAATCTGATAAAGAGCGTTTCCGAATAGTCTGCAATCAAATCAATGAACAAGGGACTGTGATTGCCCAAAAGTCTTTTGTTTGTCGTTATTTGTTTTTGGCAGCTGGTTCGATTGGAACCACTGAACTTCTGCTGCGTGCTCAAGCAAATGCTACATTGCGTCGCTTGAACAATCAGGTAGGGAAGTTCTGGGGGACTAATGGCGATGGAGTGGGCGCTGTCATTACGAATGGTCCGACTAATCCTACACAGGGAGGTCCAGCAGCGACAGTTATTGAGCACCTAGACAATCCAATTGCCCCGGTAGTCACTGAGCAACTCACCTTTCCCATTGTCCCAGAAGGTGTCATTACTTCTGTTGGTCTGGCAATTGCCAAACCGGAGGGGTATCTCACTTACAATACTTCTACCCAGTCAGCTGATTTGTTCTGGCCTAGCAACTCAGCTAATAATCAGAAAAATGCTCAAGCTCTTGAGTATACCTACCAACTGCTGAACCAAGCTAATAGTACGACTCTGGCTCAACCGCTTGACTTTAGTTCTACAGCTCACCCCCTTGGCGGTGCAACAATAGGTGCTGTATGCAACACTTATGGGCAGGTTCAGGGGTATCGTAACTTATTTGTTGTTGATGGCTCGCTCATCCCTGGCTCGACAGCCTGCACTAACCCCTCGTTCACCATCGCTGCTTTAGCGGAACGCTGCATGGATCGCTTTCTCAACCGGAGTACTTGAGATCAAAAAAACTGAAATGATTATTTATCAGTCATCAGTTGTTTGATAACTGATAAGTGTTGACTGCAAAAAATAACAAGTCAAAATTTGAACAAAAACAGTAATAAAATTCTTAGTAGATCTTCCCATTAAAAAATAGTGACACAAGTGCTATTACACCTCAGTCTTCTATAGACGTAGTAACTTCACTTCCGTTATCCCGCCTGCCATTGGTGCTGTTAGCAGCAAAATATTTATCCATAAGTGCAGGGACTTGTGCAGCTTTTATCCGGCTGTAGCGAGTTTTATCTGGCATGACTAAGTTTGGTCCTGCTTTGCAGTCTTTCATGCAGCCAGTTCCTTTTATTGTGACTTCTGATTCCAAACCACGAGCACTCAAAGCCGCTTCCAAAGCTTGACAAACCTCTTTGCCACCGCGTTTGATGCAATCAGACTTTTGACAGATCAATATAGTAGCTTTTTTGGGCTTGGCGTTATTAATGGCTGGGGTGATGGGCTGATTGGGTGATGCGGTGACTCCTTTGTCAGCATCTGCCAATCTCCCAATCTCCCCATCTTTATCAAGAGTACGAGCCGCCATCACTTGCTGTGCTTTTAATTTTACTTCTCCGGTTTTCGAGTCAAACTTTTTCTCGCCGGTAACTTGCAACCGTGTACCTGGTGGTAACCGTAAGTCAAAAGCAGCGCGTAAATGTTTAGCCAGTTTGATGTAGCATTCCCCCTCAGTAGTTTCCAGTCGTAAGCCTTTGAGCTTATAACCATCTTTGATGACGAAATCGAGAAACTTTCCCTCAAGGCAGAATTCTGAAACGTCGGTTTTGTAGGATTTACTCATTTTTTTGACCAATTATTAACTTGTGTTGTGGCAACACTAAGCATTAACTGCGATATTGCCAACATTTCTTGAGATTCCTAATTGAGTCTTCGCGGCAAATTGTAAATTGCTGCACAACACTCCAAAGTTGTATGGCTGCTGTAGGATTGCTAATTTCAACTGTTAACGGCTGGTTCGTTTGACACCAACAAGGAATGTCTAGTTCCTGCAAGCGTCGATATATTTGCCACCTATCTGCCCAGTTTAACTCAACAGTGTATTTTACTTGCGGTTCTACAATTGACGGTTTCAAAACAATCCCCCTAAAAGTGCAATAGCTTTGCAGTAAGTGTGCCCCTTGACTCCCATGATTTTTTTCAATCGGAACTGAGCACAACTCATCATTAATTAGGGTTCGGAAATCAAATGTATGCCAAAAGAGGGAAATTAATTGTCTTTTAACCCCATTCCGAACCCGTTTTATGGTGATGTGTGTTTAGCCTCTTACATAAGAATAACTTAAGTGCAAAGTTTTCTCAGTAATTTTGGAAAAAAAATTAGAGTAATAAAGATTTTTAAACTATATTATGTTCAAAAATTATAAATGCATATTTACTAAAGAGTGTCAATACTATTTATAACTTTTTGCAAGATTTGTGTGAAAATCTCTCAAAAGGAATGAAAGTTGTCGCTTTTTTTTCACAAAAAGGTCAAAAAATCGTGATATAGATCGAGCTTTTTATCATTTTTTCGATGCTAAGATGTAGAGATTAAGAAGTTAGCAACTATATCTACCAGAAGCTAGGAGAAGCACAATGTCTGAAACGCAAACTTTGTTACGAAATTTTGGTCAAGTATATGACAACCCTATCCTTTTGGACAAAAGTGTAACCGAGCCAGTCTGTGAAGGATTTAATGTTGTATTAGCTAGTTTCCAGGCACTTTACTTACAGTACCAAAAGCATCATTTTGTCGTTGAAGGTGCAGAGTTCTACTCTCTGCATGAGTTTTTTAACGAAGGTTATGATCAAGTCCAAGAACATGTTCATGACATTGGAGAACGCTTGGATGGACTAGGTGGAGTACCTGTTGCTAACTTACGCAAATTGGCAGAATTATGTTGCTTTGAGCAAGAACCTGATGGCGTATATTCTTCCCGTCAGATGGTAGAAAATGACCTGAAGGCAGAGCAAGCAATTCTTGGCGTGATTCGCCGCCAAGCCGCACAGGCAGAGAGTTTGGGCGACCGTGCTACCCGTTATTTATACGAAAAAATCCTGTTAAAAACAGAAGAAAGAGCTTACCACTTGGGTCACTTCCTTGCCAAGGATAGTTTAACTTTGGGATTTGTTCAACCTGCTTCAAACTAACAGACTCGACTCACACTCTCAGAAATAGAGAGTGGTTTAACTAGACTAGAAAAAAGCTGTAAGCACTGGTTCTTAAACAACTATAAGAAATGGCAGAGAGAAGGATTGTTTATCTCTCTGCCATTTTTCATGTAAGTCAACAAAAAAATATAATCTTTAACCTTTAGGGTTGTTAGAAAAAATAGTTAGTCATTCTTTTTTTTTAAAGCCTGAAGAAAAAACTAAATTTCTCGTTCAAATGTTGGTCAAAATTGATTATTGGATTGTTGAGAAATATATTTATCCTAAATGAAAAATAGTTGCAAACAATATTGAGATCCCTGATGATGAATAAAATAAAACTTCTAAAGAAAGGGGAATAAAAAACACCAGACACGGATAGGACCTAAAGAAAAACCTGTAACCTATAACCTGCCCTTTACCTCCCGGTCTATAAAAGAACTAACAAAAGTTGATAATAAACAAAGTAAGTCATGGGTGAAGACCCTTAAAATAATCAGGATTTATATTTTTTTACTCCAAACCAAGAACTATGCCCCGTCGTGACGATATCAGAAAGATTCTGCTACTCGGATCTGGTCCAATCGTGATTGGACAAGCCTGCGAGTTTGACTATTCTGGCACCCAAGCTTGTAAGGCCCTGCGAGAAGAAGGTTATGAAGTGGTGCTGGTCAACTCGAATCCTGCCACAATTATGACTGACCCGGAAACAGCTAATCGTACCTACATCGAACCGCTGACACCGGAATTGGTTGAAAAAGTCATCGCAAAAGAACGTCCAGACGCCTTACTACCAACGATGGGCGGGCAAACTGCCTTGAATATTGCCGTAAGTTTGGCCAAAAGTGGAGTCCTGGAGAAATACAGTGTTGAGTTAATTGGCGCTAAACTACCAGCAATCGAGAAAGCCGAAGACAGGAAACTTTTTAACGAAGCAATGACAAAGATCGGAGTGAAGATGTGTCCTAGTGGGACAGCTTCATCTCTGGAAGAATCCAAGGCGATCGCCAAACAAATTGGCAGTTATCCCCTGATCATCCGTCCGGCTTTCACAATGGGTGGTACCGGAGGCGGTATTGCTTACAACGAAGAAGAATTTGCAGAAATGGCGCAAGCAGGTATAGACGCCAGTCCCGTCTCACAAATTCTCATCGACCAATCTCTCCTCGGCTGGAAAGAATTTGAACTAGAGGTAATGCGCGACTTAGCAGATAACGTTGTGATTATCTGTTCCATCGAAAACCTTGACCCGATGGGTATCCACACCGGAGACTCTATCACCGTCGCCCCTGCTCAAACCCTTACCGATAAAGAGTACCAACGACTGCGGGATATGGCAATTAAAATTATCCGCGAGATTGGCGTGGAAACTGGAGGTTCCAACATCCAGTTTGCCGTTAATCCCGTCGATGGAGATGTGATTGTCATTGAAATGAACCCTCGTGTCTCTCGTTCTTCGGCTTTAGCTTCCAAAGCCACAGGTTTCCCCATCGCCAAGATGGCGGCGAAGCTTGCGGTTGGTTACACGCTCGATGAAATTAAAAATGATATCACCAAAAAAACTCCAGCATCTTTTGAGCCGACGATTGATTATGTAGTCACAAAAATTCCCCGCTTCGCTTTTGAAAAGTTCCCCGGTGCGGAAGAAGTGCTGACAACACAAATGAAGTCGGTAGGAGAAGCGATGGCGATCGGGCGGACTTTCAACGAGTCCTTCCAAAAGGCATTGCGTTCCCTAGAAACTGGACGCGCTGGATGGGGTTGTGACAAAAGAGAAAAATTACCCAGCGGTGACCAAATTCGCGCCCAACTGCGGACACCAAACCCTGAGCGTATATTTGCTGTGCGTCATGCCTTACTTACAGGAATGACGACTGAGGAAGTCTACGAGTTAACGGGTATTGACCCGTGGTTCTTGGATAAGATGCAGGAACTGCTGGAGGTGGAAAAGTTTTTGAAGCGGACACCATTGCAGCAATTGACAAAAGACCAACTGTATGCAGTCAAGCGGAAGGGATATAGCGATCGCCAAATTGCCTACGCCACCAAAACCACAGAAGATGAAGTCCGGCAATATCGCAAACAACTGGGTGTGATTCCAGTTTACAAAACGGTAGATACCTGTGCTGCGGAATTTGAGGCATTTACTCCTTATCACTATTCGACTTACGAAGAAGAAACGGAGATTCTGCCCACGGATAAACCCAAGGTGATGATTTTGGGAGGTGGCCCTAACCGGATTGGGCAAGGTATCGAGTTCGATTACTGTTGTTGTCACGCTGCTTTTGCTTTAAAAGACGCGGGATATGAGACAATTATGGTTAACTCCAACCCGGAGACAGTTTCGACTGATTATGATACGAGCGATCGCCTCTACTTTGAGCCGCTGACAAAAGAAGACGTCCTCAATATCATCGAAGCCGAAAACCCAGTTGGAATCATTGTCCAGTTTGGTGGGCAAACTCCGTTAAAACTGTCCGTTCCTCTCCAAAAAGCGATCAGCACTCATACTCGAATTTGGGGGACTCCTCCCGACTCCATCGACGCAGCAGAAGACCGAGAGCGGTTTGAGAAAATTCTTCAAGAATTGAATATTACCCAACCGCCGAATGGTATTGCTCGTACCTACGAAGATGCTTTGGTTGTTGCCCAACGCATTGGTTATCCAGTGGTGGTGCGTCCTAGTTATGTGTTGGGGGGAAGGGCAATGGAAATTGTCTACTCCGATCCTGAACTAGAACGTTACATGACTTATGCCGTGCAGGTGGAACCAGAACATCCAATTCTGATTGATAAGTTTTTGGAAAATGCGATTGAAGTGGATGTGGATGCGATCGCCGATCACACCGGACGCGTCGTGATTGGTGGTATCATGGAACACATCGAACAAGCAGGAATTCATTCTGGGGATTCTGCCTGCACGATACCTTCGATTTCTTTACCAGCGATCGTTTTAGAAAAAATCCGTAGTTGGACTGTGCAGTTGGCAAGGGCACTCAATGTTGTCGGGTTGATGAATATTCAGTTTGCTGTTGTTGGTACGCAAGGTTATTCACCCCAGGTTTATATTCTAGAAGCCAACCCTCGTGCTTCTCGCACGGTACCATTTGTGTCTAAAGCAACTGGTGTGCCACTGGCAAAACTCGCATCCTTAATTATGTCGGGTAAAACATTAGAGGAGCTAAACTTTACCCAAGAAGTTATTCCAGACCACATTGCCGTTAAAGAAGCCGTTTTACCATTTAATAAATTTCCTGGTACTGATATCATTTTAGGACCAGAGATGCGCTCTACTGGTGAGGTGATGGGTATTGACAACGATTTTGGACGCGCCTTTGCCAAAGCAGCATTGGGCGCTGGAGAGCGTTTTCCCTTAAGTGGTACAGTATTCTTCTCCATGAACGATCGCGATAAAGCGGCTGCAGTTCCACTTGTTAAAGAATTTATCAGTTTGGGCTTTGCTGTGATGGCCACAGATGGTACACGTCGTGTTCTCCAGGAGCATGGTTTAGATGTAGAGTTGGTGCTAAAACTGCATGAAGGTCGTCCTCACGTGTTAGATGCAATTAAGAACCATAGAGTTCAATTGATTATCAACACGCCCTCTGGGGAAGAAGCCCAAAGTGATGGTAGACTCATTCGTCGCACAGCCTTGGCTTACAAAATTCCCATTACTACCACAATTGCTGGAGCAAAAGCAATTGTCGCTGCTATCCGTTCTTTACAAAATACAACTTTAGATGTAAAAGTCATCCAAGAATACACAACGGCGAAACCGTAGCATCCTTGGGGAGTGAGGCGAAAAGCAGTGCTCGACCAGAGCATTGGTGTCAACTGAATGTTCAAACCTTTATAAAGACGTTTATTTGACCCCATCTCATCAACTCCCCCCCCTCGCTTGAAAATAGGGCGGAGTAGTTCACTTAAAGAAAGATGAATGCCTGGTCAAACCACTGCTTAATTCACCTATAATTCCGCTAAAATACGGTTTATCTAAAAAGATGCCGTAATTAAATTGGAGAATTTTAATGAGCAAGTGGCAATATACAAAAAAATCAGAGGCGTACTCGATTGAGAAAATTCAGACTTACGTTGTTCAAGTCTGGCAAGGAATTAAACAGTGGAGCAGTAGATCAATCAAAAGTTGGTCTAACGGGCATTCTCTGCAAGGCTTTGTGTGCCTTTTTTTGGTAGGGATCAGCTTGAGCTTAGCGATCGCTGCTTATGCCGCAAGTAGTAGCAATACTTTAAAAGCGACTGATTCTGGAAATCATCCCAGCCTGGTTGCTCAACAGAAAAATATTGAACTTAACCTCGTTTCTTTTTCTGTCACGAAAGCTGCCCATGATAAGATTATTCCTAAATTTGTAGAAAAGTGGAAAAAAGAGCATAACCAAAATATCACCTTTAAACAGAGTTATGGCGCTTCTAGCCCTCAAGCTCTTGCGGTGATTCAAGGAGGGATAGAAGCTGATGTGGTACATTTATCCCTTGCTCCAGATATTCAAAAGATTGAAACAGCAGGATTGATTCAACCAGGTTGGGAGAAAGAATTTTCTAACAACAGTATTGTCAGTAAGTCTGTAGCAGCAATTGTGACCCGTAAAGGCAATCCCAAAGGGATCAAAACATGGGCAGACTTAGCAAAAAATGGAGTCAGTGTGATTACCCCGAACCCGATAACTTCTGGTAGCGCACGCTGGAACTTCCTCGCATTATGGAATGCAGCAACCAAAGCCTCTGGCGATGAGTCTAAGGCAATAGAGTTTGTCACTAATGTCTATAAAAATGTTCCGATCTTGCCTGAAAGTGCTCGTGAGGCAACTGATGCTTTTTTCAAGGGGGGCAAAGGGGATGCTTTGATCAGTTACGAAAATGAAATTCAGCTAAAAGCCTTAAATGGCGACAAACCTTTATACGTTGTTCCCGATGTCAATTTCTCGATTGATAACCCAATTGCGATTGTCGATAAAAATGTGGACAAGCACAGCACCCGTGAAGTGGCAAAAGCGTTTATTCAATATTTGTACACCCCTGAAGCTCAACAAATATTTGCCCAAACTGGTTACCGACCAATTGATCCGGGTGTAGCGCAAGCAAAAGAGTTCGTTGATAAATACCCTCAGATCAAAACTTTGGCAACAACTAATGATTATGGCGGTTGGGCTGTGATTCAGAAAAAGTTTTTTAGTGACAACGCCATTTTTGCCAAGATTCTACGCAGTGTCAACAATTAGGCCCGAAGGGCGTTGACGGCTAACACCAGTCCCCTGGGTGTGGGAGACAATGAAGGAACCTGTTGATTCGCAATCCTCGGATCAAACAAAGTAATATTTTTTTAAACTTTATAAGTAGTTTGATTGAAGTGCTTCACAACAGGTTCAACGTCGCCCAATGTTATCGACGGCTTGCAGACTTTAACAAGTAGATCTGTGACGTATTATTCTCCAGAAGGAAGATGGACTTAAATGTTGTTTTTAATACTTAAATTTTCATAAGAGCCTCATATAGTCGTTACTGCAAAAACGTCAACGTTAAATAAACGAGGCTGTACAGCACAAAATGATTATAGTTATTGTTGATTTTTGTTAATAATTCTTAGAAAAATGTCTTTTTTAATATAAAATTATGAAATAGCTTTCTTAAAAATGTCCAAAAGTAAATTCAGCTAAAATCACATTCAGCCGTTATAAAATGAGTGCCTGAGAGCTAGTCAAATATTCCTCATAAATGTTACAATTTTTAATAAAAATAAATAAGAATAATGTTCCACTGGTTACCTTCTATCTAACCGTAGATACTTGAGAAAAGGGGAAAAAACCTGTAAGTTCTAGCAATTAGGAATAAAATTTCCAGACCATTAGCCGCCCTTGTTTATGGAGCGCGAAAGTCGTGAAATACAGCATGGGTTCCCAGTCTAACTGGGTGGACATCCAAAAAAGGCATCTATCAGCCCGCTTACCGTTCTGTCAAACCCGTCGATACCGAAGAGTAGTGCCATGAAGACCGCTCAGACAGCCACAGACCTCGTGCGGACTTACCTGCGTGAGATTGGCCGTGTGCCACTTTTATCCCATGAAGAGGAAATACATTATGGCAAACAGGTGCAACGTGCAAGCATTCTGCAGGAAGTAAGGGAGTCTCTTGCCATTCAGTTGAGTCGTCAACCGACTCTAGAAGAGTGGGCAAAAGCGACAGAGTTAGAACTAAAAGAGTTGAATGAAGCAATTGCAGAGGGTGAAATTGCCAAGCGCAAGATGGTAGAAGCTAATTTGCGACTGGTTGTGTCTGTTGCTAAAAAGTACATCAAGCGTAACGTAGATTTACTCGACTTGATTCAAGAAGGTAGCATAGGGATGCAGCGGGGTGTAGAAAAGTTTGACCCGACCAAAGGATATAGGTTTTCAACCTATGCTTATTGGTGGATTCGTCAAGCTATTACTCGGGCGATCGCCGAAAAAGGTCGCACTATCCGCTTGCCCATCCACATAACAGAAAAATTAAATAAAATCAAGAAAGCACAACGACAACTTTCCCAGAACCTAGGACGAGCACCCACAGCTTCTGAGTTAGCTCAAGAATTAGAATTGACTCCCAGACAAGTCCGAGAATATATGGAAAAGGCGCGTGTACCGCTGTCTTTGGATTTGCGGTTGGGAGATAACTACGATACAGAACTAGGGGAAATGTTGGAGGATCCAGGAGTTTCTCCAGAGGAATTTGTTGCCCAATCTTCCCTGTCATTTGATTTAGAGCGTCTCATGGGGGAACTGACTCCACAACAAAGGGAAGTCATATCTCTGCGCTTTGGTTTAAATGATGGGCAAGCACACACTCTGGCGAGTATCGGTCAACTCCTCAGTATTAGCCGTGAACGAGTGCGGCAAATTGAGCGGGAGGCCTTAACTAAACTGCGTAAAATCAAAGCCGATATAAATGAATATCTAGCTAGTTAGTTAGTGATTTGTCATTTGTCATTCACCAATGACAAATGACAAAAGATAGCTTCTGCTTGCTGTCATGTACGACAAATAAGCAGTTACCAGTTACCAGTATTTGTTCCCCATAACCCTGTTCACTGTTCACCCTTCGGGTATCTCTATAGCCCTGCCTTGCCCGCACTCGCGTTCGGAGACGACACGCACAAGGGACAAGGGACGCCAGATGCCGTGAGAGCGGAAACCCTCATCAAGCACGCTTACTCACTCTTAACTGTTAACTGTTCACTGTTAAGCGTTGCCTACTATAACAATCAGGTGAAACAATCCGTTGCTTTTGGTACGGTTACACCCACTCCCACACTGTAACCAAACTGTTAGATTAGTCAGTAGCAATATAAAAAAGCTAAAGTGTTGTCTTACAGACGAAACATATTTACAGGGCTAGTCATATCGACCGCAGTTATAGTAGTCAAGGAGATATAACGTGAGTAACCCATCCAATCGAGTTTCAGAATCAGAATTTTTTAACAGTGAGTCAGAAACTGGTGATTTGCTCTGGCAGTATGTAAAATCATTAAGTCCTGAAACGGTTAACCAGTTATCTAAACCCGCTTCGCCCGAAGTTTTTCAAGTCATGGAGCGCAATATTGTAGGGCTTCTGGGTAACCTACCTTCTGAACATTTTGGTATCAGCATCACCACCAACAGAGAAAGTTTGGGTCGTCTTCTTGCTTCTGCCATGATCAGCGGTTATTTTCTACGTAATGCTGAACAAAGAATGAATTTTGAAGTAGCACTGCAAGGTTCTGACATTAATCATACTGATGCTGGTTAGCGGCTTGTGCTGAAAAACGAAAAAATCTTGCTATTCATTATACAATACAAGCTCGGCAAACAATCTTAATGTTTGCCGAGTTTTGATATAAATAATAGATAAATTTTTTCCACTTCCACCTCTGGCACTCTCTTAAAAACAAACATGAGTGAAACTGCTGTTCTACCTCATAAAATTATTGGCGTTGCTGTCATTTGGAATGACTTGGGAGAAATTCTCATTGATCGCCGTCGTTCGGAAGGTTTGATGGGTGGTTTGTGGGAATTTCCTGGAGGTAAAGTTGAAGCGGGTGAAAGTATCGAAGAGTGTATCAAACGGGAAATTTCTGAAGAACTAGCAATAGAAATAGAAGTGGGAGAGCATTTAATCACTATCGACCACACCTATACGCACTTGCGCGTAACCCTCATAGTACATCATTGCCGCTATGTATCAGGTGTTCCTCAACCAATTGAATGTGAAGAAATTCGTTGGGTTAGTTTGGATGAACTAGAAAGCTACACTTTTCCTGAGGCAAATAGTCAAATTATTGCTGTTTTACAATCACCGTAAAGTTCTTCCAGTAAGATTCTCAACGACTGCAATCAACTCAGCAGGCTCAACAGGTTTTGGCAGGTATATCTCGAAACCTGCTAAAAGTGCTTGCTTACGATCCTCTGCTCGGGCATAAGCAGTAACAGCAGCAGTTGGAATGTGTTTGCCAATCTTAGTTTCTAAGTTTCTCAACTTCTGAACAAGCGAGTAACCATTTTCTTCTGGCATCCCGATGTCACTGACTATAACATCTGGTGGAAAAAGTTCAATCATATTGAGCGCCTCGCTCACCGAGCCAACTGCAGTGACACTCGCTCCAACCTCCTCCAATACGATGCTTAGCAAATCTCGGGCATCTGTCTCATCATCAACAACTAGGACTTGTATACCATCCAAGCAAGAGGAGTTTGAGGAGGAGCAAGTTTTCTTTGTGATTTGTGCCATTCCTGTGGTTTTCAAAAACGGCAGGTTGAGTGTAAACGTGCTACCTTTTCCTAATCCTAAACTTGTCGCATAGATAGTACCGCCGTGAAGTTCAACAAGATTACGGACAATTGCTAGTCCCAGTCCAAGTCCAGTTTGCTTGCGAGTATTGCTACTATCTGCTTGACGGAAGCGGTCAAATATGTGTGGTAAAAATTCTGGGCTGATGCCTTGACCATTATCACTTACGCTTAGCTCTAGGTGGGTGTCAACTTCCGCTAAGCAAATTTCAACCTGTCCACCATGAGGAGTGAACTTGATGGCGTTTGAAAGCAAGTTCCAAACAATTTGTTGCATCCTGCCTGGATCTCCAGAAATCACGTATTTGGAAGAATTCAGCACAGTCTTAAGTTGAATCGCTTTCGCCTCTGCTGCTGGACGAACCACATTGATAGTAGTCTCGATCAAACTGACTAAATTCACCGGGCAGCAGTGTAACTGGAGCTGACCACGAATGATTCGAGAAATATCAAAGATGTCATCAATCAGTTGGGCTTGAGCTTGTGCATTACGCTCGATAGTTTCTATGGCACGAGTTTTAGTCGCTTCGTCAAAAGAACGATTGCGGAGCAGTTTAGCCCATCCGAGCATCGAATTCAGTGGCGTTCGTAACTCGTGGGAGACAACAGCAAGAAACTCATCTTTGAGGCGGCTAGCATCTTCAGTTGCTTGATGAGCTTGCTGTTCTCGCTGTAAGAGTTGGGAGAGTGTTTCTTCTACTCGCTTGCGTTCAGTAATATCACGTTGGATTGAAATCCAGTGTGTGTACCACCCAGTCTCATCTGCAACAGGCACGACACTCATCTCTACCCAGAACTCAGAGCCATCCTTGCGGTAGTTAATCAGCTCGAAAACCCCTGCTTCCCATTGCTCTAAAGTTTTGCGGATTTTGTCCAATGTTGCTCGGTTAGTCTTTGGACCTTGTAGAATACGAGGAGTTTTACCTAAGACTTCTTCTAAACTGTAACCAGTCGTGCGGGTAAAGGCTTGGTTAATATAGAGTATGCGAGAACCTGGCAAATTAATAGGTTCAGCTTCAGTAATCACGATGCCATCGTTGGCATTAACAACTACAGATTCCAACAGCCGCAGACGTTCTTCAATTTGCTTGCGTTAATAACTTGTAAACGCTCTTGTAAAGAAAGTGGCAAGTTAATTGCCACGGATGCTTGTACGATCGCCCACAGTTGATTCGCATCTTGCCCAGAACTACACATTGCTTTCCAACCTCAACTAACTTGCTCACAATGGTTTATAGCTCGGTAAGTTCAACATAAACCCGATCTGAGAGGGTAAAGCGGGTGTGCTGCTTAACTACCAAGCGAATTCATTCAGTAAATATATTTAGCTTGTTTACATAACTTTGCAAAGTATGAATAATTATTAAAATTATCTTAAGTTTCGTGACTCAATCTATAATGTCTTTGAATTTGTCTGGTTACACATCTGCCGTGAGGAAGAGGCTCAGGGGGAAGCTAAAGCAGTAAAGTTATCGAAACTCAGGTGAGTAAGAAAGTCTGAAAGATTTAGTTAATTCGGATACACTGGTAAGGTAAAATGGAACCATGCTCCACCATGAGGGGCGGTTTCTACCCATATTTGACCGTAGTGCGCTAGAATAATGCGCTGGCATAAAGACAAACCAATACCGTAGCCTTCTTTACCTTGATCACGCTCTAGGCGGTAATGATTTTCAAAGATGCGATCGCGGTTTTCTTCAGGTATACCAGGACCAGTATCGCCAACACTGAATTGAATTTTCTGGCTAGTACGGTGAAGTCCACAAACACTGATATTCCCACCTTCCGGTGTGTATTTGATAGCGTTATCCAGCAAGTTTATTAGCACCTGCCGTATGCGTTCTGGATCTGCATAAACATTGGGTAAATCTTTAGGAATATCTTTGTTTACGTTGTGGGATTTGGCGGTGTAGCGATCGCGCAATTCCTCTAAAACTTCAAGACAAAGTTTACCGATGTCTGTCTTTTGTGGTTGAATAAAAAATTCCCTGTCTTTACCATGACCTACCCGTAAAAGGTCAGTAATCATACGATCTATTGTCTTTGTTTGGCTACGGGCTTGCTTGAACAAATGCAGCGTCATTTTTGGTGTCAGACGCTCAAATTCACCTTTTTCTATGTTGTAATTAGATTGTAAGGTGTCTATGGCCATAGAAGCTGCAGTTAGCGGATTGCGGAGGTCATGAGCTAACATAGCTATCACCCGGTCTTTAAACTGGATTTGCTCTTGGAGTTTCTCTGTTTCCTGTTTGAGGCGAAAGACTTCATCTGATAGTCTCATAAGTTCGGCTGAAACAGCAACAGAACCGATAGAGGACTTGGGTTCTTTGACACGATCGTTGTGATCATGTTCGTGGAAATCACTCTCTAATTGTAAGTAGGCATCTATAGCGGCTTGCCACCGGGGCCACCAAGTTTTTAATTGACCAGTTATATTACTACCAGCCAAAATTTCTCTTGGCTCTGGATGAACTTTGATTAAAGCTGGTGTTGCTACCAGTTTAAAATGTTCCGCTAAATAGGGTTGTTGACCAACATCAACAATCTGAAGTTCAAAATTGTAGTCGGCTTCCAACTCTTTTAAGTAAGAGCGAATTCGCTGTACTTGTTGTTTGGACTTTGGTCGTCCATCGACAAAAAGTAACAGCTGTAGTGGAGCCTCAGAAGAAATAGGCTGATCCTGGGAAACTTGCATGTAATCGTGTTTCAGCACTGGTAACAAACCGACGACGCTTTACAGAAAGTAAAAATTAACTGGCGGTTGTCGATGGGAAGGTCGTTGTGTTTTTTATTTAATATCTATTTTAGATTTTTCAGACTCCTAACTTATATAGGTTTTTGAAATGAGATCAATTGTTTTTATCGTTTTGGTTCCTTTGGAGATGGAAATTGCTCCTTTGAGAGGGACTTTCCATTGAAGCTAAGTTGCAATATTGGTGTTCATAAATCATTAGTCAAATTCAAATGAAAGTTTTTCTACGGCTGTTGCATGACGACCGAAAATTATTTCAAGCACCAGTACAACAGTCCGGAAGCTTCCTGTGATTCATCACCTTCTGCAAAAAGGATCTTCTTGAGTAAACCAGTCGAGGTGTAACACGGGTTGGTGCACCAACAAAAGCTTAGGCAACTGATAGCCAAAGCCACAACATCATTCCCTTTGTGAAACGAAATCTCAAGACTTGAAGGAAACCGCAGAGGCGTTACACCACTTTATCTATAACCTCGACACTTAAGAACAGCGTTATTTATGGCAACTCTGTTCAAAGTTCAACACTGAAGTTTTCCAAGTATTGCCATATTCGCTTATATTTATTCAATAGAGACTATCCAAATCTGGCAGCATAGGAAAGTTTGTAAGCCGTCTAGGACGGACACTTTACCCTGATGCCTTTTTGCGAGGCTGCCGTTTGCGCTATCTTTATTCTGTTGTTCTTGAGTGAGGTAAACAGAGGATTTACTTTCAGCTTAGCACTAATGGTAGTTGCTGATAACCACCTGAT
Source organism: Brasilonema sennae CENA114 (assembly GCF_006968745.1). Lineage (NCBI taxonomy): Bacteria > Bacillati > Cyanobacteriota > Cyanophyceae > Nostocales > Scytonemataceae > Brasilonema > Brasilonema sennae. The sequence goes on along the minus strand of NZ_CP030118.1, from coordinate 1,797,220 downwards.
GTTGCTTGATGATAAAGTTCTCCAAGGTTTTCAGATGACTCCAAGATAACTCAGTGCCTGCAATTATCAGACATTTTTCGTTATAACTATCATGAATGCTGAGTTGGTGCGTTTTTCCCATAGTCTTTTGCTAGTGTAGGAATTGACACTCGAATTGTAATTGCTTGTGGTGCGCTCTAAACATCCAGTTGTATTAGTGAGTTTGGCTGTTTTACTCACCTGTTTGACAGGCTGTGCCAACAGTCGGGCTGCCAAAAATTTTGAGCAGTCCTTGGCGGCTGATCCCAAACTAAAGGATAACCCAGTGACCTTTAGCGCTCAAGAGGTGCGCAGTAGCCAACAACCACAAACCCCTCAGGCGACAGTTCAATTGCCAAGTGATTTTCCCAAAGAGATCCCGTTGTATCCTAATGCCACCTTACAAGAGGTGACACCATCAAGCAATAAAAATCCCACTGTATCGAGTCGCTGGCTGAGTTCTGACCCTAGCAATGTGATTGCTAGCTATTATCGCCAACAGTTTCAAGCAAACAACTGGCAGATTGCGCAAGGGACTTCCACAGATGAGCCGAAAAGCTCTTTTGAAGCGCGGCGCAATGATATACAACTAAAAGTTTCCGTTCAACCGAAAACAGTTACCAACGCTGCACCCAACCAACCACAAACGTCAACTGAAATAGACATTTCATACTCACCATCATCCAATCAAGCAGCACAAGCTAAGCCAACTCCAACTCCTCAAGCTACGGAGAATGCTGTGCAATCTGGGGAGTCACAGTTAGTTAGTCCGGTGCCATCACAAGACTCGACAACACAACCAAATGCTACGTTAGATAACAAAAACCCTACACCAACTCCCAGTTCTGAACCCAAATCTCAAGAATTCAGCGATTTGAACAAAGTACCTCAAGAATTCCGGCAATATATTCAAGATTTGGCAGGATTAGGAGTTTTCAATGTAGAATCAAATGCGCTTAAGGGCAATAGTACCACAACCAACCAGTTTGAACCAGCTAAAGTTGTGACTCATCGGCAATTTGCCCATTGGCTAGTTGCTGCTAACAATGCGATGTATGCCAATAACCAAGCATTGCAGATTCGCTTGGCATCAGAAAGCTCTCAACCAACATTTCGGGATGTACCAAAAACTGATCCTGATTTCCGGGCAATTCAGGGATTAGCTGAGGCCGGATTAATTCCCAGTTCTCTATCTGGAGATTCCACAGCTGTATTGTTTCAACCGGATGCACCTTTAATACGGGAGCAGTTGATTCTTTGGAAAGTTCCCCTTGACACGCGTCAAGCTTTACCCTCTGCTTCTTTAGAAGCCCTTAAGCAAACCTGGGGTTTTCAAGATGCTGGGAAAATTGATCCGAAAGCATTACGGGCAGTTCTGGCAGATTTCCAAAGTGGTGAAAAATCCAATATTCGTCGAGTCTTTGGCTATACAACGCTATTTCAACCGAAGAAACCAGTCACTGGTGTTGAGGCTGCTGTTAGTTTATGGTATTTCGGTACTCAAACCGAAGGAGTTTCAGCCAAGGAAGCTTTGAAGTTGGCAGGTTCGCCAAAGCAGTAGTTTTCTTTTGTCATCAGGTTCACTATAGTCAAATTCCCGACTTCGCAGAAGTCGGGAATCTTGCAGCATTTCAAAATTAATGCGGTAGATTACTAAGTGCAGAATGTGAAATACGATTGCACGTTAGCTAACTAACTCGCTACTTCAGCCATTTCAATAATGCGCCCTTCGTAGTCCTTAACCAGAAAATTCAATGGCTTCTCGCTGCGAATCTTGAATTTTAACCCCCGTGTTTCCACTCGCATTAAAATCATTTCTAGGCAATCGCGGTCAAAGCAAACGTGGCGTTGCTGATTTTTATTGCCTAAACTTGCTCCCATAATAATGTGCAGCTGAGTATTTTTCTTTAGCTGATACCAAAGCCCCTCGCTAGCATTGCTCATTCTGCTGCCGGAAAAGGAGGGAGTGCTAGACAGGTAAAGCGGATCAACTCCCGTAGCACCTAAAGTTTGCTCGTAGTTGTAATAGTAGTGTAAAGGCACTTCAGCCGCTGGCAAATCTAGCTGTCCTTCATACAACTGTCGTGCCACCTCCAAATCTGACACCATCACAGTATGTACTTTTGGGGCACTGGTAAGAAACATCCACATCGCACCAGCATAGGCTGCTAGTAGCATCACCATGATACCTTGGGTAGAGAAAAGGCTATCTAACGGCAGGGATGGCAAAAAAGAACCTAGGATGAAACGCTCGATCAGGAACTGTGACATGCTAACTGCTATAACCATGAATAATCAGCTAATGTATAAAGAGATTCGCAAACGCTCGCTTTTAAGTTTAAGTCTATGTTTATAGTGTATCAAGACCAATAAAATATGACTCCTAAATCTCAAATTCAACGAGCCAGCAAGTCTGATTAGTCTATTAATATGGGAAGCATAACAGAAGGTTGCTTTAAAATATACCTGTAAAAGTCACACAGCCAGTACCTTGTTCATACGTATGATGTAAAAATAAAAACAATCCTTCACAACCCAAATTATGTAGCAGATAATTGAATCATCAAAAAAGCGCGCAAATTTTCACACTCAAGCGCGTTTGCACCCAGCAGCTCAAAAGTTCCAGTTTTTTCAAAAAGCGTTCCTACCACTCATAATTAGTCATTCGGATGGTGCAAATTCCTTATTTCGCGGAAGCTCATCACCCATTAATAAAGTCACTGTTCTATCACACTGACAACGAACTGGTGACTCTTGTTCAGCAAAACCCCGATGCAGGTAGATACTTCACAGCGATTTTTTGTCGCTATAACCCGATAGTCTACACCTTGATTCGGCATTCTGCGCGATCGCCTGTGCAAGCTGATTATCTTTTTGCGCTCACCTGGCGACATATTTATTACGAACTGATTGGACTTGATTTAAACAATAGCCAATTTGCCAAAGATAATCTCACTATGCAAAATTGGCTGATTAATATGACAGCTTACTGTATAAACGATATTCAACTCCCTCCGACAGAAGCAATTCATTATTCTATCAAGACGACTTCTCCACCATTATTGTGTTATGTAGAACAAGCATTAGACCAATTGCCACCCATTTTGCGATTAATGGTTTTGATGGCTCAAACCTTTCGTTGGAGCGAAACTAGAATTGCTGCTTACCTGCAAGCTGAAGGAGAAACTATCAACCCAAACGAGATAGTACATTTTCTTCAAGAAGGTTATCGTATGATGGAAGAGAAATTGCCAACAGATATCCGCGCCATCTACCTAAGTGAAAATGTTCTTCAACCTGGAAGTGCCTAGAAACGTGGTTTAATATCTTTCATAAAAAGATATAGCAGCCATTTGCCTACTTAGCAAATGGCTGCCTTAGAAAGTGAAAATTGTAGAAGCCTAATTCAAAAAGACCTTACCATCTTCTCGAATTCTCACTACACCCTGAGTATCATTAGCATTTCTTTGTTCACTTAAAGAAAGCTCTATCATTCCTGGCTTGGTAGATATTGGAGTAACTTTTACAAAACCGTTATCTTGACGAATGGTGCTGATACTCACAGGGAGTGGCAGGTTTTGCAGTACAACTTCTTGACGACCAGAAAGAGTCCGCTGCCCCGTGTACCCGATCGCTTGATAGCTGATTCGAGCATTGGTGTTATTTTTCAGCCTTACAGAAACTTTGCCATTGGTCGGAGTCACCAGAGCAATCGGGCTTTGGCCTTGTTGTGATACACTGGGTACTACAACTGAATTTTGTCTTTGTTGATTGCTAGGGTTATTGCCAGATTGAGAGGATGTCCTGACGCTATAATTGCCTGTTGACCCATTACTGCTGTAAGTACGAATCTCCGATGATGAGCTATTTGTGTCTTGTCCAGTACTGGTTGTTGTTGACTGTGTCTGGCTGCTGTAACTTTCGGAGCTATTATCAGAACGGTTGTTGTATGGTGTTTCACCGCCCACACCCTGCCTCATTTGTTCTTGTGATGGTGTTGGTTGATTAGAAACACTCCCTGGAGTCAGACGCCCTTGCTGTTCTAGTTGTCGAGTGAGAGCGTTGGGTGGACATCCTTGGGGAACCAAGACTCTACTGTTGTGAGGTTCTTGGTAGAAAATGCTGGGACAGGGGTTAGTTTTGGAGTTAGTTTGTTGCGGGGGTTGCTGAAGTACAGATTGCTGAGCCATTGCTTGAGGAATTGCTGGCAAGCCAATCAATAATCCACCACAAATAGCTCCTAAAAATTTAGTAGATCGACTGAGTTTTTGGTATTGCTGGTTCATACTGATCTCCTATGTAAAAGATTGAAATCTTTGAATGATCTTAAAACTGTTGCAATTAGTTGCTTGTTTAAGGCAACATATACAAGACTGTTAACTTGTCGCTTGGCTATGCTTGCTTTTTTAAAGTTTTTTAATTTTAATAATAAAACTATAACAATTATTGATTATTTCGTACTCTAACTATAGACATGAAAGCTTTTACTCGGTGAGATAGAGTTTTATGCCACCAGTACTACATAAATAGATATATTAAGGCTCTGGTTCGAGTCATCCATGCCCGATCAGAGCCTACTAAATCAGGAAGATTTGTTAAGCTTCTTCCCAAAGTTGAAGAACTCTATCAGGCAACCAGCTCGCAATCTCTTGAATTCTTTCTGGAGATAATTCTTCTTTAGTAGCAGAAAATACAGCCTTAACAGCCTCTTCTCGGTCTACATTGCGTGACAATCCACCTTCATTAGCGACTCGGAATAAGAAGCGGTCAGAATCAATCTTAAAAATTCCAGGACCTTGCCAAGGTGGACGAACCCGACTCAAGAAGCCGACAATTGGATTTGTGTCTTTCCAAAGCTCTACAATATCATTTTGCAGCGCTTTTTCATCAGTGATTTCAGCTGGCTTACCTTGTAGTTCCTCAGCAACTCGGTCTGCGGCTTCGGTGGTCATGAGGTCACGCATCACACGGAAGACCACTTCCGTAAAATCCCTAGCGTCGTAAATGTCCTCTAGGCCCGCTTTAACCTTTATCTTCTCTAAAAAAGGGATATCTTTTGAATCGATAGGAGATGATTTTTTGGCATCTGAAGATTCTGGAACAGCAGATGGTTGTTTTTCATCTAAAGATTCTGGGGTATTTGTCATTTATCCTCCTGATAACATCAGTTTTTGTATAATTGCTGATGCGATAAGTGAACTGTTACACTAAAAATCTAGCAATTTCTAAAACTACTTATAAATGTTGTATAAGTAGTGATCTCAAACTGCTAGAACTTTTTGCTTAATTCCACAAGCATCACTTTTAACTTATTGAGTAAAGTGACTTCACTGCATCTGTCACAAGAAACATTTCTTAACCTTTGTCTATTAAGAATCAAAAGTAACGGGTAAAGTAACGGTGACAGTAGTCCCACTGCCTAGAGCACTTTCTACATAAATTTGCCCTTGGTGGTTCTCGACTATGGCTTGGGCGATCGCCAGCCCCAATCCTGAACCAGTCGCACTTTGTGTTGCGATACTTTTAGCCGTGTGAGTACGCGCTGGATCTACCCGGTAAAAACGGTCAAATAAACGGGGTAGCGCCTCAGCAGGGATACCAATACCAGTGTCGTTCACTTTAAAGAGCAAGTGGGTAGAGTTGGAACGTAGTCCAGAAACGCGATTTGTTGCCTCAACACGTGCTAGCTCTAGATTTACGCATCCTCCAGAAGGAGTGTATTGCAAAGCATTGCCAATCAAATTTGTGAATAACCGTACCAGTTGATCCCAGTTGCCAACAACTGTAAACCAATTGTCGAGTAATTCGGGATCTGTTTCGCAAACAGGAGGATCAATCAAGTCTAGAGAGAAAGTAATCTTTTTTTCTGTCGCTAACAGTTGCTGTTCTTCAACCACTTCCATTAACAAAGCATCAACAGGACAGGGAGAAAAACTTTCTTTGCTGATACCACTATCCTGTCTTGCGAGAAACAGTAAATCGTTGACTAACTTGCCCAAGCGTTGCGTGAGTCGTTCTACCACTTTCAATTGTTGCCGATAGTGCGATGGAATAGAACTGTCTGCTTCGGATAATTCCAACTCACTTAAAGCGACTTGCACATTAGTTTGAATCAACGTAATTGGACTTCTTAATTCATGAGAAGCATCCGCGGTAAACTGTTTAAGACGTTGATATGATTCATGTACTGGTTCCATCGCTTTACCTGAAAGAAACCAGCCACTTGCTGCAACAGAAAATAGCATCAATCCAAACGAGAGTGCTAAATCAACAATTAACTCACGACTAGGTTTTGTGACTTCAAACCACGGATGACTAACACGCAAATATCCTAAGACTTGCCGACCAACTTGCACCCGTTCTGTCACTTGTCTCAACAGGAGTGGGGGAGTGGAGGAATATTCAAAATTTTGAATTGATTTGTCTTGGTTCCTCAAAACTTTGACAGTCTCACCTGTACGGTTCGCATGCAATGGAATATTCAGAGGTTGTGACAAAGTAGACCAAAGTAATTCACCAGTGGGGCTAAACCATTCAAGATCGATGTGGTCATCTTCTGCAGTGTCCGTATTATCGCGAAAAGTGGCATCTATATTGATACGGGATTGACCAAAATCTGAGTTTACTGCTTCAATGATGAGCGATCGCTCTACCACTTCCACCACATGATTCAAAGTATCATCAATCCGCTCAATCAGTGTACTACGCACATACAAATATACCCCACTTGCAAACAGCAGCAGTAACACAGCTGTCACAGCAGTGTACCATAGGGCAAGACGGCGACGAGTAGCTTGAAACATAGATGCTTGCGACTTAAAAATAACAATAAGATTTATAATTTCAACAATAACCTTGCTGTTGTGGCAAAAAATGTTTCGGAAATAAAGAGTTAGGTATATGGATACTGATGAGACGATTTTCAGTACCGATTGGGTTACTGTCAAGAATACATCTAAAGGATTTCATTATTTACAAAGAAAAGGGAAAGACTCAATTGCAGTATTTTTGTTGAGAAAAAATGAAACGAATCCCCAAAATTACGAAGTTTTAATTAGACAGCAACCTCTTTGTATTGATAATACAGAAATTGATGGGCTATTGAAACTTTTTCCCTGTCCCATTACAGGCGCGATCGATGAAGGTGAATTGCCAGAAGAAGCAGCAATCAGAGAAGTTTATGAAGAAGCAGGTTTTTCTGTTAAGGTTTTACCGCTAGGTAAGTACATCGTTGGGACTCAAACCAATGAAATTTGTTATATGTATTATGCTGATGTCACAGGTATAGAGCCTGATATTGCTCAGCAGGATGGTTCTTATTTAGAATCTATTAGTAAAAATGAATGGCATCCTTTCCAGTATTTAAGTGATTGCGATTATTCAGCTTGTCAGATAGGTTATTTCAGATTACGAGAGATTAGTTAACTTTGCTGTTTCAATAGTATTTATGCTATCAAGCGTTCCGTGTAATAAGGCAACAGGAATTGCTGAATTATTGATAGGGACGAACTCTTGAGTTGATAAATTTCGTAGAAAAGAACCGAAAAACGCTCGTAATAATTCAGGAGTCAGGAGGAGGCAGTGCGGGGGTGAGGCAGCACTGCAGGAGGGTTTCCCTCCGTAGGTGACTGCCGAAAGGGTTCCCCGGCATAAAGCAACTGCCGTTCAGAATTCAAAATAGAATTATCCCCGTTTTAACAGTTGATCTGTTATTTTTTTAGCACTGTGATCGCTTCAGCAGCACGGATGAAAATTGATTTTTCAGCGTAGGCGATCACACTCTCAAGACTAACGATACTGACTTCAGCTAATAATATAATTGTCAAGATGGTAGCTAGAAGACAGACACTTTTACTTAGAAAGGAAAAGCTGGGGAACATAACCTTATATAAATATCTCTTTGATCATCAACAAAAGCTCTTCTACCGTGAAGTATTCTTGTGTTATCAACCATGAGAACATCCCCTTTTTGCCACTTAATTTATGTGGTTATTTTTTCAGCTATTTCATTAAGTTCAGATACGACTTCATCAGGTATATCAGAATCATCCTCAAACTTAAGAATATTTGGATTTAACTGCTTCGTCGGCAACAGGCTATTAATAAACACCTGATACTTTCCACATCGGCTGGGAAGAATTGCTGAACAAATGTATTCCAGCAAAATTGAGTGATCATCGTACACTGTCAGACGTGTATTATTCTGTTGACACATTTCCTTAACCCTATTCAAGTTATCTGTTTGGTATTTATTCTGCCATGCCTCTTGAGGAATCCGAACAGTAAACTTTAGTTTCTTTTTGCTGAATAATTCTTTGATGAAACCACTCATTTCATTAAAAAACTGTCTGCCATCACATACCGTAGTTTCACCATCTTTAAGTGGCGGATTAGCACAGAAAAACCACAGCAGAAGTGGGATATTTTGCTGATAATACATTTCTCCATGCAACTTAATCTCAGACTTAAAATCATTTACACTCAAAAGAGTCTGATCTCCATTAATTACCTTTCTCGTGAATGCACCACCTGCATAATTTAGAAAATTAATACTTAATAAATTTGTAAAATTTATAAAATTATCAGTATCAGTGTTAAATCCTCTAAAAAGTAAGATTCCATAAGATTTAAACAAACTAATAATTTCTTCTTGGTCTAATTCTAGAATATTAATATGACCGATATTAATGATTTCTTGACCTATGCTATCAGAGATGGGCTGTAGTTTAATATCCATATAATTTAATAAGTTTTTAAAGAAGTTTTCACGCCTATAAAGTCACTATAGTGCAACGGTCACCCATTGCATTAGCAGAAGAGTTCAAGACTAGACAACCGTTGCGCTTTGGCGACTTAGTTATATAAATCTGACATCACTAACGCCTCCACAGTCGTTGACAAAATGCTATACTTCCTGTGAATGTCTATAGTATTCAATTTTGTGTAACTCAAGTCCAAAAAGGTCATCCTGCTTCTGACCTTAACCTGATTGCACTAATATTTTACCAAAGACTGCACCAGATGAGGGTTATGCCGCACTTGACTAATAATCGTGCATCACAGCAGAGCAATGTCAGATGTCGTTACGGTGCTGATAACACACAAGACACCAACAGTTGTAGAGTTTTTTCAGTAACGCCATTTTTTGGAAAATGCATCATTTTTTGATGATGCATTTCCATAAAAAAGCGATCGCTCTCCAGAATTTACACTAGTGTCGCAAAGTTTTCAACCAATTAAGTAAGTATCTCTACTTAGTGGAACGTCCGTCCGTCTAACGGTTTGGACTTGGATGTTCCTATCGTGCAAGACAACTTTCCCAAAATGAATGGCATCCTTTCGAGTATTTAAGTCATTGGGATTATTCAGCTAGCCCTGCTTTGTTTGTCGTCAACTATCGGTGGTGACTTCGCTACTTGTCTTTATTGATAACCATTTTTTCAATCGCGATAACACACTCCAGGTACTTATTGCCATCACTCCCAATGTTAAGGGTGCTTCAGGAATAGGCTTTATTTGTTTGGTGACACTGACATTTGCATCTTTCATATCACCTGTAAAATAGACGTAATCAAAAGCGCTTTTGTCACCAAGAATGCTGGCACGTAAAAACAATCCACTCCAACGGGCTATAGTTTCAGTTGCTACATCTTGAGGTATAGTAGGTGTGTTTTTTTCATATCCAGACTTTGAAGGGTCATTGATATTCGTAATCCCGTAGTGGTTGGCACCATCAATGGTGACAAATAATTTGGGCGGCTCTTGAATTTGCTCGTAAGTTAAGTTTGCTGTTTCAATAGTATTTATGCTATCAAGCGTTCCGTGTAATAAGGCAACAGGAATTCCTGAATTGTTGATAGGGACGAACTCTTGAGTTGATAAATTTCGTAGAAAAGAACCAAAAAACGCTCCTGCTTTCAGTTCTTGTGGTCGATTGAAAGAGTCTTCACAAAAAAAGGGAAGACAAGCGTTTGCGATCGCTGCTAATCCAGCATAGCCTCCCGCAGAATGACCAAGCAATCCTAATTTTTGCGTATCAACAATACCACTCACTGGGGTTGTAGGATTTTGCGAATCTACCTTCATCTGTGACAAAACAGCATTGATTTGTGAGAGTTCTGGTAATAGTCCTATCCTACCAGTTTGTGGTGAAGTTCTGAGGTGATTGGGTACAACTACCACAAATCCGTAGCGGGCTACTAAATTAGCGTAATTAGAGTAATTTGATTTATCAATATTTGCACCTTGCAATAAAAGTGCCACAGGGAATGAATAATTGCTAGTTTTTAAATTTGATGGATTGGGGTAGTAGATATCGGCTAAATCATTATTAGCTGTGATAGTTGTCGTGTAGCTAGCAACATCTTGAAACAATGGAGCATCACTGAAAGTTACAGCAGCAGCTTTCCTTATACTAAATACCATTAGAGCCGTGCTGAAACAAGCTACTAACAGGACTTGACATGTAGTCACAACAATCACTCCTTGATTTTAGTTCAGTTAATTCTTCAGTCTACTCTCTAGCAATGTTTAAGAGAGGTTCGGGTAATGAATAGTTTTTTGGTAAAGGTAAGGGTGAGGGAAAATGACTAGCAAAATTCTAAAAATCATTCCTCAATTCAGTAACAGCATTTTTTTGAATATGCATCATTTGATAATGAATTTTCAATAAAAAGCGATCGCTCTCTAGAATTTAGACTAGTGTCGCAAAGTTTTCAACTAATTCAGTAAGTATCTCTACTTAGTGCAACGTCCGTGTGTCTAACCGTTTGGACTTGGGTGTTTTTATCGTGCAACACAACTTTCCCAATCCGTCCGCAAATTTCCCTTTGTCTTTGCCTTGAGATCAAGTGATGGCTTTTTTCCTCTACTATGTTTAGTATACTATCCGAGTTGTGTTAAGCTACATCTCCCTTTCTGTGGTCATCATGCCAAAATCAAAGAAGGCCGCTCATCAAATCGATCTCAACGACCCTCAATACTATCTCAACCGAGAGTTAAGCTGGCTAGAGTTTAATAAAAGGGTGCTACATGAAGCCTGCGACTCACGAACACCCCTTCTAGAACGGCTTAAATTTTTGGCAATATGGAGTTCTAACCTAGATGAATTCTTTATGGTGCGCGTTGCAGCACTTAAGCAGCAAGTAGAAGCAAAGATTAGCATGTTAGCTTCTGATGCTCGCACGCCAGAACAACAGTTAGACGAAATTAGCTCTATGCTGCGTCCGTTAGTCGCCAAAGAGCATGAACAATTTGAGAAAGTCTTACGACCTCAACTTGCCGAGCATGGTATACACATCTTAGATTATATAGATTTATCTCAAAAGCAGAGAAGTTACTTAGACAAATACTACGAAGAGCAAATCTTCCCTGTCGTGACTCCTCTTGCTGTTGATCCTGGGCATCCTTTTCCCTACATTTCCAATCTCAGCTTGAATCTGGCTGTTGTTGTCAAAAACCCAGAAACACAAGAAGAATTGTTTGCCAGAGTCAAAGTTCCTACAGTTTTGCCACGATTTTTGGCTTTACCGCCAGATTTGGGAATTCAAAATAATGGCAAACCAGCAGTGTGGACAGGGGTTCCTTTGGAACAGGCGATCGCCCATAACTTAGAGTCCCTCTTTCCAGGAATGAGTATACAAGAATATCACACCTTCCGTATAACCCGTGATGCTGACTTGGGATTAAAAGAAGATGAAGCCGATGATTTGCTGTTGGCTATTGAGCAGGAACTGCGAAAACGGCGCGTTGGTGGAGATGCTTTGCGGTTAGAAATACATTCTCAAACTCCTGAATCAATCAAAAAACGACTGTTGGAGGATTTAGAATTAGAAGAAAATGATGTTTACCAAGTAGATGGTATTATCGGACTCAAGGATATGATGTACTTCATGTCTTTACCCGTCCCAGAACTCAAAGACGAACCGTGGCAAGCTGTTGTACATCCTCGCTTACAAAGGATTAGAAACCCAAATCTAAATCCAGAGATGCGGGAGATAGAAGAAGGAAAAGATTTTTTTACAGTTATTCGAGAAAAGGATTTATTTGTACACCATCCCTATCAATCCTTTTCAAGTTCTGTGGTGAACTTTATTGTCTATGCTGCCCATGATCCGAATGTGCTGGCAATTAAAATGACTCTTTATCGGACTTCTTCTGACTCACCGATAATAAATGCCTTAATTGCAGCTGCTGAAAATGGTAAGCAGGTTTCTGTACTGGTGGAACTCAAGGCACGGTTTGATGAAGAGAATAATATCTACTGGGCGAAGCGGTTGGAAAGGGTTGGAATTCACGTAGTTTACGGTTTAGTCGGTCTTAAAACTCACAGTAAAATTGTTATGGTCGTCCGGCGCGAACAAGACCGTATTGCTCGCTATGTACATATTGGGACTGGTAATTACAACCATAAAACGGCACGACTTTATACAGATTTGGGATTATTTAGTTGTAATGAAGAGTTGGGAGCGGATGTTACAGATGTTTTCAATTTCTTAACAGGATACTCGCGGCAAAAGTCATACCGAAAAGTTTTGGTTGCACCTGTCACGATGCGCGATCGCTTTCTTTCTCTGATTCAGCGAGAAATCGAAAATATTCATAATGGCTTGACTGGGCGGATTGTTGCCAAAATGAATTCATTGGTAGATCCCCAAATCATCTGCCATTTATACGAAGCTTCCCGCGCTGGCGTGCAAATTGACTTAATTGTGCGTGGAATTTGCTGTTTACGCCCTGGACTAAAAGATATTAGTGAAAATATTCGCGTGATTAGTATTGTTGGTCGCTTTTTGGAACACTCCCGCATTTTTTATTTTCATAACAATGGGCAGGAGGAAATTTACATCGGTAGTGCCGATTGGATGCGACGTAATTTAGATCGTCGGGTAGAAGTTATCACCCCAATCTTAGATGCAGACATTGCCAAAGATTTGCAAGAAATCTTAGGAATTATGCTGGCAGATAACCGCCAAGCTTGGGAATTACAACCAGATGGTAGTTATATTCAAAGACGCCCTGGTGAAGAAGTTCCAGAAGCAAGTTCACAAAAAATTCTCATGTCAATGGCTTTAAACTCAAACGCGAATTAATTAAGTATGTTGTGGCTGACTCTGCACTCC